>UREE01000045.1 GCA_900546825.1 uncultured Collinsella sp. | reverse complement strand
AGTCCTGAGTCTGTTGCAATGAAGATGAGAATCAAGGAGCGTTGGGATGGGCTCGCGATTCGAGTCCCCACCTTAGCATTTGAACCATTTGGCACTATAATCACCATAGGCATGCGCACAACGTTGCGCTTAATCAAGAGGAGAAAACGTATGGGTCTGTTTGACATGTTCAAGAAGAAGGCTGAGCCCGCGACTGCCGCTGCTCCGTCCTCCATCTCTGCTTCTGCCGGCGCCGACGTGCTGTGCTCGCCCGTCAAGGGCAAGGTCATCAAGATGGCCGACGTGCCCGATCCCGTCTTTGGCGGCGAGGTCCTGGGCAAGGGCTGCGCCGTGTGGCCCGAGGACGATCTGGTCTACGCTCCCTGCGACGGCAAGGTGACCGTCACCATGGGTCACGCCGTGGGCCTGCAGTCCGATAGCGGCATCGAGGTTCTGGTGCACGTTGGCGTCGATACCGTCAACATGAACGGCGACGGCTTCGAGGGCTTCGTCAAGGCCGACGACGTCGTGAAGGCCGGCCAGCCCATGCTCAAGATCGACCGTGCCAAGATCGCCGCTGCCGGCTACAAGGACTGCGTCGTCGTTGCTGTGTCCAACACCGCCGAGTTTGCCGATGTCGAACTCGCCGTCGAGGCCGACTCCGCTGTCGCCGCCGGTGATGCCATCGTTAAGGTCGTCCGCAAGTAAACTGCGGCATCCAAAGGATGTGCAAGGGTGGTCGGGTTTTCCGGCCACCTTTTTTTATTGCATCGCGGGGAAGCGTTTTATTGCACGTTGGGCGGGCTTGCAAACCGTTCGGACGCTAAAACGAACCGACCGCGCCTTCGCGTTGCCGAGGATGTTCATAAGTGGATAGTATGGGCTTACTTATTACAACGCGCGCCGCGTCTGGGAAGCGCGGTGCCGCTCATTGGGAGGAACAACATGAAAAAGAAGCTGCTGCTTGCACCCCTCATGGCCGTCTTGGTTGCATGCGTGGTCGTGCTTTCCGGCTGTGGAGGTCCTTCGGTTGAGGAGCTCATCACCGAGGATCTTACGACGCAGTTTGACGAGGTCAAGAACGGTGGCGACGACTTCCTCTCTGGTCTGGAGGAGGCTTCGGGCGACGAGTTCGAGCAGTTGGGTATCGATCCCAAGGAGTATGCCAAGACCTATCTCGAGGGCTTTGACTACGAGATCGGCGACGTGACGGTCGACGAGGACAAGGGTGTCGCGACCGCCGAGGTCTCCATCACCTGCAAGTCCATGAACAAGATCGTCGAGGACTTCTCCACCCAGTATCAGGAGAAGGTCGCCGCGCTTGATACGGTTCCCTCCGATGACGAACTGTACAAGATGGCAGGTCAGGTTATGGTCGATGTGACCAAGGCCACCGAGCCCAGGAAGACCACGGTTATCTTCAAGTACACCTGCAACGACGACGGCGAGTGGTCTGCCGATGACTCCGTCAACTCCGAGATGATGGATGCAATGCTGAGCTAGTTTGTTGCGGCGTTTTACCAAACGCCGCAACTGCTCGACGCTGCGCGGGCACCAGAGCGACAACTTGTCATTCAAAGAGGACGGCATGACCAGAAGGTCTATGCCGTCCTCTTTTCATGCCAATTTGTTCGCTCTGGTGCCCGCTCGCTGTCCGTCCTCTACCTGCGGCGTTGCCATGGTAGTCATTGGGGCGGCACTTGGGGACGTTCCTTTTCTGCCGGCAGTTGGGGACACTCCTTGCGCCAGCGTTGCATCGAATGCTCGGGAAAATACGAGCCGGTATTTGGCCGAATAGCGGGTCGCGGTTTCCGGATGGGGTGGGTTGTGGAAAGTGCGACCCGGAATATTGCTCTGAAACGGGATGCCGTTTCCCCGACAAGGCTCAACCGGAAAGCGCATCCCATTCTGGGGCGGCAAAACGGGATGCGCTTTCCGCGCGACAGAATCTATGCAGCCGTGTTGAGCGACAGCCCCGCTACTCGCCCAGAATCAGCGCCGAGAGCTCGTCTTGGGTGTCCACCACGTAGTCGGCGCCGGCGGCTTCCAGCTCTGCGCGGCCGCGGAAGCCCCAGCTGACACCGGCGCTCTTGAGGCCGGCATTGTGACCGGTCAGGATATCGACATTGGAATCGCCTACATAGAGTGTGGTTGCCGGATCGGCGCCTAGCTCTTTCATCACATGCAGCGTAACAGGCGCCTCGGGCTTGGGAGGAAGCGCATCGACTCGGCCCTGCACCAGCGCAAAGCGCTCGGAACCAAAGTATTTCTCGATAAGCGGAACCGCCGAGACGTGGTCCTTGTTGGTGAGCACGGCAAGCTGCACGCCCGCGGCGCGCAGGCGGTCGAGCATCTCGATAGTACCGGCATAGGGGGCAGTGTGGTCCTCCTTGTGCTCGCCGTAATAGGCCCTAAACTCGGCAAGCGTCTGCTCAAACATGCGACCGTCGCCCGCATACTCGGCAGGCATAAAGCGCTCGACCAGCTTGAGCATGCCGTTTCCCACCTTGTAGCGGTACTCGTCTACGGCAAACGTGGGCCAGCCGTGCGTCTCGCAGGTATGGTTGCCGGCGGCCGCCAGGTCCTCGAGCGTGTTGAGGATGGTGCCATCCAGATCAAAGATCACATGGGAAAAAGCTGCTGCCATGGGTGCTCCTGCCGCTTGAGTTGTAAAACGCACCCCATGATACTGGGCATGCGTGCCGGGCATGTTTGGAATCTGAATATCTTTAATAGCCCTGAGCCTTTGTCGTTAGCAAATCCTCGGCAGCTGCTCTCCTACGAGCATGTCGAGGATGCGGGTCGAGCCCCAGCCGGTGCGTACGCGCACGGCGGGGCGGGCGTCCTCGGCAAGCGGCAGCACGCGACCGATAATGGCGGCATTCTCGCCGTAGCGGGCGGCGCGCATGGCGGCCAGTGCCGCATCTGCCTGTTCGGCCGGCACCACGGCGACCATCTTGCCCTCGTTTGCCACCTGCAACACATCGTAGCCGAGCATCTCGCAGGCTGCCTGCACGTCGGGGCGTACGGGCACGGCATCCTCGTCGACCTCCATGGCAACGCCGCTGGCCTGCGCAAATTCGTTGAGCGTGGACGCCAGGCCACCGCGCGTGGGGTCGCGGAAGCAGCGTGTGTCGGGTGCTGCGGCAAGCACATCGGCAATCAGGTGGTTGAGCGGCGCGGCATCGCTTTCGATGGTGCTCGAAAACGCCAAGCCCTCGCGTTGGCTCATGATGGCGATGCCGTGGTCGCCGAGTGTACCCGACACCAGGATGATATCGCCAGGCTGGCAGTTGGCGCCGCTGAGCGTCACGCCCGCGGGCACCTCGCCCACGCCGGCGGTATTGATGTAGACGCCGTCGGCCCCGCCGCGCTCGACCACCTTGGTGTCGCCCGTGATGATCGCCACGTCCGCCTCGCACGCCGTTTCGGCCATGGTCTGCACGATTTGACGCAGCTTGTCCATGGGATAGCCCTCTTCGAGGATAAAGCCGCATGAGAGGTAGCGCACGTTGGCGCCCGAGGTCGCGACGTCGTTAACGGTTCCGCACACGGCGAGTCGGCCGATATTGCCGCCGGGGAAGAACTGCGGCGAGACTACAAAGCTGTCGGTCGACATGGCGACGCGCCCGCTCGCGGGCAGCGCAGCGACGCCGGCATCGTTGCCCTCGAGCAGTTCGGGCGACCCAAAGGCATCCAAAAAGACCTCATCGATGATGCGTTTCATCATCTGGCCGCCAGAGCCGTGGCCCAACAGGACAGTGCTATCGGTGGCAGTACGGGACATATCGAAAACTCCAATCGTGGGGGGTCGGCAATAGCTGAGTGTGGCAGAATCGATGTTAAGTAAAAGTCAGCGAGCGCCATTCAGGCGAAGTGAGTTGCCTTGAAAGAGGAGGCTGCTGGGCTTTTGCCCGCAGCCGACGATTGAAAGGCAAATCGCTCGCCTGAATGGCGCGCAGCGTCGACCGGTCCGCCGTTCGTTAGAACGGCGGAACCTAACAGCCTCGGTAGCGGAAATATGCTGCACAGCTGCCCTCGGAACTCACCATGCAGGGGCCGATGGGATGCTCGGGTGTACAAGCTTGGCCGAACAGAGGGCAGTCGCTCGGCGTAATGGCCCCGCGCAGCACGTCGCCGCAGCGGCACCCACGCGGCTCGACCGTCGTCTCAACGGGCACGTCAAAGCGAGTACGGGCATCAAAGCGCGAGAACTCGGGGCGGATGGAAAGGCCCGAGTTGGCAATCGGCCCCAGCCCGCGCCACGTGGTGTCGCATGGCTCAAACACCTGCTCGACCAGCTGGCGCGCCACGGGGTTGCCGTCTGCGTTGACGCCACGGCGGTAGGCGTTGTCGATCGCCGGCCTGTTCTCGACAACCATCTGGACCAGCATGCAGATGCCCTGCAGGATATCGACCGGTTCAAATCCCGTGACCACACCCGGGGTATTGAACTCGTCGACCAAAAAGCTAAAGGGCGCCAGGCCCGTGATGGTGGCGACGTGGCCCGGCAGGATAAAGCCGTCGATAGTGGTCTCGGGATCGTTGGCGATGGCGCGCAGCGCCGGCGGCGTGGTCTTATGGGCACAGTAGACCGAGAAGTTCTGCAGCCCGCGCGCGTCTGCCTCCAGGATGGCGGCGGCGATGGTAGGCGTCGTGGTCTCAAAGCCGACGCCCATAAAGATGACCGGGCGATCGGGGTTGTGTTCGGCGATATCGAGTGCATCGAGCGGGGAGTACACAATGCGAATATCGCGCCCCGCCGCCTTTTGCGCGGCGAGCGAGGTAGACGACCCGGGCACGCGCATCATGTCGCCAAAGGTGGTGATGATGGCGCCGTCCATCTTGGCGAGCGCGATTGCATGGTCGATATCGCGGTTGGCGGTAACACAGACGGGGCAACCCGGACCGCTCAGCAGTTTGAGCCCGGCAGGCATAATGGAGCGAAAGCCATAGCGACCGATGCTCACGGTATGCGTACCGCAGACTTCCATAAGGTTGATGCTGCGGTTGCCGACAAGCTCGTGAATACGATCGATGAGCTCGCGAGCCAGCTTGGGGTCGCGGAATGCCGAAAAGTCGATACCGGAGCGAACCGGCTGTCCGGCCGCCACTAGTAAGCCTCTGCCGGGTTGGTGGCCAGCTGGTCCTCTTTGGCCAGCTCGGTCATGGTGCTGACCAGGTCGAGCGTCTCCTGCGCCTCCTGCTCGTCGACAATCTGAATGCCAAAGCCGGCGTGCACGAGAATATAGTCGCCTACCTGTGCCGTCGGCACGAGGCGCAGCGAAACGGGGCGCTCGATGCCCATCATGTCGACGGTCGCCTTAAGGTCGTCGTCGCGTTTGACCACTTTACCGGGAACGGCAAGGCACATAATGTTCCCCTTTTATACGTTTTGCGCTGGATAGGCGCCTAATTACCCATCAGTTGATGGTAGCGCTCGCGGGAGTCACGAGCAAACGCGTTACACCTGTGAGACGGCGACGCGCAGGCTGGCAAAACAGCCTATCGCGATGCTGTCTGCGCGAGGCGAGCGCTTGCGACCGCCGTCTGACCGTAGGCGATGCAGCCGTCATTGACGGGTGCGGTGTGGGGGACAAGGACAGTAAGGCCTGCGCTTTTGAGCTCGCGGGTGAGGAACTGAAGCAGGAGTCGGTTCATGAACACGCCGCCCGAGAGCACGACGGTGTCGATGCCTTCACGGACGCAGATCTCGCTTGCGATGCGGGTCGACGCGCGTGCGATGGTGACATGGAAGTCGAGCGCGATCTTGCCGGCGGGCACGCCGGTCCTGATTCCCTCCAAAAGCGCCTCAATAAGCGGTCTGGAGTTCAGAACATGGCAGTCGTCCGGACGGGATGATTCGGTTACGGAAAAGCTGGCCATATTGCCGGTGGGGCAGGCACTTTCACTGCTGAGCGCGCGCCAGGCGGCGGCTTCGAATTCTATGGCGAGTTCGCCCTCGTAGGTTGCCTTGTCGCAGATGCCCAGAATTGCTGCCGCGGCATCAAAGAGACGCCCCATGCTGCTGGTACGCGGGCTGTTGATGCCGCGCTCGATCATGGTGGCTGTCACGCTGCGCGTTTGCTCGTCGAGGCTGTCCAAAAGCCGAGCGGCGCCTGGGTGCTCGAGCAGGCCGAGCTCACTGAGCAGGGCAAAGGCGTTGCGGCGGGCGTCGCGCACGGAGGCCGCCCCGCCGGGGAGCGCCCAGGTGCGCAAATGCGCGGCGCGCTCAAAGCCGCCAAGGCTGGCAACAAGAAACTCGCCGCCCCAAATGGTCCCATCGGTACCGGCGCCGGTGCCGTCAAAGGCGATGCCAAGGACGCGCTCGTCGGTTGTAAGCTGGCCCGCGGCGATAGCCTCGGCCATTACGCTCGCGATATGCGCATGATGGTGCTGCACCTCGACGAGCGGCAGATTGCATTTTCGCGCCTGCTCGCGCGCCCACTGGCTCGATAGATAGCTGGGATGTACATCGCAGGCTAAGGCGGCGGGCGCCAAGTCAAAGAGATCTTCCAAGCGTGCGCGCGCGGCGTTCCAGGCATCGAAGGTCCCGCCGTTTTCAACATCGCCGATATGCTGCGACACAAAACAGGTTGCCTCGCCGTTCGCCCCTTCACGCGTGAGCGCAATCGTGGCCTTTTGTTGTGGCCCACAGGCGAGCACGCAGGACGGAGTGCCGTCGAGCGCCGGCAACGGCAGCGGCTGGGGTGCATATCCGCGAGCGCGGCGCACGGGCATAACGGCGCCGTCGACCACGCGCACTACAGAGTCGTCGTAGCGCGAGAGGATCGCGCGGTCGTTGCCGAGCAACGCATCGGCGATGCCGGCGGCAACGAGGTGTTCCCAGGCAAGATCGTCGTCGGTCTCGATGGGCTCTTCGCTCAGGTTTCCGCTAGTCATGACAAGCGCGTGCATACCGCGGGCTTCTGCCGCGGCAAGCAGCAGATGCTGAAGCGGGGTGTAGGGGAGCATAACGCCGAGCTCGGGCAGGTCGCGCGCGACGGACGGTGCGAGCGCGAGGGCGTCGGGAGAATCACCGCTCTCGCAAACAGCACGTCGGCGCAGCAGCACAATGGGGCGAATGCTGCCGGCCAGCAAGCCGCGCTCAACGTCGCTGATATGGCACAGGCGTTCAGCGTCGGCAAGGCTGCGCACCATAACGGCAAGTGGCTTGTTGCTGCGGCGTTTACGGCGGCGAAGCTCGGCTACCGCCTGCTCGTTGGAGGCGTCACAGGATAGATGGAATCCGCCCAGGCCCTTGATGGCGACGATGCCACCAACGGCCAGCAGCTCAACGCAGCGGTCGATAATGGCGTCGCTGGTCTCGCGCGTGGTGCCGACGGCCAGCGGCGCGGCGGCTTCGCCCGGCTCATCGCCCACGCTCGCTTCGCGCCACATGATATGCGGCCCGCAATTAAAGCAGGCATCGGGCTGCGCGTGAAAACGCCGGTCGAGTGGGTCGGCATACTCCGCGGCACACTCAGGACACATGGGAAAACGGTCCATCGAGGTAGCCGCTCGGTCATAAGGCAGCGATCGGATGATGGTAAAGCGTGGGCCGCAGTTAGTGCAGTTGATAAAGGGGTAGTGATAGCGTCGGTCGGCGGGATCGAACAGCTCACGCAGGCAATCGTCGCAGGTGGCGATATCGGGCGAGACGAGCGTCGTGTGCGCGGTCTGGTCCTGCGATGCTACGATGCGAAAACCCTGTTCATTGGCGGCATCCCAACCGTTGGCTGCCAGGTCCACAACCTCGACATGCTCTACGCGGGCTGCCGCAGGCGCATGCTCAGAAAGCGCGGCAACAAAAGCATCGAGCGCATCGGCCGGAGCATGCGCCTCGATGTGCACGCCGTCGCCCGCATTGAGCACCCAGCCGCAAATGCCATGCGCCATGGCCTCGCGATACACAAACGGTCGCATGCCAACGCCCTGCACAATGCCCGTCACATGAATATGCACATGCCGCATGCGACACCCCTCATCAAAACCGACCAAAAAGGGACAGGTTTATTTTGGTAGGTAAAACTTCTAAACCTGCCAAAACAAACCTGTCCCTTTTTGGCAGGTGCGCTGCGGGAAATCCCGCTATAGCCCCAGACTTTGCCTGGTGGCGGCGCAGGTGAGCTCGCCGTGCTTAACGCCGCGCAGGCCCAGCAGGCGATCGGCCAGTTCGTAGACGCGCTCGCCGCGACCCTTGAGCGCCAGGATCTCCAGACAGTTGTGGTGATCCAGATGCACGTGCATGGTTGATACGATCTCGTCGGTGTAGTCGTGCTGCACCTCGTCCAGGCGGCGCGTCAGATCGCCGGTATGATGGTCGTAGATCATGGTGAGCGACCCGATAACGTGCTCATCGGGCGTGCGCATTTGCTCTTTGGCGATTGAGGCGCGAATCAAATCGCGCACTGCCTCGGAGCGGTTGGCCACGTCGCCGCGGCGTGCGATCTGCTCGTCAAAGCGGCGCAGTAGGTCATCGGGCGCGGTGACCGAAAAACGGACCAGCTCGGAGCCGCCGCCGCAACGGCAGCTCGCCTCGTCGCCCGTGTCGTTGCAGTGGTCGTGCCCGCAGCCGTGCTCGTGTTCGTGTTCGGACACCCTACACCAGCTTTACGGAGCCGACGGAGTTGTGGTCAGCCTCGATGGCTTCCTCGTAGCCCTCGAGCGCGTCATGCGCCTCGTGCAGTGCGGCCATGGCAGCTTCGAGCTTGGCGCCAATGCGCTCCATGTCAAAAATCTCGGTCGCATGCAGCAGCTGATGGCTCCACTCGTGGGCGAGCTCGATGGTGTCGTCGACCTGCTTGACGCTCATGGCAAGCTGGCTCATGTTCATTCCGACGTCATGCATGGGAAATCTCCTTATGCTCGGGGCAATCCAGTGGTTCAGATTCTACTACGCCCGCGCGGGGCGCTACCGCATAAGAAAACGGGTGCGAGTCTGCGTGACCCGCACCCGTTCACTGGGGGCTGTTTGTATTTACCATACTATCCGTGGTCGCACGCGGTGCACCCAGAAGTCCGGCGAGCGGTGCAAAAGCGCTCATGGACGGCGGCAGGACGCCAAAATGTAACCAGCGTATTACAGGTGCTTTTCCAGCAATGCCTGCAGCCTTGCCTTGGGCAGCGCGCCGACCGAGCGGTCGACCTCCTCACCGTTCTTAAAGACAATCAGCGTGGGGATGCTCATGACGCCAAACTTCATGGCCAGGTCCTGATTGTCATCGACATTGCACTTGGCAACGGCAAGCTTGCCGGCCAGCTCGTCGGCTACCTCGTCCACGATGGGCGAGAGCGATCGGCAGGGCCCGCACCAGGGCGCCCAAAAATCAACCAGTACGGGAAGGTTGTCGCTAACGACGGAATCGAAATTCTCGGGGGTAATCTGCTTAATGTCAGCCATGGTGACCTCCATAATGCGACGCGGCTCGGCCGCGTAAAACTCAGTACGACCGTGCTTATACCCAACGGCCCGCAAAGCAACCACTCACGGGCGGCTCTTTTATATAATGGTGGGCACGCAAACGATTGGAGAGCGCATGCCCACGTCACAAAGCCAGAAAAAAGAAGCCATCGCCCAAGCGGCCGAGCAGGAGCTTGCATCGCTTGCGGCCCGTGGCGTGCGTATCGCGGGCAACGCGTGCTCGCCGATCGTGCTGGTCAAAGGTGATTTGGATGATGCCGAGCGCTCGGGCGGCGAACTTGCCGCCGGCGCGGATGGTGCCGCATTGCGCAAGGCGCTCGGGGCAATCGGTTACGCGCCCGAAGATTTTTGTGTGCTGGCGAGTGTTGCCGGCGCGGGCGACGGAGCTGTGACGGTGGACCACGCCCTGCCGTGCGACCTGTTCCGCGAGGCGCTTGAGGCTCTGGATCCCGAGGCGGTGCTGCTGCTCGATAACAGCGCGGCCGATGTCATGCGCGAAACCTACGCCGATATGCTCGTGGCGATTGATGACTTCGACACCGCCATGCTCAAGCCCGGTCTGGTCGCCCATGTGCAGGGCCGTCGCGTGCTCGCGCTCGATGGCTTTGAGGCGGCGCTGACCGACAAGGCGGCCAAGCAGCGCATGTGGGCCTACATCAAGCAGCTGACCCCGGCGGCCGCTCCGCTGTAGCGGATTGGCGCCGGCGAGCGATTGCCTGGCGGGCAAGACACGCCGCGAGATCGGCGCCGCGCTTCTACATCACAGCGCGCAGCTCAAACCGATCGCCGTTAATGCGGAACTGGCAGTTGCCGTTCATGCGCTCGACGGCAAGTTTGATGCTCTTGGTGCCAAAGCCGTGGCCCGCATGCTGGGTCACGGGCATGCCGTCGACCATGCGCGGCGCGCGGTCAAACGTGTTGGAAACTAACAGCAACAGCTGGCCGTCCTCCAATCGCAGGTCAAAGTCGATGAATCGCTTTCCTTGGGGTGCGGCGCTTGCGGCGGTGATAGCGTTTTCCAAGGCATTTGAGAGCACGCTAAACAGGTCAGCGTCACCTACGTGGATGGTTTCGGGTACGGAGGCGCGCAAGTTGGCGGTAATGCCGTTTCTATTGATATCCGAGTTAAATGACGAAAGCGCAATGTTTACGGTCTCGTTGGCGCAGAAGCGGCGTACGGCGGTTCGGTCGCCGACTTGGCAGAGCTCATCGATGCGTTTGAGCGCCTCGTCGGTGTGGCCCTCCTCAATTAAAGTGGCCAGGCCGCGTAGGAAGTGGCGCATATCGTGGCGAAGAATCGACAGCTCGCGCCCAGATTGACGCCAGGCCTCGAGCTCTTTGATGGCGGCGCTGTCGCGGGTTTCGAGCATCCAGCGCTCTCGCTCGGCGGTTTCCTTTTCTTCGTATTCGCGCAGGTAAACAGCAAGAAACATAAGATAGAAGGCACAGAGCGCAAAGGCTAAAAACTCAACCGTCACCACCGAGCCCGAGTGGAACAGCGTGGTGTAGACGTTGGTGGCATAGTCAAAGACGTAATAGACGAGCGGCAGGATTAAAAGGATGCCCAGCTCGGTGGCGCTTTTAATCGCCAAGCGCGGACCGATGTCGCCGGCCCAATGCAACAGGACGGCAAAGACGGCGAGTGTGGTTGCGATGCGTGCCAGATAGTACGCGATCTGCGAATCGGTTGCGGCAAATGCAGCGATGCCCATCCAATTGCTGAACTGGCAGCTCAGATAAGCACTCGTAATGCCGAGCGCGGCAAGCAGCGGACTCAGGCGGTAGCGCGCACACAGGTAGACGATAAGCGGCAAGTGCACGACAAGTGGATAAACCTGTCGTGCAAATAGTTCGCCGCCAACGACGTTGGCGATTGAGAAGGCGGTGCCGGTCAGAATGGTAACGACCACCAGCTCGAGCGCATGGCGTCGATTGAGCTCGATACCGCACAACGCCGCCGAGGCAAAGACGCCAAAGAGCAGCGTCGTGGCGTGGTGAATTGCCCAAAGGACCATTTCGACCGGGGAGACCATCAGCGCCGCCCGCCTTCGAAGCGCACCGCAAAGTAGGCGTCTTGGAACCCCTGCTTGCTGCTGCGCGACAGCGGAATGCATGCGCCGGAGCGCATGACGATGTCCGTGCGATCGAAGTGGTCGATGTTGCGCAAGTTGACCTGGTAGCTACGGTGGCATTTAAAGAAGGTGGCATTTTGCGTCAAACGGTCCTCGACGCTGCGGAACGATTCGAGTGCCTCGATATCGCGTCCGTCGCGCAGGTGGAAGACCACGTGCTTGTTGCGCGCCTCGGCATATTCGATGTCGGACAGGCGCAGGGCGTGGTAGCCAAAGGACGTTTTGATCACGAGCTCGTCGGTTGCCGCCGGGCGCATGCTCGAAAGCTCGTCGAGTAATCGCGCCAGGCGTTCGTAAGTCACGGGCTTGAGCAGATAGTCGAAGGCGCGGACCTCGTAGGACTCCAGTGCAAACTCGGGCGATGAGGTGAGAAACACCAAGCGCACGGCGGTATCGGCCTGGCGCAATTCGCGCGCGGTGTCCATGCCGTTGACGAGCGGCATGATCATGTCGAGCAGGATAATGTCGGCGCGCGACGCGGCATGGCGGGTCAGCAGGTCCTCGCCGCGCGTGACGAGCGCAACATCGACCGCCGTGCCCGTTTCGGTCGACCAACGGTCGATCATCCGGTGCAGTCTATCTAGAAAAGCGACGTCGTCGTCGCAGGCAATAATCTTGAGCATTCGGCCCCCTTAGTAGTTCGATTTTGCCACATCGGGCACGCGCCGCTTACGGAGACGCGTCCCATTTGCGCCCCACGTCGTGCAACTCGCGCCGAGCGGTATTGCGGTGGCGAAAGATGCCTTCTGCGCTATCGAGAGCTCGGCTATCCTCAGCTTGTCAGTTCGAAAATGGACCTGCCACATGATTGAATCTTTATTTCAACTTTACACCTAGGTTTACAGCTGTCTTGTCAGCTGTAAACCTAGGTGTCATACTAAAGCCCCAAGATTCGCCAAAAGAGAGGGGCCTTGATGGCACAGAGCGCGAACATGGATGCGTCGGAGCTTGCACGCGATATCGCGGCCGGCCTAGCATCGGCAACGACGGCAACGGAGCGCGCGGCACTGGTGCCCGCAGAGCTCGTCGAGGCCATTCAACAACTTAAAACCCAACGCGACGCGGTGATCCTGGCGCACTACTATGTGGCGCCCGAGGTTCAGGCTGTGGCCGATTACGTCGGCGACAGCTTCTACCTGGCAAAGCTCGCCAAAAGCCTACCGCAGCAGACTATCGTGCTGTGCGGCGTGGAGTTTATGGGCGAGAGCGCCAAGCTGCTCAATCCCACCAAGACCGTGCTGCTGCCCGAGCCGGGCGCGGACTGTCCCATGGCGCACATGGTCAAGCGCGAGACGGTCGACGCGGCGCGCGCCGAGTATGGCGACGACCTGGCCGTGGTGTGCTACGTCAACTCGACGGTCGAGATCAAGAGCTGGAGTGACGTGTGCGTTACCAGCTCTAACGCCGTCAAGATCGTCTCCGAGCTGCCACAGCAGCACATCTTGTTCATTCCCGACCAGAACCTGGGCCGCTTTGTGGCCGAGCAGGTGCCCCAAAGGCACGTCATCCTCAACAACGGCTACTGCCCGCGTCATCACATCATTACCGTCGAGCAGATCGTTGACGCGCAGGAGGCCCACCCCGACGCGCTCGTGCTGGCGCACCCCGAGTGCAAGGCCGACGTCCTGGCCGAGGCCGACTACATCGGCTCCACCGCCGGCATCATCAAGTATGCCGAGGAGTCCGACGCGAGCGAGTTCATCATCGTGACGGTTCGCGGCGTGCTCTACGAGCTCGAGCGCCGCTGCCAGGGCACCGGCAAGAAGTTCTACTTCCCCGCGGTGCAGCCCACCTGCGTCAACATGGATCTCATCACGCTCGAAAAGCTCGTGCGCTGCCTGGAGACGGGTGAGGGCGAGGTGCAGATCGGCGTGTCGGACGAGGCTGCCGACCAGGCCAAACTTACGCTCGACCGCATGCTCGAGTACGCAGCGCGCTAGAACAATGTGGCATGAGGGACGGTTTCTTATGTCACATTCAAGGGAGAGGATTCCTGTGGAAACCAAGCAATACCCCGATATGGAGTGCGACGTCGTCATTGCCGGCTGCGGCGTAGCGGGCCTGTACGCGGCGCTCAACCTGCCGACGAGCACGCGCGTGATCATGCTCTCCAAGGGCGCGGTCGACGAGTGCGATTCGATGCTCGCGCAGGGCGGCATCTGCGTGCTGCCCGAGGGCTCGGACTACGATGCCTTCTTTGAGGACACCATGCACGCCGGCCATTACGAGAACCGCCGCGAGAGCGTCGACATCATGATCCGCTCGAGCCGCTCGGTCATCAATGACCTGCTGGCCATGGGCGTGGACTTTGAGCGCAAGGCCGATGGCGGCCTCGACTTTACCCGCGAGGGCGCGCACAGCCGCCCGCGCATTGCCTTCCATGCCGATATTACGGGCAAGGAGATCACAACCAAGCTGCTCCAGGCCGTTCGCAAGCTGGACAACGTGCAGATTTTGGAGTACGTGGCCATGACCGACATCCTGACGGGCGAGGGTGGCGGCGCCACGGTGTGCACCGGCGTTATCGCCGTTCCCGTGGACGAGGACAACTCGGTTCGTCCCGCCGACGAGCTGGCAAATGCCGCCGAGGGCGTGCATGCCGGCGAGCCGTTTAAGATCCATGCCCGCCACACGCTGTGGGCGACGGGCGGTATCGGCGGCGTATACGACCATTCGACCAACTACCCGCAGCTCACAGGCGATGCCTGCTACATCGCTCAGGAGCATGGCATTAAGATGGAGCACCTGGACTACGTGCAGATTCACCCCACGGGACTGTTCTCGCCGCAGCCGGGTCGCACCTTCCTGATCAGCGAGAGCTGCCGCGGCGAGGGCGCGATTTTGCTCAACGCCGCCGGCGAGCGCTTTACCGATGAGCTTCAGCCGCGCGATGTGGTCGCCGCCGCTATTCGCGAGCAGATGAAGCAGGACGGCACCGAGCACGAGTGGCTGAGCTTTGCCCCCGTCGAGCGCGATGTGGTGACCGGGCACTTTGCCAACATTCGCGCACGCTGCCTGGAGGACGGCCGCGATATCTTGGACGAGCCCATCCCCGTTACGCCCACACAGCACTACTTTATGGGCGGCGTGTGGGTCGACAAGGACGGCCGCACCTCGATGCCCGAGCTCTACGCCGCGGGCGAGACGGCTTGCAACGGCGTTCACGGCAAGAACCGCCTTGCATCAAACAGCCTGCTCGAGGCGCTGGTCTGGGGTCGTCGCGCCGCGTGGTACATGCGTACCGGCGAGTCGCTGGCCGTGGAGCAGGCGGGCGATCCCGTGCTCGATGGCCGTCATCGCGCCCTGAGCGCCGACACCCTGGCAATCGATGATTTGGCCCGTGCCGCCGGCACGCAGGCCGTGGAGGAGTAGACCATGAATCCCATTACCATGAAACTCGTCGTCGATGATCTGATTCTGCAGGCTCTGCGCGAGGACATTACCTTTGAGGACGTGAGCACGGCGAGCGTGTGCCCCACGGCGCGTCCCGCCACGGTGGAGCTTATCGCCAAGGCCGATGGCATCATCGCCGGCCTGGATGTGTTCGCTCGCACCTTTGAGCTGCTGGATTCGCAGAGCTCGGTGCTGTTTGATGTTGCCGACGGTGACGAGGTGCACGCCGGCGACCACGTGGGCCAGGTGCGCGGCGATGCGCGCGTGCTGCTTTCGGGCGAGCGCGTGGCGCTCAACTACCTGCAGCGCATGAGCGGTATCGCTACCTATACACACAGAATGGCTGCGGTGCTCGAGGGCACCAAGACCGTGCTCGTCGACACGCGCAAGACCACGCCGGGCATGCGCGTCTTCGAGAAGGCCGCGGTCGAGATCGGCGGCGGCAGCAACCACCGTTACAACCTGTCGACGGCCGTCATGCTCAAGGACAACCACATCGACGCCGCCGGCGGCGTGATGCGTGCGATCGAGATGGCGCGCGCCCATGCATCGTTTACCACGACGGTCGAGATCGAGTGCGAGAACCTGGACATGGTGCGCGAGGCCGTGGAAGCCGGCGCCGACATCATCATGTTCGACAACATGACCCACGACGACATGGCCGCCGCCATCGAGCTTATCGCCGGCCGCGCCAAGACCGAGTGCTCGGGCAACGTGGACGCCAGCAACATTCGCGCCCTGGCCGATCTGGGTGTCGACTATATTAGCTCGGGCGCCCTGACGCACTCTGCGCCGATCCTCGACCTCTCGCTTAAGCACCTGCGTCTGCTGGACGGTAAATAATGAACGCCCGCGAGCGTCGCCGTGCCATCATGGGCGTGCTCGAAGGAGCCAAGGAGCCCGTTTCGGGCAGCGCACTTGCCCGCGAGGTTGGCGTGAGCCGTCAGGTCGTGGTTCAGGATATTGCCCTGTTGCGTGCCGATGGGCACGATATCGTGGCGACCAACCGCGGCTACGTGCTGCAGGAAGCCGCGAGTAGCCCCGCCGTGCCCACGCGTCTTGTTAAGGTGCGCCACGGCGTGGAGCAGGCGGGCGACGAGCTTACGAGTATCGTCGACGCGGGTGGCGCCGTGCTCAACGTGATCGTCAACCATCGTGTGTACGGCAAGATCACGGCCGACCTGGACATCCGCAATCGTCGCGATGTTGAGCGCTACCTGCACGATATCGAGAGCGGCAAGAGCTTTCCACTACTAACGGTGACGAGCGGCTACCACTTCCATCGCATCGCGGCGGAGGACGAGCAGACCCTCGACGAGATCGAGGCCATACTCAAGGAGAAGGGCTACCTTGCCGATTTAATGCCCTACGAGGACGATCTATCGTAGCCGATGCTGCAAACGTCCCTAAGCGGCAATCTGACGTTCAATCGTCGGTCGCGTACCAAAGTACGCTTCCC
>UREE01000044.1 GCA_900546825.1 uncultured Collinsella sp. | reverse complement strand
GTCGGGGATCTGGTGGCCCTTAGGTCCAAACTGGACAAACTTCATGCCGACCTTGGAAGCGATGAACATGAGGGAGACGCAGACCTGGGTGGCGTCGCCGATGAAGGCCAGGGTGCAGTCCTCGATCTTCTTGCCCTCGGGGAGGTTCTCGAGCATGGTCATGAGGTCGCCCATCTCCTGCGTGGGATGGTTGAACTCGGACATGCCGTTGATGACGGGCACAGCGGAGCCCTCGGCGAGGCCGACGACGTCCTTGTGACGGTCAACGCGAGCCATCATGATGTCGAGCAGGTCGCCCATGACGCGAGCGGTGTCGCCCAGGGACTCGTGGCCACCGAGCTGAATGGTGCCAGGGCCATAGAACTGAGCATGGCCGCCGAGGTCGCACATGGCGGTCTCGAAGGAAAGACGGGTGCGGGTGGAAACCTGCTGGAAGATCATGCCAAGGCTCTGGTTGCGGAGCAGGTGCGGATAATAACCGTCAACCTTGATGGCCTTCTTCATTGCCAGGCCAAGATCCTCGATAGCCAGGATCTGCTCTTTGGTGAAGTCGTTGGTGTCGATGAAATCCTTAGGCAGCGCCATGTCGATTCCTTTCCGCCGGTCGTGCCGACTATTGCTATGAGGCGCTCGAACATCACGCCTCGTGTTGACAAGACCATCATTCACCCGTATGCAATTTTTACCTAGTTTATTCGGGATTAAAGACCGTTCACGGAGTTACACCCCCTCTAAACCAATATAAACCCGCAGGTAGCCAGCTTGCAGGGGGTTTACTACCTAGAACCGCGAACGGTATACGGCTATGCTGTATCTCGGCGCCTAATCCGCAATGGAACGAAGGGTTGAGACGTCTATATCCCACAAGGTATACAGGGCTCGGCCATAGATGAAATGAGATGGGACGGTGGCAGATGAACACCCTGATGTTCTTCTATACCCTAGCGATACTCGTGATCTGTATTGTGACGGCAGTGCTTTCGCTTGCCGCCTATGCCTCGTCTCGTCGACGCTTCTTTATCTATGGCAGCGGCGTATTTATTTGCTATGCCATCGAGATGACCGAGATCTTCTTTTTTGAATACACGTTGCAAAACCAGAGTTTTCCAGCCCGCGACTATTACTCAATTACCATGCCTGTGTTGCGGACCCTTGTGGCGACCGCTTCACAAGCTTTTATCTGGCTCATTGCCATGGACTTGCTCGACAAACATTCAAAAAAGCAGTTTGTTATTCCCGTCGCAACGTTCTTCCTGAGCGAGCTGCTGATCATTGTCGCTGTCCCCTACGGCCCCATGCATCAATGGCTCTACTACACGATGCGTCAGGTATTCCTTGTATTTGTGGGACTATATATCTTTTGGACGGCGCATAAAAGCACGCAGGTCGAGCTTAAGGCGCGCGTCAACAATCAACGAAAGCACCTCATTATCGGCGCCATTCTGGTCGGGTGCATCGTTGCCGAGGATTTCTACAACATCCTTGTTGTTCCCATGAGCCTGGCACCCTCTTGGCTGCAGCTGTACCTGTCCGAGCGCAACTTTAGCGAGAATATCTTTGCGTGCTACTTTGCGATTCTGCTGATCATCTACTCCTACCACGTGCTTTCAATCCGCATGCAGGAGGCACCCGAGGAAAAGAACGTCAGCGATCTTGATCGACACATCGAAGAGCAGATGCCCTTCTATCGCAACGCCTACAAGCTCTCCAACCGTGAGACCGAAGTTATGCGTCTGGTCGTACTGGGCAAATCGAACCAAGAGATCGCTGACGAGCTATTCCTTGCCGTGGGCACCGTCAAGACCCACATCCACAACATCCTGGTCAAAACCGAACAGCAAAACCGCACGACGCTCATCCTCCACTTTTGGAAGCGATAACCTGCCAAAAAGGGACAGGTTTATTATGGCAGGTTTTATCTGGGTAAACGCAAAAAACCGCCGCGAGGGAGCTACTTTCCCTCGCGGCGGTTTTCTAGCAGCCAAAACCAAGTGAGTAGACTTTTTGCAGGAGGCCGAGCACACCCCGAATCGCCACAGCGCTGACCTGCGGTTTTATTGAGCACTTGTCGTGGTGTGCTCGACAGATCCAAAAAAGTCTACTCACTTGCATCTGAGAGGCATCCGATAGACAAAAAAACCGCCGCGGAAGGGGGCCGACTCCGTCCGCGGCGGTTGTTTGCGTTGGTTTTGCGACGGTTTTGCCCGCTTGCTACTCGCTGTAGCGGGTAGCGATGGCAGCTTGCACCATGCCGGTGCTCATGAGGTAGGTCACCAGGAAGTAGCCGCCGTAGGCTGCCAGGAAAATCGCACAGGTGAGGCCCACCGTGCCGCCAATGCTCATGTTACCGAACGTGCTCACCAGCTCGATGATCACCTTAAGTGCCACAAAGGAGTGCGCCAGGCCCACTGCCAGCGGGAACAGGAAGGACACCGCTTGCTGCGCCATCACCGAATGCCGGATCTGGCGGTCGTCACAGCCGATCTGCGCCAGCACACGATAGCTGCGGCTGCCGTCGGCCACATTGGAGAGCTGCTGGATCGACAGAATCGCCGCACATGCAACGACCAGCACAAAGCCAATGTAGATGGCCAGATAGCTAATCATGCCGTTCATCTGCGCTGCCTGCGTATATAGCTCGGAGCGTGTCATGAAGACTCCCCACGACCCCGGCTTCTCGCCGTCAACGAGCAGATTGTCGAGCATGGTGTATTTAATGAGCTCATCGGCCTCGGCAACATCCATCCCCTGCTTGTAGTTAACGAGCAGATTACTGGAATACGGCTGCAGATTAAGCTGGGACAGCAGCTCATCGGCAACGACTACGGTACCGGGGTTGCTACCGAGCCCCGAATTGGCGATGGCCGCCGTGTCCCCGTCCGACCTATCGGTTGCAGGCTTGAGCTCATGCCCGCCCAAGGAAAGGGTGTGACCGCCGGCCATGTACTTGGTGTACAGGTCGCCCAGCTCACCGCCCATATCACACGTGAGCAGATACTGGTCGCGGCCAATGCTCACCGGCTCCTCGCCCATCATCTGGCGCAGCTTGTTGTACTGACTTGCCGGCGTCACAAACAGGCCCATATCATCGGCGTTGCTTCCCTCGAGCGCCTTGGGGAGTTTTTCGCCCATGGCCTTGCACATCTCGCCCGCCGTCACCGAAGGATCCGAGCCGCCAAGCGTATAGCTCAGATACGAGTCGATCTGCACATGCTCACCGGCAACATCGGCGATATTGACCTTCTTGCCGGTCTCGTCGTTGTTGTCCGCCGACTTGCGCTCGCCATGCCACGCAGTGTACAAATCGACCGTTGCATCGGCCAACACCATGCGATCGGCCTCAGACGGATTGACATACTCCTTGTAGTAGTCGAGCGTTTCGGGCGTGTAATAGACATACGTCTGAGACACGTCAACAGGGTTATAGCGCTCGAGGTTTTCGTTCATCACGTTGGCGATCGACATACCGCAGGTCACCGAGGTAATGGCCAGAAACAGGATCATCGCGATAACGCCCATCGAAAAGCACACCGTGTTGACCTTGGCCGCAAGCTGGCGCACGGTAAACATGTTGAGGCCGCGCCAATACACGCTGCGCAGGCTCTGCAGCAGCTTGATAAGCATGCCCGAAAGGCCCCAGAACAGGGCAAAGGTACCCACCGTAACCATGGCCGTGGTGATACCAAACTGGTTCATGGCCTCCTGCAGCTTACCCTCCGTCGCGGTGAGCGGGAACCCATCGCGCAACAGGCGGTAATAGGCCACGCCCACCAGCACCACGCCCACGACAAAGATGGCGATCGCAATCCAGGGGTTGCGCGTCTTGATGCTCTCGTTGCGCCGCTCGGCGCCCATAAGCTCGATGAGCTTGGTACGGCGCACGGCGCGAAGGTTCAGCAGTAGCGTAAGCACAAACATCACGAGCATGCAGGCAAGGGTCAGGTTGAACGCATGCACCGAGAAAAAGAAGTGGAAATTAGCGATCTGTGTCTTAAAGAGCGAGGCCGTAAAGAATGTCATGAGCTGGGAGAGCCCCACGCCCAGCACAATGCCGGCGACAAAGGCGCCGACCGAAACGATCACGGTCTCGAGCGCCATGATCGTGGCGACGCGCCCGCGGCGCATGCCGAGCACCTGGTACAGGCCGAACTCCTTTTTGCGGCGCTTCATGATGAAGTTGTTGGCATACACCATCAAAAAGGCCATGACGCCGGCCAAAAAGTACGTCAGGTAACCGAGCATGCTGCCCATGAGCTCGGACAGTCCCTCCTCCTTGATGCCGGCAATGTCGACCTGCATCGAGACGGTATTGAAGGCATAGAAGACCGTGACACCCAGGGTGAGCGTCAGCAAGTAGACGAGGTAGTCGCGGCCGGCGCGGCGGACGTTGCCCCAAGCGAGTTTACAGAGCATCGGAGCCTTCACCGCCCATCATGGCAACGACCTCCATAATGCGGTCGAAGAACTCTCGGCGGTCGGTGTCGCCGCGGCGCAGCTCGGTGAAGATCTTGCCGTCGCGAATAAACAGCACACGGCTCGTGTAGCTGGCGGCAAAACTGTCGTGCGTAACCATGAGCACGGTGGCGCGCAGGCGGCGGTTAAGGGCCTCCAGGCTCTCGAGCAGTAGGCGAGCGCTCTTGGAATCGAGGGCGCCGGTGGGCTCGTCGGCCATGATCATGGTGGGGTCGGTGACGAGCGCGCGAGCCGCGGCAACGCGCTGCTGCTGGCCGCCCGACATTTGGTAGGGATACTTGTCGAGCACCTGGCTGATGGACAGGCGCGCTGCCACATCCTGCACGCGGGTCGAAATCTCTGCCGAGTTTGCGCGGGCGATGGTGAGCGGCAGGGCGATGTTCTCGCGTGCCGTGAGCGTATCGAGCAGGTTGGAATCCTGGAAGATAAAGCCCAGCTCCTCGCGGCGGAACTGCGAGAGCTTGGCCTGCTTCATGCGCGTCACATCCTGGCCGTTGATGCGGATGGCGCCACTCGTGGCGGCATCGATGGTCGACACGCAGTTGAGCAACGTCGACTTGCCCGAGCCCGAGGCTCCCATGATGCCGACGAATTCGCCGCGGTTGACGGTAAAGTTGACGTCGTTGAGCGCGCGGGTCACGTTGCCCAGCGCTCCATATACCTTTTCGAGATGCGCGACCTCCAGTACCGGGGTCGCCATTTGGGTGGTTTGCATACCGAGTCCTTTCTTGCGATTAGTCTACGGCATCTATAGTCGCAAGGAGCCGAGTCGGCTACCATCGATATGGCTTACGCTTGCCTTACCGTTGTGTAAGGTAAGGGTAGCCTGCCATGTGTTGATGTGAAGAGAGGACTCCTGTTGAAGACTGTTCATGTTGCCGCTGGGATCATTCGCAAGGATGGATCTGACGAGCTGCTTGCCGTGCAGCGCGGCTACGGCGACATGCAGGGACTGTGGGAGTTCCCAGGTGGCAAGCTCATGCGCGGCGAAACACCCGAAGACGCTGTGCGCCGCGAGCTTATGGAAGAGCTACAGGTAAAGGTCACCAACCTACGTGATTTCTACACCGTTGAGTATGACTACCCCGATTTTCATCTCTCAATGGAGTGTTACTACTGCTCGCTGGCTGATGAATCCGATGAGCCCCAGAAGCACGACCGCCAGCTTGATATCCGCTGGATTCCGCGCACCTCGCTTGCCACGGTGGAATGGATGCCCGCCGACAAGGGGCTCATTGATGCGCTGATTGAGCTGAAGGAAGACCGGCTTGAGGCTAATGGCGCTGCCAACGATACCGAGACCACGGCCGACGAGCCCGCTACCAAACCCAAGCGCAAACCTAAGCGCCGCAGCAAAAAGCGTCCCAAGCCCGATCTGCTCGACGGCATCGATACCTCGGACCTCTCCGCTGACGAGCGCGAACTGGTCCGCCGTCGCGCCGCCATCAAAAAGTCCATGAAGGGCAACAAGCGCGCCAACACCAAGCCCGAGCTGCTCGTACGACAGCGCCTGCGCGCAGCGGGCCTTACGGGATATCGCTTGGAATGGAAGGTTCCCGGCAAGCCCGACATCGCCTTCCCCGGGCGCAAGATCGCCATCTTCGTCAACGGCTGCTTTTGGCACCGCTGCCCCAAGTGCAACCCGAGCCAGCCCAAGCGCAATGTTGATTTTTGGGAGGCAAAGTTCCGTCGCAACGTCGAGCGCGACCGCGCTGCCGTGGCGGCACTCACTCAAATGGGCTGGACACCCATAACCATCTGGGAATGCGAGCTCAAAAAAGACCGCATCGACGCCACGATGGAAAAGGTCATCGAGCAGGTACGGGCTGCAGAGCCGCAGCGCTAACAGCGAGCATTCACACGCCCCACACAGGCGAGCCACATCCACGTCACAAACCTTAGAAAGCCCTTAAGCCCAAAACCTTTCAAGAGTGTTACTCAATAGCCTTGACCTGCGGTTTCATCGTAACACCAAACCAGGTTAAGCCTTTCTTTAGCGCTTCTTTGAACGGTCCGCTGCATAATACTGCCAACGCACGGGACCTAGCAGCACACCCTGTGCGCAACCTTTTGGTGGACATCGAGGAGGCCGCATAAGCATGCATTCTTCCAATGACGCAACACAGCAGCCATCCCTAAAACATGCAGACCTTTTCTCCTTCCCCCCGACACAGAGAAACGGTCTCCTCGACTCCCCAACCTCACAGCAAAAACGCTCAACCGATCAAAGCCTCAACCTGCGAGCATCGTTCGAAAAGCTCCAAACATCCCTAGACAAGGCGTTCCCCGAACAGGCAAGAGCAATCTAAGCCCATTGCGCTTTATACTGATGCCATGCGAAACATGGATCACATAGAATTGCACCGCGGAGGACGCGAGGAAGCGTTTCCCGAGACCGCCGAAGACTGGCCCTATATTGCCGAACGCGCAGAATTCGCTCGCTATCCGGGCAATTCCGTCCCCTGGCACTGGCATTCCGAAGTCGAGCTTTTCTACATGGAGCAGGGAGCGATTGACTATCGAACGCGCGCGGCTCATGAACACGTGCGCTTTGAGGAAGGGTCCGCCGGCTTTATCAACGGCGGCGTTTTGCACAGCACGCTGCAATCACCCAATTCGGCACCAGCCATTCAAATGTTGCATATCTTTCAGCCGTCGATGCTCGGCGATCCCGCGGGACGCCTTCAAAAGCGCTATATCAATCCTTTGCTGCAATGTCGAGGCGTCGATGTGCTCAAATGGTCGCCCACCAACCCCGACGATATGCCCTTTATCGATTTGCTAAAGAGTTCCTTTAGCCACGACCTTCAACGGCCGCAGAATGAGATGGCGCTTCGAAATAACTTGTCAGAGCTCTGGATTCAGATTTACGCCAAGGCCGAACCGCTCTTTTCCTCCGACGGCGCCTCTTGGATGACCAGCCGCGACGTACAGTTCAAGGCAATCCTGGACTTTATCCGCGCAAACTATGCAGCCGCTATAGATGTGCCCCAGATGGCATCTGCAGCCGGCGTAAGCGAAAGAGAGTGTTACCGCATTATCGAAACTTGTGCAGGAACGACCCCGGCGGCATATCTACGCGCATACCGCATAAACCGTGCTTGCGAACTTTTGGCACACACCACGAGAACGGTACAGACAGTCGCGCGCCAATGCGGATTTATAACAGCAAGCCATCTTGGCCAGGTATTTAAAGAACAAATGGGGTGCACTCCTTCGAGCTATCGAGCAGCGAGGCAGAATCTCGATAGCACCAGGCAGAAATCCCGCTAGCCCTTCTTCTGTCACTGCATCAAACTTGCAGGCAAACAACAGAGAGGAGCAATCATATGAAGCACTTTGACCATATCGTATTTGACGTTGATGGGACATTGGCAGATACAGAAGAAAGCGTTCTGTCATCGCTTGTCCAGATTGTCCAAGAAGAGACCAGCAAAACGCTTCCCCGACACGAGCTTGACTTTGCCCTCGGCATACCCGGCAAGGATGCCCTTGAGAAACTTGGGATCTACTCGCAGGCAGCGTTGGATCGCTGGTGCCAAGTTGCCGCCAGCTTTAAAAGCACCATCAGCGTGTTTCCAGGTTTGCTTGAAGTCATCGCAACACTCGCCGATAGCGGCTGCAAACTTGGCATCGTCTCCTCACGTGCGCGCGACGAATACGCAAAAGAAATTGCACCCCTTGGTTTCGATAAGTATTTTGAGCACATCATCCTTGTCGAAGACACAACCGAACATAAACCCGCACCCGCACCCATGCTCGAATATCTCCGACGTGCGGGCGCGAATCCTGGCAACGTCGTCTACGTTGGCGACACCGTCTACGACGAACAGTGCGCAACTTCAGCAGGGGTCAGTTTTGCCCGAGCAGCATGGGGATCACACCAAGATATCCCAAACGCCACCTACAACCTCAAAACCCCCAACGACCTACTAACCCTAACAACCAAATAACCCACGCGCCCCACCCTTTCCGCCCCAACGCCACAAGGGCGATTGAGCAGGACGGCTTGGGCGGGTCCCCGTACTTAGTTTCCAAAATCATTCCGCAGCGCGAAGGCCCCCGTTGTCAACGCTTCGAAGAAGCGAGACAACGGGGGCCTTCATGCGCGAGGACGTTTTGGAAACTAAGTACGGGACCCGCCCAAACCGTCCGATGGGATCAGAGTACCCTTGCTGTTACTCTGCTTTGCCCACAGAGTTGAGGTTGGTCATGCGGATCTTAACCAGCTCGGTGATCTCGCGCATGCCCTCCTTGGCCGGCTTCTTAGGATCGAAGCAGGCGGGGTTCTCGGCCATGTAGGCCATGAAGCCCTTGGTGTAAGCCTGACGCAGCTCGGTGGCGTAGTTAACCTTGCAGATGCCGTTCTTCACAGCCTCGGCAACCTGCTCATCGGGCACACCGGAGGTGCCGTGCAGGACCAGCGGCACGTCGACGGCGTCGCGAATGGCCTTGACCACGGACTGCTCGATGTGAGGATCGCTCGTGTACACGCCGTGGCTGGTGCCAACGCCAATGGCCAGCGAGGTGCAGCCGGTGCGCTCAACAAACTCCTTGGCCTCGGCAGGATCGGTGTAGGGGCTCTCGCCCTCAACCGCGGGACCGTCGTCCTCCTTACCGCCGACCTTGCCGAGCTCGGCCTCGACGGGCACGCCCATGGCGCGGCCAGCGTCGGCGACGGACTTGGTCAGGGCGATGTTGTCCTCGAAGGACTCGTGCGAGCCGTCGATCATAACGGAGGTGTAGCCCGTGCGGAAAGCCTGCATGCAGCGGTCATAGCCATCGCCGTGATCGAGGTGCAGAGCGACGGGCACGGAAGCGCGCTCGGCGGCAGCCTTGACCATGCCGTAGAAGTAGTCCAGACCAGCGGTCTTGATGGTGCCCGGGGTGGTCTGCATGATGACGGGGGACTTGGTCTCCTCGGCAGCAGCCAGAACGGCCATAACAAACTCGAGGTTCTCGACGTTGAACGCGCCGACGGCGTAGTGGCCGGCCTGAGCGTCCTTGAGCATCTTTTCGGTGGTAACAAGTGCCATGAGCGTTTGCTCCTCTCCCTCGCCCGCATCTGGACATCGGGCGTAGTTGTTCACAAGGCGTTTTACCTTGCGTTTTGCTGCGACCATTGTATGAAAATTGAAGGCGTCACACGTATGAGATATCAGCGGCGCACAGGTCAAGACGCTTGTTTTTGAAAAGCAAACGGAAGAGATTCGCACCGGATTCCTCTATACGACATTGAAGTTTTCAAGCGAATCATCTTTCTTTTATAGAAAAGACAAGTAATCGAAAGGTGTTTTCTTACACAAAAAGAAAATGAACGAAAATTGACTCAACACAATTCCTGCAAATTTCAGTTGAGGATGGAGCAGCTATGGCCCATGTAACAACCCGAGCCTTCGCCGATGAGCGTCGCGCCGCCATCATGGAGATGCTTGAGCATAACGCCTCGGTGCAGGTAGCAGAAATCGCCCAGACCTTTGGCGTGTCCTCCGTCACCGCCCGCGCCGACCTGGACGCGCTCGCCGAAGCAGGCAAGCTGCGCCGCACGCATGGCGGTGCCGTATCGCTCCACAAACGCCTGACCGTTTCCACGCAGGATCGCCGCATCAATGTCAACGTCGCCGCCAAGCAGGCCATCGCGCAAAGCGCCATTGAACTCGTCGGCAATGGTGACACTCTGCTCGTCGACTCGGGCACCACAGCGCTCGAGTTCGTCCGGCTCCTCGACCAGCGCGATGGCATCACCGTCATCACGGCCGACATTACCATTGCCGATTACATCGACGAGAGCATGCCCTCAGTCGATGTCGTCATGCTGGGCGGGGCACTGCGCAAAGGCCATCGCTATCTGTACGGACCGCTCACGATGCAGGCACTCCAAATGGTCCATGCCGATCTGGCCATCATGTGCCCCGGCGCTTTTGTTCCCGGCTGCGGCTTTACGACCGACTTTCCGCAGATGGCCGAGGCCAAAACGGCTATGATCGCCGCAGCCCGTCAAAGCGTCGCCCTCATGGATGCCAGCAAGGTCAACGGACGCGGCATGTACCGTTTTGCCGAACTGACCGATGTCAACACCATCGTGATGGACCGTGATCCCGACGATGCCGTCGCCACCTCAATCGCCGAGACCGTCGACGACGCCCGCCCAAATCTCGTCATCGCCCGCATCTAAAAACAAAAACCACCACAAAGGTGCCTGTCCCCTTTGTGGTGGTTTGAGCGTCAAAAGTGAACGTGTCGCTACTTGGAGAGCTCGTCAGCGAGGGCTTCGATCTGTGCACGCGAAGTGTCGTTGAGCGAGCCTAGGACGGTCACCTTGTTCTGCGTCAGCGTGATGTCTTTCATGCCCTCGAGCTCCTTGGTCATAACCTTAGCGGCGGCAGGTGCCCAGGAACCGGCCTCGACGAGCGCCACGGTGCGGTTCTGGTAGGCATGCTCGGCGAGCGTGTGGATGAAGGTGCTCATGCACGGGAAAATCTCGCCCTGATAGGTGATGGAGGCGAGCACCAGACGGTCATAGCGGAACGCATCCTCAACAGCCTCGGCCATGTCGTCGCGAGCCAGGTCAAAGACGGAAACCTTCTGGCCGCGAGCCTCAAGCGCAGATGCAAGCTCCTCGACGGCAGCCTCCAGG
This sequence comes from uncultured Collinsella sp., assembly GCA_900546825.1. GTDB lineage: Bacteria > Actinomycetota > Coriobacteriia > Coriobacteriales > Coriobacteriaceae > Collinsella. The sequence continues at coordinate 5,311 of UREE01000044.1, read as the reverse complement.
TGACCGTAGACGCTCGCGTAGGCAATGGTGATGCCCTCGTCCTCGGGCTGATAGCTCGACCAGGTGTTGTAGGTGTCGAGGTAGTAGCCCAGGTTCTCGGTCAGCACGGGGCCATGAAGCGGGCAGATGATCTGGATGTCCAGATCGGCGGCCTTCTTAAGCACGGCCTGCACGAATTTGCCGAACTTACCGACGATGCCAAAGTAGTAGCGGCGAGCTTCGCAAGCCCAACCCTCGGGATCCTCGATGTCGTTAGCGCCAAACTTGCCAAAGCCGTCGGCACTAAAGAGCACCTTGTCGGTAGACTCGTAGGAGAAGAGCACCTCGGGCCAGTGAACGTTGGGGGCGCCAACAAAGGTCAGGCTGTGGCCGCCCAGGTCGAGCACATCGCCCTCTTTGACGACCATCTTGCGCTCGGGGAAATCGGTGCCAAAGAAGTTGACCATCATGCGGAAGGCACCCATGCTTGCCACGATCTGGGCCTGGGGATAGCGCTCCATAAAGGCGGCAATGCCGGCGGAGTGATCGGGCTCCATGTGATGGACGACCAGGTAGTCGGGCGTACGGCCATCGAGCACGGCCTCGATGTTGCCGAGCCACTCGTCAACAAAACCGCCGTCGACTGAATCGGCGACAGCGATCTTTTCGCCCAAGATAACGTAGCTGTTGTATGCCATACCGTTCTCGGACACATCGTACTGGCCCTCGAACAGGTCAATGTCGTGATCGTCGACGCCAACGTAGCGGATATCCTTGGTGATCTCCATCAGGCAAAGCCTCCTAGATAGACAAAAGAGCCCGTCTATCATAGCACTCGGCTGCATCCCAACAGCTATCTGCCGACATCCTTACCGATTGTTATTGAAATGCGATAAATCGCCGTTTATCAGCACAAACTATGCGCGCGGTGCCGCCGTACTATGTCGAACGATAAGCTGGCCGGGAATACGAATGGCAACGGTTTTGTCCGCCGCACCCGCCTCGGGAACCGCATGCTCGAATACCTCGCGTCCGCGCTGATGTAGATCGAATCGCACGGTCGTGAGCTCGTTGTGTGCGACAAAATCATCGAGCGAATCGTCGACGCCCACCACGCTCACATCCTCGGGCACGCGCAGGCCACTATCGCGCAGCGCGGCGATGGCCCCGTTTGCCATCTGGTCGTTTGCCGCATAGATCGCCGTCATGGTGCGATCGTGCTCGGCCAGATATCTGCCGGCCTCGTAGCCGCTGTTGGCAGACCAATCGCCCTCGAGCGGCTCTGCCAGCTCGATGTGTTTACGCTCGAGCGCATCCTGCCAACCGGCGCGACGAAATTGCTCGTCGACCGAGAACGACGGGCCGCCAATATAGCGAATCTGCTCGTGCCCCAGCTCAAACAGGTGATCCATAAGCAAGAGCGAGCAGCCGTAATGGTCGGAATCGACCGTGGTCACGCGCGGATGCGCGTACATGGTAACGATGACCGTGCCAATGCCCGGCAGTGGATCAAACGTCTCAAAATCGGGCGCCATGCGGCTCATGCCGATGATGATGCCGTCCACGGGCAGCGCAGCCATACGACGCGTGGCCTCGGCAAGCGAAAACTCCTCGGTCTTGGACATCTCGACCAGCGTGATGGCGCAATTATGCTCGCGAGCAGCGCTGGCGATGCCGTCGATCATTGAGAGGTTGCCAAACTTGGTGACATCGTTGACGCACAGACCGACCGAATGGTAGCGGCCGTCGCGCAGCGAGCGACCGGCATAACTCGGACGAAAGCCGAGCTCTTGCATAGCGGCCTGCACGCGCTGGCGCGTCTGCTCGTTAACGTTGGGCAAGCCGTTGGCGACGCGCGAAACCGTCTGCTGCGAAACGCCAGCAGCGCGGGCGACGTCGGCCATGGAGACCGGACGCGTACCTGTATCGTTGGACGGGCGCCTTGCCACAGGATCACCTTCACCGTTGCGAGATCTGAATAGCGTGCATGCCGGCCCGGGCAGAAATACACCCCGCGCCGAGGCCCGCTATCGTCGGACGCATGTTAACGTACTCTACTTTTTCAATCCGCAACTCTTCTGCTCTATAAGTCCATACGGCAATACCGTTCACGGCTGAATTTCTACCGATTACCAGATTCTCAAAAAGTGATAAGCGTTGTGTTATGAGTACGTTAACATAGCCCGTAACGTGCGGCATCGTAGATGCTGAGTTCACGCCGCTTCAGATTGTTAACGTACTCACTACGACGGAAAACTCGTCAGTATGCGCCAAGGAAAGGACTCCCATGACCACCCCCGACGAAAAGACACTCGCCACGCTCACCAAGCTGTTCGAGGAGGAGTTTGGGCCCATCGGCGATCGCCAGGTGCTCTATGTGCACGCGCCCGGCCGCTCCGAGATCAGCGGCAACCACACCGACCACGAGGGTGGCCACGTTATCGCCGGCTCGCTCGATGTCGCCGTCGACGGCATCGCCGTGGCAACCGATTCCAACAAGGTTCGCGTAGCCGACGAGGGCTATCCCACGTTTGAAATCGCGCTCGACACGCTAGACGTTCAGGAGTCCGAGAAGGGCACGTCCGCAAGCCTCGTCCGCGGCATGGCCCACGAGATTGCAGCCCTTGGCGTTGAGCCCCACGGCTTCGACTTTGCCTTTACCTGCTCCGTCCCCTCGGGCGGCGGTCTTTCCAGCTCTGCCGCCGTCGAGGCCGCGTACGGTCGTGCCATGGAGGCACTCTGGGGCGCGCCCGCCATTGAGCCCGTCACGCTCGCCCAGATGAGTCAGCGCACCGAGAACAACTACTACGGCAAGCCCTGCGGTCTGATGGACCAGGCCGCTGTGTGCCTGGGCGGCCTTGCCTACATGGACTTTGAGGACCAGGCCCGGCCTAAGACCCAAAAGCTCGAGCTCAACTTTGAGGATCACGGTTATGCACTTGTGCTCGTTAAGGTTGGCGCCGACCATGTGGCAGCTACCGACGACTACGCCGCCGTTCCGCGCGAGATGCAGGACGTCGCCGCCGAGTTTGGCAAGGCACGCCTGTGCGAGGTCGACGTTGCCGACTTTGACGCTAAACTCCCCGAGCTGCGCGCCAAGCTGGGCGACCGCGCCTGCCTGCGCGCCGTTCACTACTGGTACGAAAACGGCCTGGTCGACAAGCGCTGGGCTGCCCTGAACGCCGGCGACATCGACCAGTTCCTGGTCCTGACGCGCGAGTCCGGCGCCAGCTCTGCCATGTACCTGCAGAATGTCGTTGCCAAGCTGGGATCTGAACAGCCTTCCATGTATGCCTTGGCGCTGGCCGAGCACGTGCTCGACGGCCGCGGCGCCGTTCGCATTCACGGTGGCGGCTTTGGTGGCACCATCCAGGCCTTCGTGCCGCTCGATCTGGTCGACACCTTCATTGCCAAGATGAACGGCTGGCTGGGCGAGGGCTCTGCCCGTCACTACGCCATCTCTGACAAGGGGGCTTACGCGGCATGGCTGTAATGACTGACGTGCGAGAGGCCGCGCAGAACCTGATCGAGTACGCCATCCACCGATCGATGATCGGCCAGGACGACCGGATCTGGGCATACAACACCATTTTGGAGTGCATCGGCGCCACGGGCCCCGCACTCGACATGGCTTGGGCACTCAAGACCGAGAAGATTTCGCTCTTGCACCCCGATACACTCCCCGACTTTGACCTGGAGGGCACGCTTGCCGCGCTTTCCGAGGCCGCCGTTACCAACGGTGCCGCCGAGGACACGGCGTCAGGCCGCGACCGCATCGCCATGCGCATCATGGGTGCGCTCATGCCGAGGCCTTCGGTTGTAAACGAAGAGTTCAACGGACGTATGGGCGTCAACGAGCCCCGCGCCGCGACCGACTGGTTCTACGGCCTGTGCTGCGACGCCGGCTACGTGCGCCGCGCCGCCATCGCGCGCAACATCAAATGGGGCACCCCCACCAACTGGGGCGATCTTGAGATCACCATCAACCTGTCCAAGCCCGAGAAGGACCCGCGCGATATCGCCGCGGCTGGTGCCGCCAAGAACACGGGCGAGAAGTATCCCGCCTGCCAGCTCTGCATCGAAAACGAGGGCTATCCCGGACGCTCCGCCGCAGCCGACGGCGGCGCTCACCCCGCTCGCCAAAACCTGCGCATTATCCCCATCCAGCTCGACGGCGAGCGCTGGGGCTTCCAGTACAGCCCGTACGCCTACTTTAACGAGCACTGCATTGCCATGAGCTCCGAGCATCGTCCGATGCACGTCGACCGCAAGGGCCTGACTTGCCTGCTCGACTTTGTGGACCTGTTCCCGCATTACTTCATCGGCTCCAACGCCGACCTGCCTATCGTGGGCGGCTCGATTCTGTCGCACGACCACTTCCAGGGCGGCGCGCACGAGTTCCCCATGATGCATGCCACCGAGGTCTCGCAGTTTAGCATGCCAGGTTTTGACCAGGTCACCGGCACTGTGCTGCAGTGGCCGCTCTCGGTGCTGCGCCTGCGCTCGCATGACCGCGCTCAGCTGCTCGACGCTGCCGAGAAGATTATCCTCGCCTGGCGCGAGTGGACCGACGAGTCTGTGGGCGTTATCGCGCACACGGCCGACGGCGTAGCGCACAACACCGTGACGCCCGTCATCCGCCGCGTCGACTCCCGCGGCAACGCCGGCGGCGAGATTTACGAGGCCTACCTGGCGCTTCGCTGCAATATCACGACCGACGAGCATCCGCTGGGCGTTTTCCACCCGCATGCCGAGTATCACCACATTAAGAAGGAGAACATCGGCCTGATCGAGGTTATGGGCCTGGCTATTCTTCCGCCGCGCCTGGTTCCCGAGCTCGGCGCTGTCCGCGAGCACCTGCTGGCAGCCAAAGCCGATACCAGCTACGACCTTGCCAGTGCGCTCGAGGGCGACGACCTTTGCCGCAGCCATGCCGCGTGGGCCGAGGACGTCTATGCCCGCCGCGCCGACGAGCTTACGGCGGATAGCGCCATCGGCATCCTGCACGAGGAGGTCGGCGTAGTGTTTGGCCACGTGCTCGACAACGCCGGCGTCTTTAAGTGGGACGAAGCCGGCCGCGCCGCCCAGCAGCGCTTTATCGACTCACTGTAATGATCCCTTGGAGACGGAGGAAAACGGATCATTTCGTCTTCAAGACAACGGCGCCCGCCGGCAACATCGCCGACGGGCGCCGTTTTTGAGTGTAGCCATTGGGGACGTTCTTAAACGACCAGTCATTAAAGAGCGTCCCCAATGGCTACGTCGATGTTTTGGCAACGACAGCGAAAACCCGCCAGAGCGAGCAAGGTGCCTTGAAACGAGGCGGCATTGA
>UREE01000043.1 GCA_900546825.1 uncultured Collinsella sp. | reverse complement strand
TTGGGGTATGATTACGTACGGTTCATTATTTGCGGCACGTCCGCGATAAGTTAGGGGTTGTCATGGACAACATGGTTAACAATATGCCTCAGAATGATAAGACTGCTGACGCTACCTGCGTATTCCGCGTGCCTTCAAGTGACGTCACCGTTCCCGACCTCATGGCCAACGTGCGCATCACCGCCCCCGTTCTGTCCATCGTCAAGGGTCCGCAGACCGGTGCCGCCTTTGAGCTCGAGGACGACGTGACCACCATCGGCCGCGATCCTGCAAACGGCATCTTCCTCAACGACATGACTGTCTCGCGCAGCCACGCACGCATTATTCGTGAGGGCCTGGGCGCCCGTATTGAGGATCTGGGCTCGCTCAATGGCACCTGGGTCGACGGTGCCATCGTCAATGCAGCCCCGCTGCACGACGGCTCTTCCGTCCAGATCGGTACCTTTACGCTCATCTACCACGAGAGCACGCCGGAGCGCATCGAAACCGGTGAGTAGGGCATGGCCGAACGCAACTATCTGAGTATCGGCCAAGTCGTCAACCTACTTCGAGGCGCATACCCCGATCTTTCGAACTCAAAAATTAGATTTCTAGAAGATGAGGGGCTCATTACCCCTCATCGTACGCCTAAGGGATACCGTCAGTACTCCAAGGAGGACGTTGATCGCCTGGAGGTCATCCTGCACTTGCAGAAGACCCGCTACATGCCGCTCAACGTGATTAAGCAGCGCTTGGAAAACGCCACGGACCTGTCAACGCTCGCTTACGAGGTGGGCTTGCTGTCCGATGTTCCGCTCAAGACGGAGCCCAAGGAGACTAAGCAAAAGCTGCATCCCATTGAGACCATTCCCGATATGCTGGGCGTCGAGATTTCGTTTATCCGCTCGCTCGCCGAGAACGACCTCATTCGCATCATCAAGAGTCCGCAGAATCGCGAGCTCGTCGATGGTCGCGATTTTCCAATCATCCGCTACTGCTCCGAGCTGTCACGCTTCCATATCGAGCCCCGCAACCTGCGTCAGTACGTGTCTTCCGCCAACCGCGAGTCCTCGATGTTTGAGCAGGTTCTCGTGAGCATGCTCGGTATGGATACCTCCGATGACGAGCGCGACGCCAAGCTCGAGCGTGCGTTTAAGAAGCTTCACGACCTGACCGAGGGTGTGCACACTGCGCTGCTCAAGAACCGCGTTTTTGAGTCGCTCAACGCCGTGGTCGAGGACGCCGACATCGATGCACTCGATGAGGAAATCGCTCGCTCCGAGTCCACCAAGGCCAAAAACGAAGAAACTGCCGCGCCGGCTTCGCACGAGGATTCTCTCGTAAAGCCGCTCAAGGTCGTCGCCCCTTCGCAATCCGGCACCGTCACCGCGGGCAAATAACCGCTGCTGATATTTCGGCAACCCATTGAAAGGTCATGCAATGTACGACTTCGAATCTCAAATCGTCGACATCCCCGACTATCCCGAGCCCGGAGTCTTCTTTAAAGACATCACGCCGCTCTTTGGCAATCCCGAGGCGCTCAAAGCCATGACCGATACCCTCGCCGAGCACTTTGCCGACATGGGAATCACCAAGGTCGTGGGTCCCGAGGCTCGCGGCTTTATGGTTGGCGTACCGGTGGCTGTAGCCCTTGGCGCCGGCTTTGTTCCCGCACGTAAACCGGGCAAGCTGCCGCGCGAGACCGTAAGCCAGAGCTACGAGCTCGAATACGGCACCGACTCTATCGAGATCCATGCCGATGCCATTACCTCTAAAGATACCGTGTTGATTCTGGACGACTTGGTCGCGACGGGCGGAACCGTCGAGGCAACAGGTAAACTGGTGCGAGATATGGGCGCAAAGCTTATCGGTTACGGTTGTATACTTGAGCTTGCGTTTCTCAACCCGCGCGAGAAGCTCACGCCGACTGACGACGATGTTGAGCTCTTTAGCCTGGTGACGGTGGACTAGCCGTTACCCTTAGTTACTGGAAAGGAAGCTACATGCGCACAGCAAACACGCACAAAAACATGGCACGCTGCGCTGCTACGGCAACCCTCGCTTGTGTTTTGGGCTTGGGCCTCGCGGCTCCTGCCTACGCCGATACCGCATCCGACCTTGCCGCTGCTCGTACGAAACTCGAGCAGATCGGCACCCAAACCCAGCAGATTTACGATGAGCTCGCCACGCAGACGCAGGCGCTCGATCAGACTGCCGGCGAGATCACGCAAAAGCAGCAGGAGATCGCCGATGGTCAGGCCAAGCTCTCGACCTATGTCGCCGGCGAGTACAAAACCGGCGGTCTGAGCCTGCTTCAGGTTTTGACGGGTGTCGATGATCTGAGCGATATGCTCAACCGTCTGTTCTACTACGGCAAAGTTTCCGATAAGCAGGCTCAGACCATTCAAGAGGTAAAGGAGCTTAAGCAGCAGCTCACCGATAAGCAGGCCGAGCAGGAGAAGAACGTCGCCACCACGCAAAAGAAGGTCGACGAGCTTAACGCCCAGCAGGCTGAAGCCCAGAACGTCGTAAAATCCCTGGATTCGCAGCTGCAGGCCGAGCTTGCCGCCGAGGCCGAGGCCAATGCCGCGCTGCAGGCCGGCATCAACGCTAGCACCGCCGAGAAGGCCACGGTGAGCAACGAGACTGCCGGTACGACCGAGAACACCAACAACGGTGGCCAGACCAGCAATAACAACCAGGGCGGCAACACTCCGGCTCCTACGCCGACACCCGCTCCGACGCCGCAGCCCTCCACGCCTGCTCCGGCTCCGACGCCTTCTGCTCCGAGCCAGTCCGTCGATGGCGGTTCTGTTGTCTCGCGTGCATACAGCAAGCTTGGTTGCGCTTATTCCTGGGGCGGAATTGGCCCGAACAGCTTCGACTGCTCTGGTTTTGTTAGCTATTGCCTCACTGGTCGCTATTGCCGCCTGGGCACCACGGGTACCTTTATGGGCTGGACGCGTGTGTCCGATCCGCAGCCCGGTGACGTTGTGGTCAACTCGTACCACACCGGCATTTACATCGGTGGTGGTCAGATGATTCATGCTTCCGACTACAACACGGGTGTTATCATCAGCTCCGTTGCCGCCGGCATGAACAACAACTATATCTTCGTGCGCTACTAAGTATTCAGATAAAGCAAACGGATATGGACCTCGTGGCTTTGAGTCATGGGGTCCATTCATTTCCCTTTAGTGCAGGCCGCTATCTAGTTTTGAATACTAGATAGCGGTCCAATCGGTCTGCAAGATGGCTATAATTGTTAAGGAACAATTAGAAAGGACCCTCTATGAGCTGGGCACTTATCTCCGATTCAAGCTGTAACCTCCGCGATTGGCAACCGACCGCGCCCCATACCACCTTTGCATTTGCGCCCCTCAAAATTCGAGTGGGGGAGCGTGAATTCGTCGATGACCTTTCGCTCGATGTACATGAGCTCAACTGCGCTGTTCAGGCGGAGACGAACGCTTCTTCGAGCGCCTGTCCCAGCGTAGGGGAGTGGGCCGAGCTCTTCAAATTGGCAGACAAGACCATCTGCATGCCGATCTCTGAGGGCGTGTCGGGCAGCTACAACGCGGCAGCCACGGCTCGCGATATGGTTCTTGCCGAGGAGCCCAATCGTCAGATTCACCTGGTTAATTCGCGGGCAGCAGGCGGCAAGATGGACCTGATCTTCTTGCTGTTTGATCGTTATCTTGCAAGCAACCCGGATGTCTCTTTCGAGGACGCTTGCGCATATTTCGATAGCCTTGAGCAGAACAGCAAAATCCTCTTCAGCTTGTGCAATTACGAAAACCTGGCCAAAGCCGGACGTATCCCTAAGGCAGCCGGCGTCATTGCCAACAAGCTCAATATTCGCATTTTGGGCACGGCGAGTGAGGCCGGTAAAATCGAACTCGTCGGACACACGCGTGGCGAAAAGAAGATGTTCAACAAGATCATCGACACCATGGAAGCCGAGGGTTTTACGGGCGGCGAGGTCGTCATCGACCATGTCGAGAATGAGGCAGGCGCCCAGGCACTTGCCAGCCGCATTGTGGAGCGCTGGCCCGGCTCCAAGACTATCATCATGCCCTGCAACGGCCTGGATTCCTATTACGCCGAGATGCACGGTCTTATTATCGGCTACGGCATGGACGTGGCTTCGGGCCAATAAAGTCCAACCAAGCAAAAATACGGGCGGGACAAAGTGACAGATGACCCTTTGCTCCGCCCGTTTTATACGTCGGCTAGCTATTAAACCCATTAAACTTTAGATAGCTCATCAGGTACGCCTTCGAAACGAAGGATGAAACCGCACTGCGCACAAGCAGCGACTCACGCGTTACCTGATGCGCCGTATCGGGAACCGGCGTCTGCTCGACGGAAAACGCCGAACGAATCGATGCCTCGAGCTGATCGACCACATAATCGAAGGCCGTCGGGGCATCGTAGCTCAAACGCTGAATGTTAAAGAGTGCCTGCACCGCAGCAATAGGTAACACCTGCTTAAAGAGGCAGATAGCGATCAGGCGGGCAATCTGCTCGCGGCCATATTGCTTTTTGACCGGAGCAGGCACCAGGCCGACCTTCACGTAGTTATTGATCATCGATGGCGTAATGACAGGGTGCTCAACGCAAATGGACAGCGGCTCCATCCACAGCGCAACATACTCAATGACCTGGTCGCGGTAGAGCGTCACATTGGGCAACTGGTTATAGCGCGGCAGACTCAACGTATTGAGTTTACGCACGATATCGGACTGAATGAATGCATCGGGTAGCACCGTGGGCTGAATATCCTCAGGCTTAATACTGACCGACGTATCGGACATCGGGATAACATGTTTAGCATGGTTCATAAGAGCCCCGTTCGTTTTCTTTATTGTATTCTAGGTTATATAGTTTTGCATACTACATAGCCGCAAAGTAAAAGTGGTTGGACGGCACATTGATGCACTGTCCAACCACTATGTTTAAAGATAGCAACCTTACATAAGATATATTATCGTACTTATCCACGGAGAAACGCGTATGCGCTCGTTGCCGCTATGGCTCCATCAGAAACGGCGGTCACAACCTGGCGTAAGCGCTTGGAACGGATGTCGCCAGCGGCAAATAGACCAGGTGTACAGGTGGCCATCGAATCGTCGGTGACAATGCCGCCGTCGGGAGCCAGGTCGACTAGATGCTCAACAAGCTCGGTATGTGGCTGCGTCCCCGTAAAGACAAAGATGCCAAACGAGCCGGGCTCAAATGACTCGGCATGAGTTTCCCCAGATGCATTGTCCTTAAAGGTAATCGTCGTTGGCATGGCTTCGCCCGATAGCTCCACAATACTAGTTTGGTACCTAACTGTAATATTGTCCTTTGCGAGTACTTTCTGAACAACACCATCCGGCGCACGGAACTGGTCGCGGCGCAGCACGATGGTCACACTGCTGGCAATGTCGGACAGGAACAGCGCCTCTTCGCATGCCGAATTGCCACCACCGATTACAAAAACCTGCTTGCCGCGGAAAAACATGCCGTCACATGTTGCGCAATATGAAACGCCACGACCGCGATACGTATCCTCGCCTGCGAAACCTGCCGGACGCGGCGTGGCACCCATGCAAGCGATAACGCTCGAGGCCAGCGTATCGCCCATATCGTGATGCACCGTAAACAACGCTGCATCGGCATCGTAATCGATACCCGTAACCATGCTCCATGTAACCTGTGCTCCCAGGCCCTCTGCATGCTGCTGAAAACGCTCGCCGAGTTCGGCGCCACTCAGGAGCGGGAAACCCGGATAGTTCTCGACCTCATTGGTTGTGGCGATCTGCCCTCCCGACATGCCCTGCTCAATCACGGTCGTCGTAAGGTTGGCACGCGCAGCATAAATGGCGGCAGCATAGCCCGCGGGGCCGCCACCGATAATCGCAAGATCGGCTTATCGGTAGTCATGAAGCGTCCTTTCGTCGAAACGTTGTCGTTCTTTGCGCTCGTACCCAAATTTACGTGAACGTGACACTCATGCACTACAATGATAAATCCGTATTACAAAGCTGAAGGGGAGTTATCGATGGACCAGGCGCAGACGAGTGACGACGCTCCCCTGCTCACGCACAGCACTCCCCAATCGGAGCAAACCACGCTCCTGGCTCAGCAAAAACCTCTCGTGACCATCGTGCACGCCTCCGTTGGCTCGGGCCACAAGGCCGCCGCAAATGCGATAGCGCAGGCATTCGACCTCATCCGCGGCACCAATGGCATCCCCGAGGATATTGAGATTGAAGTGCTCGATATCCTTGATTTTGGACGTATTAAATTCGACGGCAATAAGACCGCGGCTTCTTTTACGGGAGCCACGCGCCCCATTTACGACCTGACCTGGCGATATACGCTTACGGGACATCTTCTCTGGGGTGGCGGAACGGCATGGTCGCGAATTATGTTCCCCGCCTTCAACGAATATATTCGTAGCCGCAGGCCCATAGCCGTGGTTGCAACGCACATCACAGCAGCCAATGTTGCCGTGGGCGCCCGCGTAATTACGGGTATCGATTATCCGGTCATCTGCGTACCGACCGACTACGAAGTCGAGGGATGGTGGCCCCACAAGGACACCGATTTATTCTGTGTTGCCAACGAATTTATGGCCGAAACGCTGCGTCCGCGCAAGGTGCTCGAGACAAAGATTCGCATTACCGGCATTCCTATTCGCACCGGATTCGACACGGATTACGATCGCGAGGAAGAGCTAGCTAAGTTCAACCTCCCCACCGACAAGACCGTCGTGCTGGTAATGGCCGGTGCCAGCTTGCCTCAACCGTACGTTCGCTTTCGCGCGGAGATGGACCGCACCCTCCCCTTCCTACGCAGCTTCGAAGACATGCACTTTGTCTTTTTGCCGGGCAAAGACACCGAATATGCCACCCGCCTCAAAACGCTCTTCGACGCCATGAAGCTCGAAAACGTCACGGTTCTGGACTATGTCGATGATATGGCAGCGCTTATGCTCGGCTGCGACCTGGCAATTCTCAAATCGGGCGGACTCACCGTCACCGAATGCCTGTGCGCACACCTGCCGATGATCCTGTTGGGCAAGTCCTATGGCCAGGAAAAGGCCAACACCACCATGCTCACCGGCATGGGCGCCAGCATGCATGTCACCACCGCACGAGAGCTCATCGTGACGTTGCGACATCTCCACGATCATCCTGAGTCGCTCAAGGCACTGCTCATCAACGGCGAAGTACTACGCCGCCCCCACGCAGCCGAAGACATAGCCATCGCAACCATGGAGCTCGTAGGCAAACCCCAAAAGCGCAAACGAGCCTTCTGCCGCTTCTACTGGGGCGGAAAACCCGCGCACATCCGCTAGCGTCTTAATTTCCGCTTGCCTGCGGGAGGCCCCTATATATCATCCCGTGCTCAAACATTCTCGCTTCGCTGCGAAACTGCGCGCGGGACGATATATAGGGGCCTCCCACAGGCAAGCTGCGTTTACGTACTAGCAGCTTTACCAGATTCCCCACCACTAGAACCTGCAAAGGCGAAATCGGAAAATCTAAATACAGTAAGCCAATGCGACAAAGGGATTGTTCCTTTGTCGCATTGGCTTACTAGAATGTAAATATTTTTCAAGCGAGTAGCCGCCCGCCTGCCTCTCACACATATCGTTCCACGCGCAGTTTCGCAGCGAGCGAAGCGACGCGAGAATGTTTGAGCATGGAATGATATGTGTGAGAGGCGGGCGGGAGGGATAAGAGCGTCCCTAGGCGACGCCGCTGGAGCCGAAGCCTCCTTTGCCTCGGTCGGTTTCGTCTAGTTCTTCTACTTCTATGAGATTGACCGTGGGGACTTCTTGGATGACGAGTTGGGCTATGCGGTCGCCTTTGTTGATTTGGATGTCGTTGGTGGGATCCAGGTTGATGAGGATAACCTTGAGTTCCCCTCGGTAGTGGGCGTCGATGAGGCCCGGCGTATTGACTATAGACAGGCCCTGCTTGATGGCCAAGCCGCTGCGGGGCTGGACGAAGCCGGCGTAGCCATCGGGCAGGGCGATGGCCAGCCCCGTAGAGACCAGACGGCGTTCGAAGGGCTTCAGGACGCAGTCTTCGTTGGAGCGTAGATCCAAGCCGGCATCGGTGGGATGGGCGTATTTGGGAAGCTCGAGGGTGGGGTCGAGACGCTTTATGTTGACGGTAATGTTGGACATGGAATCACCTTAGCTTGTCGAGCTCTTGCAGAAACTCATCGACGTCTTTGAAATCGCGGTAGACCGAGGCAAAACGGATGTACGCAACCTTGTCGATCTTGGCCAAGCGCTTGAGCACCATGTCACCCAACTCATGGGACGTGACGGCCGTCAGCGTGCGAGAGCGAAGCTCGACCTCGATGTCATCGATAATCTCATTGAGCTTCTTAGTGTCGATATCGCGCTTGATGGTGGCGCGCATCAAGCCGACAAGAAGCTTATTGCGATCGAACCGCTGCTTAGTTCCATCTGACTTAATGACCTCGATAGGGTCCTCGCATCGCTCAAACGTTGTAAAGCGGTAGTTACACGAGCAACATTCGCGACGGCGCTTAATGGTGTTATTTGACTCCTGCATACGGGAATCAACGACGCGGGTATGTGCCTTGCCGCATTTGGGACAGCGCATGGTACCTCCTCTTAAACGATAACAAGGGTACCATGCGCAGCGCGATAATGATTACGAACGAGCAGGAACCTTAAGATGCGCACCGGCGGCGAGCGAACCATGCTCCAGATGATTGACGCTACGGATCATGTCGGAAGTCTCTTGCGTGGAAAGGCCTTCGATTGGATATTCTTCGGCAAGCGACCAAAGAGAATCGCCAGTCTGAACGCGAATGGTCTCGTAAGTAACGTTGGAAACGGACTCGGCATACGCGGCGTGACGAGCGCTAAAGACCGAAGTAGCGAGGACAAAGAAGAGCGTAAGCGCAACGGCGACGGCGACAATCGTCGGAACCTTCAGGGCAACGCGGGCCGGCGCGACTACAGCCTGCTGATTGCGAGCAGGCTTTACGGTCAAAGGTTGAATGCCGGAGCGGCCACCCTGAACAACCGTAAAAGTGGGTTCTGCAGGCGTCTCGAGCTTAAGGGCGAGATTTCCCTGGACCATATTCGTTGCGTTCATCATGTTCTCCTCTCGCGTGTTTTGCTGAGAACAGTTTTATCAAGCCGCGCGGACAAAAATGTCTAGCGCGAGAACGAATGTTCGGTTATTATTATCTTCGAACAGTTGTTCCTGTCAAGCATAATTCGAACATTTGTTTGACATGGGTAGAGAGGATGCCCTGATGGCTCGCAAAATTACCAAGCGTCAGCAGCAAATTTACGACTTCATCAAGGAATATCAGCAGGAGAAGGGTTATCCGCCCAGCGTGCGCGAGATGGCTTCTGCCGTGGGCCTTTCCTCCCCAAGCACCGTGCACGCCCATCTCTCTGCCCTGGAGGCGCGCGGGCTGCTCAAGCGCGATGCCACCAAGCCGCGTGCCCTGGAACTCTTTAACGAGGACGGTTCCTCTGTCTCAATTTCTAAATCTGACGAGCCCACCGCACCTCGCGGAACGGTCTCGCTACCGCTCGTTGGTCGCGTCGCGGCTGGGATTCCCATTCTGGCCGAGCAGAATATCGAAGACACGTTTACTATCCCGACCGAAATCGCCACTGATCAGGGTTCCTTTATCCTTGAGGTGCATGGGAGCTCAATGATCAATGTCGGCATCTTCAATGGCGATTACATCATCGTCCGTGAACAAAAGAGTGCCATGAACGGCGAAATTGTCGTGGCCATGATTGATGGTTCGGCGACCGTCAAGACGTTCTACAAGGAGCAGGGACGTGTGCGCTTGCAGCCCGAGAACGACACTATGGAGCCTATCTATGCAACGAATCCCGTTATCCTGGGCAAAGTCGTCGGCTTGATGCGCCGGTTCTCGTAATGCAAAAACGCATAACCATATTTGATACCGTCCGCGGGTTTACGATGATTTCTATGGCAGGTTTTCACGCTTGCTATGATCTCGCCTACCTGTACGGCTGGGATATGCCCTGGTTTACCCAGTCAGCCTTTCAAGACATCTGGCGCGCCAGCATCAGCTGGGTATTTTTGTTTATCGCCGGTTGGATGTGCACCCTTTCGCGCAACAATATCAAACGTGCCGCCAAATACGCCTTAGCAGCACTCGTTGTCTGGTTGGCAACAACACTTGTCTCAGTCGACGATTCGGTTAATTTTGGCATCATCTACTGCATGGCCGCATGCACCGGCATCGTGGCGTTGACCGATCCCGTCCTTAAGAAGATAACGGCGAGATGGGGCATGCCCCTATGCCTTATGTTGTTCGCAATCACCTGGAGCATCCCCAAAACGATCTACCCTGTCCCCTACCTGGCGTGGCTGGGATTTCCGAGCCCTGGGTTTATCTCAGGTGATTACTACCCCATCATCCCGTTTATCTTTATGTATCTTGCAGGATACTTCGCCGCACACATAGCGCAGGGAATCGATAAGACCGCCCCTAGCTGGGCCTACGCCAACCCCCTGCCGGCGCTCGCCAGTCTTGGACGTCACGCTCTCCCCTTTTATCTGCTGCATCAGCCCATCATTCTGGGCATTTTGGAGCTCGTCTACTCGGTGCGATAACGCTCGAGCCGCGGTGCAATACGAGCCGGCAACTTCGCCACAATGCGAACGCCGTCCT
Organism: uncultured Collinsella sp.; assembly: GCA_900546825.1. GTDB lineage: Bacteria > Actinomycetota > Coriobacteriia > Coriobacteriales > Coriobacteriaceae > Collinsella. The sequence goes on along the minus strand of UREE01000043.1, from coordinate 6,667 downwards.
CGAGATATTCCTCATGCAGAAGGGTTCCCTGCTCATGCACCAGCGTGATGAGAGCGCCCTCACGATACGGGATATCAGCGGAGAGCAACACATCGGTGGCAGCTGCCTCGCGAGCAATCCGGTCGACGAGATCGTCGAGCCCCTCGCCCGTTTGGGCCGAGAACAGAACGGCCTCCGGATAGCGACGACGGAAACTCAATCGATCGACGCTATCGAGAAGATCGATTTTATTGAATACGGTCAGCGTTAAACGCTCTCCGGCGCCGATCTCATCAAGCACGCGGTCGACAGCCTCCAGCTGCCGCTCATAGTCCTCGTCAGACGCATCTACGACTTTGAGAATTAGATCGGCACCCAAAACCTCGGACAGCGTCGATTTAAAGGCATCGACCAGACCATGGGGCAGCTTTTGAATAAAGCCGACGGTATCGGTAATCGTCATGCCGCGACCGCCGGGCAGACGATACGAACGCGTCGTCGGGTCGAGCGTAGCAAACAGCTTGTCCTGCGAAAGTACCGTAGAGCCGGTCAGACGATTGAGTAACGTCGATTTACCGGCATTGGTATAACCGGCTAACGCGACGCGAAACGCCGGTGACTCAATGCGACTCTTGGATTGAACATCGCGACGCTGTTCAACCTGCTTGAGCTCACGACGAAGCGCAGCGATCTTATTACGAATGAGGCGACGGTCGACCTCGAGCTGACTTTCGCCCTGACCAAAACGTGAGCCGATGCCGCCGCGCGTCTGCTCCTTGGCGAGATGGCTCCACATGCCACGCAGGCGAGGCAACAAATATTGAAGCTGTGCCAGCTGTACCTGCAGGCGTCCCTCACGCGTCTGAGCATGCAGGCCAAAGATATCCAGGATCAGTGCTGTGCGATCGATAATCTTTACCGGCTCGCCCACGGCTTTCTCCAAATAGGATTGCTGCGAGGGGGTCAGGTCGTCGTCAAAAATAACGACATCGGCATCCATGCGATGCACCAGGCCGCACAGCTCTTCAACCTTACCGGAACCGATAAACGATTTAGGATACGGCTTTACCAAACGCTGCGACAAGCGTGCCACGCACCGGGCACCAGCTGTGTGGGCAAGACGCTCCAGCTCATCAAGCGAGCGATCGAGCGGCCATGCATTGTCGCGCCACTCAACACCAACTAAAATGGCACGCTCGGGCTCGGGTGCCGTGGGAACAAGGGGGAAACGGGCCATTAGGCAGCCTCAATACGATGCAGGATATCCTCAACGACCTCATCGATCGTACATTCATCCATATCAAACCACACGATACGGTCATCGCGCTTAAACCACGAAAGCTGACGCTTGGCATAACGACGCGAACGCATCTTAATGAGTTCGCGAGCCTCATCCATGCTCATCACGCCATTGAAAGCATCGATGATCTCTTTATAGCCAATTGCCTGCATCGACGTCAAGGCATCTCCCAGCCCCTGGCCCATAAGACCGCGGACCTCATCGACAAGACCCTGCTCAAACATCAGATCGACGCGCTGGTTAATGCGCTCGTAGAGCACCTCGCGATTACGCTTCAGACCAAACCATAGGGCATGATAATGCTCGTGCGGAACACTAAACTGCGACTTTTGCTGCGCATAGGAGACGCCATCATCATTCATCTCGAGCGCACGAATCACACGGCGCACGTTATGAGGATGAATAACAGCAGCCGATTCTGGATCGCGCTCGGCAAGCAAGGCATGCAGTTCTTCCTCGCCAATACGCTCGGAAAGCTCCTGATAGCCCGCACGACGATCGTCCTCAAGTTCACCCGAGGGAAAGTCCATCTCATCGAGGGCGGCCTTGAGATACAGCCCCGTACCTCCGCAAAAAACCGGCAGGCAACCCGAACCAAGGAGACGTTCAACATGCGCGCGAGCGTCGGCCTGATAAAGCGCAGCAGAATATGCCACACCCGGCTCTACAATGTCGACGAGACGCAGCGGCGCCGTGCACTCATCGGGCGCCATCTTTGCAGTACCGATGTCCATGCCGCGATAGATTTGCATCGCATCGCACGACAGCACTTCGGACGAAAGACGAGCTGCCAAACGGTCGGCAACATCACTCTTACCAACCGCCGTCGGACCGACGATCGCAACGGCGGAAAGACCTGCCCCGGGAGAAACCATTAGCGCGGCTCGCCCACAACGGAACCGGACAAATACCAGGTCTTGGCAACGTCAACGTCAACATCAACGATCTTGCCAACAAGCTGATCGATGCTGTAACCCTCGGGGATAGGCGCATGCACGGTCTGATTCTTGGGACTCTTGCCCAGCAGGACCGCGTCGTTCTTTTTACTCGTTCCCTCAATGAGCGCCGGAACCACAGTATGAAGCTCACCCTGGTTATACTCGTGTGCCGTGGTCTCGATAACCTTAACCAGACGGTTGAAACGCTCGAGAATAACCTCATGCGGCGTAGGATCGTCAATCTCGGCGGCCGGGGTACCGGCGCGCTTGGAATAGATGAAGGTATAGGCCTGAGCATAGCGGACCGTCTCGGCAAGTGAGAGCGTCTGCTCAAAGTCTTCTTCAGTCTCACCCGGGAAGCCAACGATAATGTCGGTCGAGAGCGCGATATCGGGCATGCGGTTGCGAATGCGATCGACAAGGCCCAGATAGTCCTCGCGTGTATAACGGCGATTCATCTCTTTGAGGATCCGCGTCGAACCTGACTGGACGGCCAAGTGCAGCTGCGGCATAACGGCAGATGTCTCGGCCATGGCGTCGATGGTCTCGGGCAACAGGTCCTTGGGATGCGAAGACGTAAAGAAGATGCGCTCCACGCCCGTATCGCCCACGGCACGCAGCAGATCGGCAAAACGCGGCTTGCCAAACAGATCGCGACCATATGAGTTAACGTTTTGGCCCAGCAGCGTAATCTCACGCACGCCCTGGCGCACCAAACCGGTCACCTCGTCGACAATCTCCTCGAAGGGGCGGCTCTTTTCGCGACCGCGCACGTACGGCACGATGCAATAGGTGCAGAAATTATTGCAGCCCGTCATGATGGGCACCCAGGCGTGATACTGAGTCTCGCGATGCCACGGCATGCTCATGGCATCCGTATCCTCATGCTCATTGGTGCGGATATGACGCTTACCATCAAGGAACGCCTCGGCAATGAGCTCGGCCACATGTGCAATGGAATGCGTGCCAAAGATGACATTGACGTTATCGACGTTGGTGAGCAGGCCCTCGCCATCGCGCTGCGCGATGCAACCGCCAACGGCAACCACGCGCTTGCCAGAAGGCGAAGGCGGCAGGCTTTTGCAGGAATTGCACTGACCGTACAGGCGAGTATCGGCGGCCTCGCGCACGCAGCACGTCATGAAGACAACGATATCGGCATGCGCGGGATCGAGCGCCATGAGGCAGCCATACGAATCAAGCAGACCGCTCACACGCTCGGAGTCGTGCTGATTCATCTGGCAGCCAAAGGTGCGGATAAAGTAGGTTTTACCGGCAAGAATATCGCGTACGGAACGCTGGTCCATGTGCATAAGTCCTAACGATGGGGAGCGAAACAAGGCAAGCAGAAGCTATGCCACAGGCTTAACATCATCCATGACGACGTTATCCATAGCAGCTCGATTGATCTGGTGAACGTAGATAGAAAGGCGGATGGCCGTGCGCGACTCCCCGTTAATGAGGATGTCGGAGAACACGGGCGCGCAGGAAATATCAAAACCGGTTGGAATCAAAAAACCGCGCGCGATAGCAACGGCCTTAATAGCCTGGTTGACGGCACCGGCGCCGACACACTGGATGTTGACGGGTACACCATCCTTGACCATGCCGGCGATGGCGCCGGCAACGGACGCGGGCGATGATTTGCTTGATACCTTCAGGCAATCCATGAAGAAACTCCTGCATTTAAAAGTACGTTTTAACTGCAATAACTGTATCGTACCGAGTGGACTCGGTAAAGGCACTATTCCTCTTTGGCAAGATCAAAGGTCACGGTGATTCGATCACGCGAAACACGGATCTTTGGGTCGCCGCAAAGGTTGAGATAGTACCGGGTGGCAAGGTCATTAAAGTCGCGTTCCACAGCGCGCGAAAACTGTGCCATGTCATCCTTGGCAATACGTAGCCCGCGACGATCCTTCGCGAGATCGACAGGAGCCGGCGCATGCGAGGACGAATCACGCTCGCGCAGCAGACGCGCGGTCACACCGCGAACGGGCTTAATCTGCCCTGCCAAAATGCGATGGGCCGTGCGCTCGGACATCTCAAGACCCAAACCCGAACAAATACGGATAAAGTCCTCGGCATCAGAAGCAAGGCCTAAACGATCGACAACCGGAAGCTCGCTCTCGTCATCAATGAACAGGAGACGAGACGTATCGAGCCGACTTGACGCTTGAGCATAAAGGGTCGCGGCAATCTCAGACGGAGAACCGAGATAGACATCGCAACCACGCAACTCCTCGAGCGCAAACTCACAAGCAGCGCGAATAATATTATGTGGACCGCGAGCGCAGACATAACGTCCGTCCTCATCCTTGACGGCCTGGGGCCAGCTGGACTGATCGGCACGCTCACTGAGGCGGTCGGCCGCAACGCTCACCTTGAAGGCTGAACCAAGATCGACGCCGGACGTGACCACACGGGCCTCGTCGGTGTTCTGCTTAATCGAAAACAATGCCATGCCACGACCGTGAACGCCCCAACGGTCCATCTTCATGCTCTCGAGCTTGGAGGTAACGCGGGCATCAAAGATTCGCTCTTGCATATCCTGCGGAACGCCCGAACCGTTATCCAGAAAGACAAGCGTGCGGACGCCATCTTCCTTGGTCGTGGCGAGATAGACCTTGTCGGCGCCGGCATCGCGAGCATTACGGAGCATTTCGATGACGATGTCCTCGACATGCTGAATGTCGTGCTTAGCCTGGCGCCGCTCGGCCTCCGAAACGCGGAGGCGGACATACCCCTCGCCAAGGTTCTCCTCGACGCGAAGGTTGCCCTCCCCCGACATCGACGCGATAAATGAGATGAGCTCGTTCGCGTCGCTCATGTTATTTAGCGATATCGACAGCGCGGCTCTCGCGAATCACGACAACGCGCACCTGACCGGGATACTCCATCTCTTCCTCGATCTGATGGGCGATATCGTGAGCCAGAACCGTGGACTGGACATCGGAAATCTTGTCCGGCTGGACCATGACGTGGACCTCGCGACCGGCCTGCATGGCATAGGTACGTTCGACGCCGTCATGGGAGTTGGCGATCTCCTCGAGCTTCTCAAGACGCTTGATGTAGTTCTCGGCAGACTCGCGACGGGCACCGGGGCGAGAGGCAGAGACAGCATCAGCGGCCTGCACCAGGACATCGAGTACCGTGTTGGGGTCGACATCGGCATGGTGAGCCTCAATAGCGTGGACGATAACGGGCTTCTCGCCATAACGGCGGGCAAGCTCGGCGCCGATGACGGCATGCGGGCCCTCGACGTCGTGGTCGATTGCCTTGCCCAGGTCGTGCAGCAGGCCGGCGCGCTTAGCGGTCACAACGTCCAGGCCAAGCTCGGAAGCCATCACGCCGCACAGGCCAGAGACCTCGAGGGAGTGCTGAAGCACGTTCTGACCAAACGAAGTACGGTAGCGCAGGGCACCAAGGGTCTTGACGATCTCGGGGTGCAGGTCGTGAATGCCGGTATCGAAGGCAGCCTGCTCGCCAGCCTCGCGCACGCGCTGCTGAACCAGGTCGGCAGCCTTGTGATACATCTCCTCAATACGGGCGGGATGAATGCGGCCGTCGGCGATTAGGTTCTCGAGGGCGACACGGGCGGTCTCACGACGGACCGGGTCGAAGCTCGAAAGAACGACGGTCTCGGGCGTGTCGTCGATCACGAGGTTGACGCCGGAAACCTGCTCGAAGGTCCGGATGTTGCGACCCTCGCGACCGATGATACGGCCCTTGAGGTCATCAGAGGGAATGTGCACGGAGGTAACGGTGACCTCGGCAGTGTGGTCGGCGGCACAGCGCTGAATCGCCAAGGACAGAATCTCCTGGGCGGTCTTGTGGCACTCGGCGCGAACCTGCTGCTCGGACTCGCGAATGATCGTGGCGGCCTCGTGGGTGACCTCGCCGCGAACCTTATCGAGGAGCTCCTTGTGGGCGTCCTCGCGGGTAAGGTCGGCGATTCGCTCGAGCTCGGAGGTCTGCTTTGCGCAGAGCTCCTCGAGCTCACGGGAGCGCTTCTCGACCTGACCGGCCTGGCTGGACAGCTGATGCTCGCGCTTGTCGAGAGCGTCGTTGCGGCGATCGAGGGATTCCTCGCGCTGCATCACGCGGTTCTCGAGCGTACGAATCTCGCTCTTACGCTGCTTGTCCTCGGCCTCGGCGGCCTGCTTGTTCTTGATGATCTCCTCTTTAGCCTCGAGCAGAGCCTCTTTTTTGAGGGTCTCGGCCTGACGCTTTGCATCGTCGATCAGGGACTCAGCCTGTGCATGTGCCGACTGGATCTTTTCGTCGGCCTCGTGAAGACTACCCTGCTTGGCGGTGCGCATGTAGGCAATGGCGGCGATGGCACCCAAAACGATGCCAACGAGCGCAGCGATGATAGGCATGCTCACTCCTTTTTATGGATTCGTTACACAACAAAGCGAACCGTCCTTACGAACGGCTCCCGACATTT
>UREE01000042.1 GCA_900546825.1 uncultured Collinsella sp. | reverse complement strand
CGCGCTCGCCGCCGTGCCCGACGCGGCGCATCTCGCGACGCCGATGATGCACGAGGTCGAACGGTGCCGCCTGGCGCTTTCGCGCGCGCAGAGCGGAGAAGCCGTGGCGCTCGTGTGCAGCGGTGACGCGGGCGTGTACGGCATGGCGAGCCCCGTGCTGGAGCTTGCTGAGGACTACCCCGATGTAGACGTGGAAGTTATCGCCGGGGCCACTGCGGCTCAGAGCGGGTCGGCGGTGCTCGGCGCCCCGCTTGCCCACGACTTCGCGGTCGTGTCGCTCTCCGACCTGCTCACGCCGTGGGAGGTCATCGAGCGCAGGCTCGCCGCCGTGGCGAGCGCCGACTTCTGCATCTGTTTGTACAACCCGCGCAGCAGAAAGCGCGCCGACAGGCTCTCGCGCGCGGCGAAGATTATGCTCGAATGGAAGGCCCCCGACACGCTCTGCGGCTGGGTACGCAACATCGGGCGCGAGGGGCAGCAGTCGGGCATGTGCAGGCTATCCGAGCTGGGGGAGTTCGACGCCGACATGTTCACCACCGTGTTCGTCGGCAACGCGGACACGAAGCGCGTAGGCGGCCGTATGGTCACGCCGCGCGGGTATCGGGAGATTCCATGCGAAAGGTAACGATCATCGGGGCGGGGCCCGGAAACCCCGACTTGCTCTCGCGTGCGGCGCTCGACGCGATCGACATCGCCGACGTGGTCATCGGCGCTCATCGCGCGCTTGTCGGCATCGACGTGCCGCCCGACGTGGTGAGATGCGAGCTCGTGAAGACGGCGGACATCGTTGCCGCGCTCACCGATGCGGCGTCGTGGCAGCGCGCCGTGGTCGTGATGACGGGCGATGTGGGGCTGTTCAGCGGCGCGCGCCGCCTGGTGGAGGCGCTCTCCGGCGACGCGCAGGTGGACGTGCGCGTAATTCCCGGCATAAGCTCAGCGTCGTATCTCGCCGCGCGCCTCGCGCGTCCATGGCAGGATTGGCGCTTCGTGAGCGCTCACGGCGTGGCGTGCGACATCGTGGCCGAGGCCGAGCGCGCAGGTGAGCTCTTCCTCGCCACGTCGGGCGGGGAAGACCCCTCGCGACTTTCGCGCGAGCTTGTGCAGGCGGGCTTCGGGGACGCGCGCGTGACGGTGGCCGAGCGCCTGTCGTACCCCGACGAGCGCATCACCTGCGCGACCGCAAGTGAAATCGCAGATCAGACGTTCGACGACTTGAACGTGATGCTTATCGAGTTCGCAGGCTGCGCCGGGTCGCCTGCGGGCTCTAGCGCAGCCTCCGAGGCGCCGGCCGGCGCGTCTGCGCCCGCGGAGGCTTCTTCCGCGGCGGACTCTGCGGGCGCATTCCGCGCCGCGAGCTCCCGCTGGCCGTACGCTTCCTCGGGCATTCCCGACGAGCTCTTCATCCGCGGCGACGTTCCCATGACCAAGCAGGAGGTGCGCGCCGTCGCGCTCGCGAAGCTGCGCCTTTCCGCGACCGACACCGTGTGGGACGTCGGCGCCGGCACGGGGAGCGTGTCGATCGAGGCGGCGCTCGTCGCGCGAGCGGGGTCGGTATGGGCGGTCGAGCGCAATGCGGCCGGCGTGCGGCTCATCCGAGAGAACGCGGATGCATTCGGGTGCGGCAACGTGCATGCGGTCCCCGGTGTCGCCCCCGAAGCGCTCGCGAAACTGCCCGTCCCCGACGCCGTGTTCGTCGGCGGGAGCGCGGGCGAGCTTCCCTCCATCGTGGAGGCGGCGCTCGAGAAGACCTCGCAGGTTCGCCTGTGCGTGCCATGCGTCACCGTTGAGACGCTCACCGAGGCGTGCGCGCTCCTCTCGGGTTCGCGCTTTAAGGGGTTCGAGGCGTGCCAGGTGTCGGCCGCCCGCGCCGAGGCTGTAGGCTCGCGCCATCTTATGAAGGCGCAAAACCCCGTGTTCCTCGTCAGCGCGCGTGGTGCGGGCGCGGATGCCGAGGAGCTTGCCGATGTCGGGGCGCTTGTTGAGTCGCCTGTCGGGGAGGACCCCTCTACCGAGGGGAAACCATCCGTTGAGGTGGTCTCGCTCGCTAGCTGCAACGCCGCAGGTGGGGAAGGCGGCGTCCGGTGAGCACGTCCATCCCGCGCTTCATGGTCGCTGCGCCCTCGAGCGGGAGCGGCAAGACGGTCGTTACGTGCGCGCTCCTGCGCGCGCTCGCGCGCCGCGGCCTCGCATGCGCGGCTTTCAAATGCGGCCCCGACTACATTGATCCGCTCTTTCATCGCCGCGTCGTGGGCGCGCGCTCGGGCAACTTAGACGGCTTCTTCACCGACGCCCCGACGCTGCGCGCCCTGCTCGCACGCGGCGCCGCGGGCGCGGATGTCGCGGTGCTCGAGGGCGTCATGGGCTTCTACGACGGCATGGCGCCCGGCGTGGCCGACGCGAGCAGCTATCAGGTTGCGCGCGACACTGAAACGCCGGTCGTTTTAGTGGTGAACGGGCGCGGGGCGTCTTTATCGCTCGCCGCCGTAATCCGCGGCATCGCCGAGTTCCTGCCTTGTGCGAACGTGCGCGGCGTCGTGCTGAACAAGACGAGCGCCGCTGCCTGCGCCTACGCGGCGCCTGCGATCGAGAAGCACACGGGCGTCGCGGTTTTGGGGAATATCCCCGCCGACGAGACGTTCTCGCTCGATAGCCGGCATCTGGGGCTTGTGACCGCCGACGAGGTCGAGCAGCTCTCCGCGCGCATCGACAAGATGGCCGAGCTGGTGGAAAAGAGCGTCGAGGTCGACCGCTTGCTCGAAATAGCGGCGACGGCACCCGATATCCGCGAGGAACCTTACCGGTTGGAGTCTATCGCGGGAGCGTGGCCCATCGTCGCCGTCGCGCGTGACGAGGCGTTCTCGTTCTACTACGAGGAGAACCTGCGCGCGCTCGAGGACCTGGGTTGCGAGCTGGCCTTTTTCAGCCCCCTGTGTGATAGCGAGTTGCCCCGGGGGACAAGCGCCCTCTATCTGGGGGGCGGCTACCCGGAGCTCCATGCGCGGCAGCTCTCCGAGAACGCGCCGATGCGCGAGGCGGTGCGGCGCGCGGTGGAATCCGGCATGCCGACGGTCGCCGAATGCGGTGGGTTTCTGTACCTACAGCGTGAAATCGCCGATAGCGAGGGGCGGCGTTGGCCTGTTGCTGGCGCCCTTGAGGGCGCAAGCGAGAATGGGGGAAGGCTGTCCCATTTCGGGTACGTGGTGCTCACTTCCCAACGCGACGGGCTCTACGGGCCGCGCGGCACACGCATCCGCGCGCACGAGTTCCACTACTGGCAGTCCACCTGCCCGGGCGGCGACTTCTGGGCGCAGAAGCCCCGACGCGACAAGGGCTGGCTGTGCATGTCGACCACCCCGTCCCTGGTTGCGGGCTTCCCGCATGTGTACTATCCTGCGAACCCCGACGTTGCGCGCGCGTTCGCGTCTGCCGCAGCGTCGTTTGCAGAGAGGAGACGGCATGGCTGAAGCAACCGAAACCGCGCTCGCCTGCATCCGCGAGGAAGTCGAGCGCGCGTTCTCGTCGGCGTCGGGTGCCGTGCTCGAAGCCACGCTCTCCCGGATCGAGCCCGCAGACGAGTGCGCCCGCGCCGCCGCGTACGCCGCGTGGGACTCCATCGCGCACCCCTTGGGGGGATTGGGCGACTTTGAAGACGCCGTCGCGTGTATCGCCGCAGCTCAGGGGAGCGCCGAGGTGGCCGAGTTTCCCCGTGCGCTCGCGGTATTCTTCTCCGACAACGGGGTCGTTGCCGAAGGCGTGTCGCAAAGCGGGCAAGACGTGACGCGAGCCGTCGCGCGCAACATGTGCGAGGGGGCCACGAGCGCCTGCCGCATGGCGGCGTTCGCGGGTGCCGAGGTCGTGCCCGTCGACGTGGGTATGGCCCGGGGTATAGAAGACGCGCGCATGGTGCGCGCGAACGTGCGGCGGGGGAGCGGCAACATCGCGCACGGCCCCGCTATGTCTCGCGATGGGGCCGTGCGCGCGATCGAGGTCGGAATCGCCGTCGCGTGCGGGCTTGCCCGCGCCGGCGTGCGCCTTCTCGCCGCGGGCGAGATGGGCATCGGCAACACGACGACGTCCAGCGCCGTGGCCGCTGTGCTGCTGGGCCAGCCCGTCGAAGGGATGACGGGCCGGGGCGCGGGCCTTTCAGACGAGGGACTTGCCCGGAAGATCGATGCCATCCATCGCGGCATCGCAAAAAATCAGCCCAACTCTGCCGATGCACTGGACGTGCTGGCAAAGCTGGGCGGTTTCGATATTGCCGGGCTCTGCGGCGTCTTCCTCGGCGGGGCGCTGGAAGGTGTGCCGGTGCTGGCCGACGGCTTCATCAGCTGTGTGGCGGCGCTCTGCGCTGTCCGGCTCTGCCCGGCGGCGGCTAAGGCTGTTTTTGCAAGCCATTGCTCCACCGAGCCGGCCGCAAAGCTGGTGCTGGACGCTCTGAACAAAAAAGCCCTCATCACGGCGGGCCTGCATCTGGGCGAAGGCACCGGCGCGGTGGCTGCTATCCCGCTGTGGGACATGGCGCTGGCCGTCTACGATGGCTGTTATTCCTTTGAAGAGGGCGGCATCGAAGCCTACACGCCGCAGGGGGGCGAAGGATGCTGACGCTGGTGCTCGGCGGCGCGGCCAGCGGCAAAAGCGCCTACGCCGAGAGCCTTGTGCTCAAGACCGACCTGCCCCGCTATTACCTCGCCACCATGCAGGTCTGGGATGCCGAGTGCGCCGCCCGGGTGGAAAAACACCGGAAAATGCGGGCGCAAAAGCTGTTCGAAACGCTGGAATGCCCGCTCCACCTCGACCGTCTGCCCCTGCCCGGCCGGGGGACCGTCCTGCTGGAAGACCTCGGCAACCTCGTCGCCAACGAGCTTTACAGCCCCGGCGGGGCAGGAAAGCACACCGCCGAGGCCGTTTTGGCCGGGCTGGAACGCCTCGCCGCCGGGTGCGATGACCTTATCGTCGTATCGAACGAGGTGTTCAGCGGCGGTGCCGACTACGCAGGCGACACCGACCAGTATCTGCTGGCGCTGGCGCAGGTGAACAACGCTTTCGCCGCCCGGGCGGACAACGTCTGCCGGGTGGTCTGCGGCCTGCCGGTGTACTACAAAGGGGGAGAAAAGCTGTGACTGTTTTGCAGACCATCGCGGTGGCCTTTGCGATGTTTTCGGCCCTGCCGGTGCCGCAGTTCGAGTGGAACGAAAAAAATATGCGGTACGCCATGTGCGCCTTCCCCCTCATCGGGCTGGTGTGCGGCGGGCTGTGGTGTCTCTGCGGCGTCCTGCCCCTGCCGGAGCTGGCCCGGGCGGCGGCGTTCTGCCTCGTGCCGGTGGCCGTCACCGGCGGCATCCATCTCGACGGCTATGCCGACACCTCGGACGCCCTCTCGAGCTACGGCGACCGCGAAAAAAAGCTTGAGATCCTGAAAGACTCCCACTGTGGGGCCTTCGCTGTCATCCGGCTGTGCTGCTACTTTGCGGCCTACTTCGGCCTCTGCGGCAGTGTGCGGTTCACGCCCCGGGCGGGCCTGTGCTGGACGCTGGCGCTGGTGCTGGAACGGGCGCTGTCGGGCTTTGCCGTGGCGGCGTTCCCGCTGGCGAAGGACACCGGCCTCGCCCACACCTTCGCCACAGCGGCCGACAAGCAGACCGTCCGCCGCTTCCTCTGTGGCCTGTCGGCTCTGCTCGTCCTGGCGCTGACGGCGCTGGGCGGCGGCGGGCTGGCGGCAGCAGCGCTTCTGGCGCTGTGGCGCTATGATTCCGTGGCCAAAAAGCAGTTTGGCGGCATCACCGGCGACCTGGCCGGGTGGTTTTTGCAGCGGGCCGAGCTGTGGATGCTGGCGGCGCTGGCCGTCAGCCAGTGGGGAGGAGTGCTGTAAATGATGTTCATCACAGGGCCGCTCTACAGCGGCAAGCGCACCTTTGCGCGGAACTTCCGGGGCAGCGTCATCGCCGATGTGCAGGACGCCGCCGCCGAGACTCAGACCCCGGAGCAGCTCGAAACGCTGGCCCGGGAGCTGGCGGAATATGATATTGTCATCGCCACCGAGGTCGGCGGCGGTGTTGTCCCGATGGATGCTGAGGAACGCGCCGGGCGGGAGGCCGCCGGACGGCTGGCCTGCCTGCTGGCAGAGCGCGCCGACTGCGTGGTGCAGATGTTCTGCGGCATCCCGACGGTATTGAAAGGAGAATTACCCCAATGTTGATCTATCTGCTGCGTCATGGCCTGACCGAATACAACGCCCAGAAGCGCTATCAGGGCCAGCGCGACATCCCGCTCTCGGCGGAGGGCCTGAGCCAGCTGCGCCGGGCTGACATCGACCCGAAGGTGGTCTATATCACCCCGCTGCAGCGGACGGCCCAGACGGCCCGGGTGCTCTTCCCGGAGGCAGAGCTTGTGGTCGTGAAGGACCTGCAGGAGATGTGCTTCGGCAGCTTCGAGGGCAAAAACTACGTCGAGATGGAGCACGACGCCGATTATCAGGCGTGGGTGCAGGCCAACTGCGAGAGCAAATGCCCCGACGGTGAGCGGAAGGACGACTTCTCAAACCGCATCTGCAACGCCTTCTCTGCTCTGGTGGACAAGGCGCTGGCCGACGGCGAAGAGCTGCTGGTCATCCTGGCTCACGGCGGCACCCAGATGGCGGCCATGGAGCGGTACGCCCTGCCCAGGCGCGATTATTATGCGTGGTGCGGCCCCAACGCGGGCGGCTATGTGCTGGACGCCGCCGACTGGGCCGAGAAGCGCCAGCTCCACCTCGTGAAGACTGTGCAGTACACGAAAGACGCGGAGGCCGGCGTATGATGACCGCCTGGGCTGTGCTGGGAGGCTTCGAGCTGGATGCCATTTTCGGCGACCCGGCGTGGCTGCCCCACCCGGTGGTGTACATGGGCAAAGCCATCTCCCGGCTGGAAAAATTCCTCCGCTCCCGCCTGCCCAAAACGCCGCAGGGCGAGCTGCTGGGCGGCGCGGTGCTGGCGTTCTGCCTGCCGGTGGGGACGCTGCTGCTCACGGGCCTTGTCTGCTGGGGCGCGGCGATGCTTCACCCGCTGCTAGGGCTTGCCGTCCAGATGTTCTGGTGCGGGCAGGCGCTGGCCGCAAAGGGACTGGTGCAGGAGAGCACGATTGTTTACTGGGAACTGGTAAAAGACGACCTGCCCGCCGCCCGGAAGGCTGTGAGCCGCATCGTGGGCCGCGACACGGAAGCCTTGACCGCCGAGGGCGTGACCAAAGCGGCGGTGGAGACGGTGGCCGAAAACGCCAGCGACGGCGTCATTGCACCGCTGCTTTATATGCTGCTGGGCGGTGCGCCGCTGGCCCTGACCTACAAGGCCATCAACACCATGGACAGTATGCTGGGCTACAAAAACGAAAAATATCTCTATTTTGGCCGTGCGGCGGCAAAGCTGGACGATGTGGCGAACTATATCCCGAGCCGTCTGGCGGCGCTGCTCTGGATCATGGCGGCGGCGTTCACCCGCAATGACGCCAAGGGCGCGTGGCGTATCTGGCGGCGGGACCGCCGCAATCACGCAAGCCCCAACAGCGCCCAGACTGAGAGCGCCTGCGCGGGTGCGCTGGGCGTCCAGCTGGCCGGGCCGGCCTACTATTTCGGCGAGTATTACCCGAAGCCCACCATCGGCGATCCGCTGCGGCCCATCGAGCCGGAGGATATTCTGCGGGCAGATCGGATGATGTATGTAGCCAGCGGGTTTGCTCTGGCGTTTGGATGTGCGATACGGGGGTTCTTGGGATGAAACAACTGGTCCACGGCGGTGACTGGATGGGCTACCGCGAACGCTTTGGCCGCGACGCGCTGGATTTTTCGGCGAACGTCAGCCCCCTCGGTCTGCCCGAAGGGGTGGCGCAGGCCATCCGGGATGCACTGCCTCTGGCCGACCGCTACCCCGACCCCCTCTGCCGTACCCTGCGGGCGGCGCTGAGCCTGGCCGAGGGTGTGCCGCAGGAGCGTATCCTCTGCGGCAACGGCGCGGCGGACCTCATCTTCCGGCTGGTCTGGGCCGTAAAGCCCCATAAGGCGCTGGTGACAGCCCCGACTTTTGCCGAGTACGCCTCTGCATTGGATACGGTGGGGTGCGAAGTGAAACGCTTCTTCCTCGATGAAGCGAATGATTTCGCCCCGACGGACGCCCTCGTGGACGCCGTGGACGAGAGCATCGACATGGTGTTCCTCTGCCAGCCGAACAACCCGACGGGGCAGCTGGCCTCACCCGAACTGGTGAAAAAGCTGCTGCGCCGGTGCGGGGAGTGCCACACGATTTTGGCCGTAGATGAGTGCTTTCTGGACTTTCTGCCCGACGCCGACGGGTGGACCGCGAAGCCTCTGCTGGAAAGTGGGGACCTCGTCATCCTGAAAGCTTTCACCAAGCTCTACGGCATGGCCGGCGTCCGGCTGGGTTACTGCCTCTGCGGCGACGAAATGCTTCTGGAAAAAATGCAGACAACGGGCCAGCCGTGGGCCGTGTCCAGTCTGGCGCAGGCGGCAGGCGTCGCAGCCCTGAAAGAGACCGCTTATGTGGACGAGGTGCGCGCGCTCATCGCCCGGCAGCGGCCCGTTCTGACGGCGGGCCTGCGGGCGCTGGGCCTGCGGATCATCGATGGAAAGGCGAACTATCTGCTCTTCCGCGCGCCCGCCGACCTGAACGAAAGGCTTCGCCCTCTGGGAACACAGGTGCGCAGCTGCGCGAATTATCCGGGCCTCGGGCCGGAGTGGTACCGCACGGCGGTGCGCACGGCCCCCGAGAACGCCCGGCTGCTGGAACTTATGAAAGAGGTGCTGGGATGAGCAGGGCAAAATGCATCATGGTGCAGGGTACGATGAGCGGTGCAGGCAAAAGTCTGCTCTGCGCGGCGCTCTGCCGCATTTTTGCGCAGGACGGCCTGCGCGCCGTGCCGTTCAAGAGCCAGAACATGGCCCTGAACAGCTTCGTCACCAAAGACGGCCTTGAGATGGGCCGGGCGCAGGTGGTGCAGGCGCAGGCCGCCGGTGTCGAGCCGGACGTGCGGATGAACCCCATCCTCCTGAAGCCCAGCAGTGACGTGGGCAGTCAGGTCATCGTCAACGGCGAGGTGCGGGGCCAGATGAAAGCGTCGGAGTATTTCCGCACGAAACGGCAGCTGGTGCCGGACATCCTGAAGGCATATAACAGCCTCGCCGAGGAGGCTGACGTCATCGTCATCGAGGGCGCGGGCAGCCCGGCAGAGATCAACCTCAAGAGCGAGGACATCGTGAACATGGGCCTCGCCGAGATGGTGGACGCGCCGGTGCTTCTGGTGGGCGACATCGACCGGGGCGGCGTGTTCGCCCAGCTATACGGCACGGTGGAGCTGCTGGAAGAAAAAGAACGCCGGCGCATCAAGGGACTTGTCATCAATAAATTCCGTGGCGACGTGGAGATTCTTCGCCCCGGCCTTTCGATGCTGGAAGAAAAGACCCATCTGCCCGTGGTGGGCGTCGTGCCGTACCTGAAGGTGGACATCGAGGACGAGGACTCCCTGAGCCAGCGCCTCGAGATGCGGGACGGCAAAAAGCCGCTGGACGCGGCGATCATCCGTCTGCCGCATCTGTCCAATTTTACGGACTTCATGCCGCTGGAACAGCACCCGCTGCTGGGTGTGCGGTATGTTTCGAACGCCCACGAACTGGGCGCACCCGACCTCATCCTGCTGCCGGGGACGAAAAACACGGTGGACGACCTGCTCTGGCTGCGGCAGTGCGGGCTGGAAACGGCTCTGCTCAAGCTGGCCGCGAAAGGCACACCGGTGCTGGGCGTCTGCGGCGGCTACCAGATGCTGGGCCAGACCCTCGACGATCCCACCGGCAGCGAGAGCGGCCGGCCGCAGACTCTGCGGGGGCTGGGTCTGCTGCCTACCCGGACCGTGTTCAGCGAGCAGAAGCGCCGCGCACAGGTCAAAGCGACCGTCGCCGCCGCCCCCTTTGCGGGTGCAGAGCTGGAAGGCTACGAGATCCACACCGGCGTGACCGAGGCGGAGGGCGAACCCTTCGCCCACTACCCCGACGGAGGCCGGGAGGGCTGTGTGCAGGGCAATGTGTTCGGCACCTACCTCCACGGTCTGTTCGACACCGGTACGCTCACCGAGGCGCTGGCGGGCTGGCTCTGCCGCCGGAAGGGCATCGACCCCTCCGACGCAGCCCTCATCCCGATGGAAGAGTACCGCCGCCAGCAGTTCGACATCCTGGCCGACGGTGTGCGCGGGGCGCTGGATATGGATGCGGTGTATGCCGCGATGGGAATGGAGAAGCACTGAATGGAACAGGGACTTTTGCATCTGTACTGGGGCGACGGCAAGGGCAAGACGACGGCTGCGCTGGGGCTCGCGCTGCGCGCCACGGGCTATGGGCTTAACGTGCTCATGCTTCAGTTTGCCAAGAAGCTGCACTGCGCCGAACATGACGCAGCACCTCGATTGGGGCTACGCATCGTACAAGCCGACCGCGACACGCCCGAAGCCTGTGCCGCACAGATCATGGAGCTGGCGCGCGAGCAGATTAGCCAGGTCGACGTGCTGATCTTGGATGAACTGGGAGAAGCCATGCGACGGGGCTTTGTGACGCGCGAAGATGTCGAAGCGTTGATCGCGATGAAACCGACCACCACGGAGCTCGTGCTCACCGGCCGCGGCTTGCTGCCCCTCGCCGACCTTGCCGACCTAGTAACCGAAATGCGCCCCGTCAAACACTACTTCGACGAAGGCCTCCTAGCCCGCCAAGGCATCGAATACTAGCCATTGCGGACGTCCCCAATGGCTAGGCAGTGGCGCGGCCTAGCCAGTTGCCGCTGTGATGGTAGACGGTGAACATCGTGGCGGTGATTACCCAGGTTACGGGGTAGACCAGCAGCAGATGCTCGAGCGAGGGGTCGAGCGGCATAATCGCGAACACCCACGCCACGCGGAGCACGACCGTGCCGAATATCGTGAGCATCATAGGCTGGAAGCTCACGCCAGCGCCGCGAATGGAGCCGGACGCGTTTTCGATAATCGAGAAGATCGCGTAGAACGGCGCGATGAAATGAAGAATCGTCGTGGTGTAGGCCGAAATTGCGGCATCGTCGATAAACAGACGCGAAAGCGGGCCCGAGAATACCAGCAGCACGGCAGACAGGCCACCGATAAGCACAAATGAAAGCACGAGCGACGTGTGGTATCCCTTTCGCATGCGATCGTAATTGCGCGCACCAAAGTTCTGCGCCGAGAACGTAGTAATCGACACACCAAGCGCCTCGGTCACCATCCAGATAATGCCGTCCAGGCGACCGGAAAGACCCCAAGCGGTCGTGACATCGGCACCAAACGAGTTGACCGACACCTGAATCAAAACGTTGGAGATCGAATACGCCGCAGACTGAACGCCCAGCGGCAAACCGCACGAAAGCATGCTCTTGCAAATGCCGCGATCGATACCGAGTTTGGATAGCGACAACCGCCACGCCCCCGGAGCGCGCATCATGCGGATCACAATCATCGTGGCATTGGTGCAGATAGTCAGCGCCACCGCGATGCCGCAGCCCAGCGCTTCCATGTGCAGCACGGCGACAAAGAGAATGTCGAGTGCAACGTTGACGAAGCAGCCGGAGGCAATAATGACCGCCGGACCGCGCGTGTCGCCCACGGCGCGCAACAACGCCGTCCCCATATTGAGCAGCAGCGCCGCAAACATGGCGGCAAAGTAGCAACGGGCATACGCCACACCCTCGGCCAGCAGCTCATGCGGCGTATTCATCAACACAAGCATCGGCTCGACAAACACCATGCCCAGAATGGAAATGACAATGCCGCCCACCAGCGCGAGCGTCATGGCCGTATGGACCGATAGGCTCAAGCGCTCGTCATCGTGCTGACCAAAAAACTGGCCGGTAATAACGGCACAGCCAGCACCAACACCGACGCAAAAACCAATGCAGAGCTCCGTAAGCACCATCGTGGCCTGAATGCCACCCAGCGCTAGCTTGCCGCCAAACTGACCGACGATATAGGTACCGATAAGCGTGTATGCCTGCTGAAAGAACGAACTAAAGAAGATAGGGACGCACAGCGACAGCAGCTGCTGCCAAATAACGCCCTGCGTTACATCGATAGCCGTAGATTTCTTAGCCACACGCCCTCCCCACCAGCGTACGTCAAACAACAAAACGGCAATTTAAGACCAAAGCCAATACCAGCTTAGCACCGACCGACGTCGGCCGAAACGCCCCGAACCAGAGCCCGGTGCGAACTATCTGCCTAGTGATACAGACCCGGCTGGTAGTGGTACTCGTTGCTCACATGCGGGCACAGCTGCCAAAAGGCAACAGCACTTGCCGCGGCCACGTTGAGTGAATCGACCCCATGCGCCATCGGAATACGCACGGCGCGGTCGCAGCCTGCAATGGTCTTGGCGCCCAAGCCAGCACCCTCGGTGCCCATAAAGATTGCCAGGCGGTCAATCTCCTGGAGCGCGGGATCGTCCAGCGACACCGAATCATCCGTCAACGCCATAGCAGCACACGAAAAGCCGGCATCGTGCAGCGCCGCCAGCCCATCATGCGGCCATACGCGCACCTCGCTGCCAATGCGCGTCCAGGGCACCTGGAACACCGTGCCCATGCTCACGCGGGCCGAGCGACGGTACAGCGGATCGCAGCACGTAGGGCTCACCAAAATGCCATCGACGTTCAGCGCAGCCGCCGAGCGGAAAATCGCGCCGACGTTGGTGTGGTCGACAATGCCCTCGAGCACGCACACGCGCACCGGGCGCTCCCCCGCCGCATCGACGACGCCACCCAAGAACTCGGCTACCGGAATCTGGCGTGGACGACGGAATGCCGCGAGCGCACCGCGCGTCACGTTAAAACCCGTCAGCTGCTCCATGAGCTCCATGGAGGCAACGAACACAGGAACCGGACCCGCGCCCTCGCGCACAACCAGGCGCTCAAACAGCGGCATCATCTGATCGAGCCAGCGTTCGCCCAAAAGAAAGCTCACCGGCTCGTATCCGGCGCGAACCGCACGCTCAATGACCTTGGCGCTCTCGGCGATAAAAATGCCCTTCTGCGGCTCCAGCACGCAGCGAAGCTCACGCTCGGTCAGTCGCACGTAGGCATCGAGCCGCTCGTCCTCGAGCGAATCGATTCGCAGCACCTCAACGGCATCAGTCATAGCAGCCAGCCCGCACCCTTCTTTACAGCACATCTATACCAAACGAGGCGACGCTAAGCGCCGCCCCATGCATTCAATCAACCCGATGATACCGTTCACGCCAGGCGATTTATGCCTCAACGCGACGATACGTCACGAACTCATAATCGAGACCCTCGTCACCCTCGCCCGAGGCAATCGTGGCAACCCCGCCACGCCGCGCAATCTCCCACGCGGGATCGGCGTCCAAGTCGGGAAAGTACGTGTCCACGGGATGGACGCAGTGGTTATGCGTGACCTCGGCCTCCACGCAGCACGGCAAAAACTGACGATACACCTCGCCACCGCCGATCACCCACGCAACGGGCTCACCGGCGACCACGGCGAGCGCTTCGTCGACGCTATGCACCACGTCGACGCCCTCGGCAGCAAAGCTCTCGTCACGCGTGAGCACGATATTGCGGCGGTTCTTGAGCGGACGCCCACCGGGAAAACTCAGCAGGGTCTTGCGTCCCATAATAACCGGGCACCCTTTGGTGCACGCCACAAAATGGCGCATGTCGGCGCGATTGGACACCACCATGTCGCCCTCGCACCCAATGCCCCAGTCATCGCACACGGCGACAATGGCAGAAAGCTTACACGTCATGCGCGTCACCTACACCGCAATGGGGATGTTCTTGACCTGCGGGCCGTGCTCATAACCCTCGACGATCAGGTCGTCGGTCGTAAACGCATAGAAGTCATGCACATCGGGGTTAAGCGTTACCTTGGGCGCGGCAAACTGCGGACGCTCGATAAGCTCGCGGACGATATCGACATGACGGTCGTAAATGTGGGCATCGGCAATCACATGTAGCAGCTCGCCGGGAATCATATCGACCGATTGCGCGACCATCATCAGCAAGATGGCGTACTGGCACACATTCCAGTTGTTCGCGGCCAAAATGTCCTGGCTGCGCTGGTTGAGAATCATGTTGAGCGTCGGTTTGTCATCCTGCGGGCGCTGCGTCACGTTATACGTCACGCTGTAGGCGCACGGATACAGGTGCATCTCGGACAAATCGCTAAACACATAGGTATTCGTCATAATGCGGCGGCTGTACGGCGTGTTCTTAAGGTCGTACAGAACGCGGTCCATCTGGTCGAAATCGCCCTCGGCATAATGGCTCTTCTGCCCAATCTGATACCCGTAGGCCTTACCGATGGAGCCGGTCTCGTCAGCCCACTCATCCCAAATATGGCTGTTGAGGTCATGCACGTTATTGGACTTCTTTTGATAGATCCACAGGATCTCATCCATGGCAGATTTAAGGGCCGTACGACGCAGGGTAAGCGCCGGAAACTCCTCACGCAGGTCGTAGCGGGCCGTGACGCCAAAGTTTTTAATGGTATAGGCAGGGGTGCCGTCCTCCCACACCGGGCGGACCTTTTGGCCCTCGGTGGTGGTGCCATGGTCCAGAATATCGCGGCACATGGCTACAAACTGTTGATCAGCCTTGCTCATTGACCCTCCTGTCAGTCGCCTATAAGCGAGATTCATTGTAGCCCAGGCGCAAGCGGCCCCACAGCCCTAACATAAGCCCTCATTTTCTGACATATGCCAGAAATTCCTTGCGTAAATCCGCACGGTCGTTATTCTATTGTTGACATATGTCAGATATGGAGAGTGTATGGCAGGAAGACGTGAAAAATTGCGCCGCGTCGGGATCATCCCCGAATACCGCGGCTTTACCCCCGATGGCCTTGCCAGCGGAGAGGCCATCGACATGACGGTCGACGAACTCGAGGTCCTGCGGCTATGCGACCTGGAAGGCCTCAATCAGGAGGCCGTCGCAAAGCACATGGGCATCGCGCGCGCCACGGTGGCGGCAATTTGCAGCCGAGCGCATCGCAAGGTGGCAAATGCGCTGGTCAATGGTCGGGCGCTCATCATCGAGGGCGGCAATATCGCGTGCTCCCCCATCACCACAACGACGGCCGTATGGCCAGCAAAGGAGATCGGCACCATGAGAGTGGCAACCACGTATGACAACGGCAACATCTCTATGCACTTTGGCCGCAGCGAGCAGTTCAAGATCTACGACATTCAGGACGGCAAGGTGCTCAGCGAGCAGGTCGTGGGCACCGGCGGCACCGGCCACGGTGCCCTTGCGGGCCTGCTCGCCAACGGCGGCGTGGACACGCTCATCTGCGGCGGCATCGGCGGTGGCGCTATCGACGCGCTTGCCCAAGCCGGCATCACGGTATACGCGGGTGCCCAAGGCAGCTGCGACGCTTGCGTCGAGGCCCTTATCGCCGGCACGCTCGCACAGAACGGCGAGGCCACGTGCGGCTGCCACGGCCACGACCACGAGCACACTCACGAGCATGGCGATTCCTGCGGCTGCCACAGCCATCACGAGCACGAGGGCCACGAGGGCTGCGGCTGCCACTAACGGCACGGCACCGCGAGCTCGGGGCGCGACGCCAAACGCAACCCAACAAACAAAGCCAACAGCAAAGGCCACCCGGTAGCTTCCGAGCGGCCTTTGCCATATCAAGCTGGAATTACAGCTCTATTTCTTATTGCGCATCTGCGCTTCCATCTGGCGCAGCAGCTCCATATCGGACTTGGGACCGCCCATTCCCAAGCCGCCCATGCCGCCCAGACCCATAGCATCCAGGCCGGGGATATTGGGCATGCGCATCTTCTTGCCCTTCTTACCCTTTTTGCCCTTTTTGCCGCCGGCCTGTGCCTGATTGGCCATCGTGCGCATGCGGCCCATCATCTTATTCATCTCGCCCCACTGCTTCATAAGGCCGTTGACCTCGGTGGGGGTTACGCCGGCTCCCTTGGCAATGCGGGCGCGGCGCTGGCCGTTGATGATGGAGGGGCGCAGGCGTTCCTCCTTGGTCATCGACATAATGATGGCCTCGTTCTTGTCGAAGATGCCCTCGTCCAGGTTGCCGCCCATCTGGTTGAGCGCGCGCTGGCCACCGGGGAGCATGCCGAGAATGCCCTTCATGCCGCCCATCTTCTTAACGGCTTTCATCTGGTCGAGCATGTCGTTCATGGTAAAGCCCTCGCGCAGCATGCGCTCGGCGGCCTCGAGCTGCTCGGCATCGGCGGCCTCCTGGGCCTTCTCGATGATGCCGACGACGTCGCCCATGCCCAAGATTCGCTTGGCCATACGGTCGGGGTAGAACGGCTCCAGCGAATCGGGCTTCTCGCCCATGCTCACGAACTTGATGGGCTTGCCGGTCACCTGGCGCACGGAAAGCGCGCCGCCACCACGGGCATCGCCGTCGAGCTTGGAGATGATCACGCCGTCAAAGTCGGTGCGCTCGGCGAAGGTCGAGACGACGTTGACGATATCCTGGCCGGTCATGGCATCGACGACCATCAGCACCTGATCGGGCTTGACGGCCTTCTTGATGTCCACGGCTTCCTGCATCATCTGCTCGTCGATCTGCAAACGACCGGCGGTATCGACGATGACCACGTCACGCAGGTGGTCGACGGCCTCCTGAATAGCGCCCTTGGCGATGTCGACCGGGTGTGCACCGTCGCCACGGAAGACCGGCACGCCGATCTCTCCGCCAAGCGTGGCTAGCTGGTCGGCTGCGGCGGGACGGTAGACGTCGCACGCGGCGAGCAGCGGCGAGCGGCCCTGCTTCTTGAGCAGGTAGGCCAGCTTTACGGCCGCCGTGGTCTTACCGGAGCCCTGCAGGCCCACGAGCATGATGACGTTGGGGATACGGTTGCTAAAGACGAGCTTGCTCTCGGTGGAGCCGAGCATCTCGGTGAGCTCGTCGAGCACGATCTTGACGACGTTTTGCGCCGGCGACAGCGACTCCATGACCTCTGCGGTCATGCAGCGCTCCTTGGTCTTGGCGACGAACTCCTTGACAACCTTAAAGTTGACGTCGGCTTCGAGCAGCGCCATGCGAATATCGCGCATGGCCGAGGTGATGTCGGCCTCGGTCAGCTTACCCTTGCCGCGCAGGCGGTCAAATGTGTCATTGAGGCGATCGCTCAGAGAATCAAACACTAGTCACTCCTTAATTGGACTCGCCCACCAGGGCGCGGCAGAAATCTTTGGCATTGAACTCCTGTAGGTCATCGACCTGCTCGCCCACGCCCACGCGCAGAATCGGGAGCTTGAGCTTCTCGGCCACGGCCATGGCGATGCCGCCCTTTGCCGTACCGTCGAGCTTCGTCATGATGATACCGTCCAGACCCAGCGCCTCGTAGTACGCGATCTGGACTTTGTAGCAGCCGGCGACCGCCTTGGTGGCTTCGATGAGCTGTTTGTTGAAGCGGACGATGTTCTCGCCCTTGGAAAGGGTGCTGTCCACAAAATCTGCGGGCAGGTAGCTGAAATCGGTGTCCAGACCCACGCAGACCGGGCCGCGTGCTTCG
>UREE01000041.1 GCA_900546825.1 uncultured Collinsella sp. | reverse complement strand
CTCAATCTATGCGGCCAGTAGGGGGCGAATTCATGGGTTCGTGGTGCTGGCGGGGATGCTGCTCACATATGTAGTGCTGCGAAGCTGTCCGCAGCGCAAAATGCTTGGGGTATGGATGCTTTGCTTTGGGGCGACGGCTCCTGTCTGGGTCGTCTTGCTCAACATGGCGCAGGATCTGATGGTTTTCGAGCCGCTGTTCCTTGCGTCGCTGTTGGGGCATAGTTCGGCTGTCAATGTCGTCGTGGCAACGGTGGTCGTCTGCTGGTCTGTGCCCATGTTCGTCACGCACATCGCGCTCGCCCACTCGGTTGAGAACGAGAGGGCCGTCTTGGAGTACCGTGCGAATGGGTTCGCCGAAACGGCTCGCGTGCGCCAGCTGGCTTTGCTTACATCGCGCTCCCTTTCTGATGTTCAGTCGCAAATTTTGCTGATGACGGCAGAGGGCGCAACGACAAAGACCATTGCGGAGGACGTAGGTTATGCTGCATCTACGGTGCAAGCGTTGCGATCCGCATCTTATCGCCAGTTGAAGATCAAGAACAAAGCGGAGCTTATTTCATTGTTATCGCAGGTGGATAACGTGTAAACGCCTGGATTATCAACTCAATAGCGAGTGTTTACAGACATCTTTCTCCATTCATGCAAAGGTTGCCGTGCGTCGACGCATTGTTAACCGCTTTTGATTGGGGCGAGATCGAGTGCTGCTGCTCGGCCTGGCCAATAGGAGGGTGATGTCGCTTGAATGGAAATCTATTACGACACGAGTTATCCAAGATATTTGGAAACCCTTTATTTGCGCTGGCTCTTATTTTGGCGACTGTAATTTCGATGGCGGTTGCCATTGAGGCATGGTGGACGCTCGAGACTGAGCGCAAGCAACTGTTATCTTTTGGTTACGGCGTTGGCGTGCAAGCCAAAAATTATCTCGGTCAAACACGTGAAAGCAGCTTCGGTAACTGGATTGTTGTGAGCGCGAACGCGCCACTGTCTGCGTCGGTGTTTTTCTATGCACTGCCCCTGCTTGCAATGTCGGCTGGATCTTGGTCGTGCCTCTTTGAGCGTTTGAGTGGTTATGACATGCAGATATGCACGCGCGTTTCCAGAAAGGCGTACGTGAACGTAAAGATGCTGTCTGCTTTCCTCTCCGCGTTTACAGTGACTGCCATTCCTCTGCTCGTCAATTTCCTGATCGTCTCGATGCTTTTTCCTGCGTATCTTCCTCGGGTCGATGAGTCGACTTACGTAGGACTTTACCTGCATAGCTACTTCTCCGGTCTATTTTATTCGCATCCTTTGTCATATGTGCTCGCATACACGCTGTTCGATGCTGTCACGCTCGGGACTTTATCCATGGCTGTAGCTGGCTTCTCAATTTTGTTTCGTAGCAGAGTCAAAGCGATAATTGTCCCGTATCTGCTAATGGTTGCGTGGCATTTTGCAAATGGCTGGATCTTCGGCGTAATGGCTTGTGTGGGGTTTAACTGCAATATCCTCAACAGCATCAGGTCGGAATCGCTGAATAGCTGGCCAGACATTCGAGCCGGTTTTGCGGAAATCATATTATTGACCCTTGCTTCATTGGCTTTTTCTGGGGCGTGGAAAAGACGCGAGGTGGTCTGATGCTGTTTAGGCTGGTCACCGCGGACCTGAGGACCGTTTTGAAGAAGAACATCATTACCTTTATTGCGATTGCGGCAGTGACCGTTGCGAACCTGGTGTACGCCTACGGTTTGTCTTCTGTGTATGGGGTCAGGACGGATACCTTGGGGTTTGCGGACAATCTTGCGCTCGTGTTTGCCGGATCTGCTCCGTTTGAGCCTAGGCCCGGGGTCATGTTTGTGCCTCCGCTAGGATGGCTATTTCTCATTCTGCTTATTCTCTATGCAACACTCGATTATCCCGCCGAATCGTTGCACGGGTTTGGTTTGCAAACGCTTGTCCGATGCCAGGAGAGAACCCTTTGGTGGGTCTCGCGTTTTATCTCAGTGGCGGCGATAACGGCATTTTCGCTGCTCGTGGTGGTTTGCTCTGTTGTGATTTGGAGCTTGATGGTGAGCGCCTCGTTCAGCGCGGTCATCCACGGCGAGTCGCTTCAGCTGGCTAATTTGGCGCCGTGGTTTCTCAAGGCGAGCGAAGCAGGTGCACTGCCGTTTTTCGCAGGCCTCTTTCTTGCTTTTGAGGCGCTTGCGTTTGTGCAGGCAACGGTTGGGCTTGTGCTTGGGCCGTCAGTTTCATTTGCGGTTGTAATGAGCTACCTGATCTGTTCGGCATATGCGCGGCATTGGGCGCTGCTGGGAAATGCCTTGATGCTGTTGCGCTGGGATGGAATCGTCAAAGAAGGAATTGCGACGGGCTCGAGTGGCTTGTTTTCAATCGTGATTATGTCGTTATGCCTATCGTTGGGTGGACTGTGGTTTCGAAGGGCCGACCTTATCGAAAAGAGGGACAAGATATGAGTGTGATCGTTAGGGACGTATCGAAGCGCATGGGCAAAAACGATGTCGTGCGCAACGTGTCTATCGAGGTTGATCCTGGGACTGTGGTCGGGCTTCAGGGGATAAACGGTTCGGGCAAGACCATGCTTATGCGAGCGGTCTGCGGATTGATTAGACCTACCGAGGGCGAGATCATTATCGATGGTCAAAGACTTGGGGCGGATATCTCGTTTCCGCCGAGTCTTGGGATGTTGATAGAGGCTCCTTCCTTTTTAGGTTATCTGTCTGGCTACGACAATCTGGAACTCATAGCTCAAATCAAGGGCGTTGCCACCCACGAAGACATTCGCTCCGCCCTGCGGCTCGTGGGGCTCGATGCAGACGAAAAAAAGAAGTTCCGAGCATACTCGCTTGGGATGAAGCAGCGTCTGGGGATAGCTGCGGCGATTATGGAAAAGCCGAAGCTGCTTGTTCTCGATGAACCAACGAATGCCCTCGACGAAGCAGGCGTGGAAATGCTCAAGCGTGTTGTGGCGATGGCGGCATCAACGGGTCGCGAGGTTCTTCTGTCTAGCCATGACGGAGAGGTGCTCGAGGAGCTGGCCGATCGGGTTTACTGCATGCGCGACGGTGCCGTTGTGGAAGTTCGGGAAAGGTCGTGAGCGCGATGAAGAAGACCCTGTGGACGAGAAGATCGGCGCTCGCGCTTTTTTGCTGTGCTGCTACCGGCCTTGCGGGCATGAGGGTGAGCGTCGTTAACAGGAATCGGACAGTCATTCCTGAGAAATATTACGCGGAGGGCGAATGGCTCTCGATGGATGGAGCGTTTCTGGGATCGAAGGATGTGGTGACTGATGGGTATTCGTTTTGCATAGATGGAGCAGAACTACTCACGCCGCGCGAGTATCTCAAACGAGCACATGACGATTATTCAAAATATGGCACCGTGGATACGAAAACGAGACTGAAGGATGCCGACATCACGTGCGTTATCGCCGTAAAGATGCGTGTCAGAAATAGGGATAATATCGACGGTGGAATCAAAGCGTATGTTTGGCATCTGGTTCCGGAGTCTGCGCCAAACTATGATTTTGTAGTCAATACCGATCTGATAACGCAAGCCATGCCGGTCCTTGGCGGCTCTGCTGCGTTTGCCGTGGAGGTTGGGGCAGAAAACGAGTTGCTCGTCCCATTTATGATGCAAAACACCAACGACTATTTCGAAGATTACGAAACCGTCCGTTTTGAGAAAGCATTTCCCGGGACTTACACGATGAAGATGACCGATCTGCCGGAGCGAAGGCTCTTAAGGTTTGAAGTGAAATAGCTCGAGAGTTAGGCAAAACGGGTCCATCGGCAGTACGCGCGCCCGATTTCAGGCGCCCCGACCCGGAATCGGGCGCGGGACGAGGCACCTTCGGTGTCGGCCAGCCTAGCGCCTCTTCTTGCTCTTCTTCTGCTTGCGCTGCTTGCCCTTGTCGCCCTGGGGTTTGTCGGCCTTGTCGCCCTGCTTGGCCTCGGCGGCAGCCTTCTCGGCCTTCATTTTCTTCTTCTTGGTCTCGATGCGGAGCTTTTTGTTGATGCGCGCCTTCAGGAAGGGGCCAAACTGCTCGGCATCGCCGCGAACAAAGGTGTCCTTGGGGATCGTCACGCCCTGGTCGGCGAACATGGCAACAAAGATGCGCTCGCCGTCGAGCACGTGGTCGAGCTTCTCAAACGGGAAGAACTGCGACTTGCCGCTCTTGCCCCAGACCATCAGGCCGTCTTCGTTGGCGGCGACGCGGCGATAGCGGCCGCCCATGGACTCGTCGGCCTCGACGGCATCGATAAAGTCGCGGGCGAGCGTGTGGTGCAGGTTTTTGCTCCACCAGGCCAAAAAGGCGCCGAACACGATCAGGACGACGCCAAACTTGATCCAGTTGCCGCCGGCCACCAGCATGCCAACGCCCAGCAGCGCGGCAATTGCCGCGGCGACATACAGCGAGCCGCGACGCCTGGGCGAGGCGACCAGACGGGCGAAGTCGGTGACGAGGTCGTTTTCGTACTGGTACTCGTTGAGGTACAGGATGCCGTCATCGGCTGCTGCCTGCTCCTCGAGCGCGACCTCGATCTGGTCGGCTGCTTCGGAGGGAACGAGGTTACTCTCTGCGTCTGCCATGCTCTTTGGACTCCTATCGCGGCGGGCTCGCCGTACGGGTTATTATGAATGCAGTATGCCGTGCGACCGCATGGCCGTCGCGGCAACAAAACTCAGTATACCCGGGGGAGCACCCATGGAATCGTTGTACCGAAAGTATCGCCCGCTCACCTTCGACTCCGTGGTGGGCCAGCAGCATATCGTCTCGACGCTCGAGCACGCCATCACCGAGGGGCGCCTGTCCCACGCCTACCTGTTCTGCGGACCGCGCGGCACGGGCAAGACCACTATGGCGCGCATTCTGGCCAAGGCACTGCTGTGCCGCAATGCCGAGGCAGCGCGCGCCGAGGGTGCAAGCGGCTGCATGCCCGACGGCACCTGTGAGGAGTGCGAGCTCATTGCCGAGGGCAACCATCCGGACGTCTACGAGCTCGATGCCGCAAGCCGTACCGGCGTGGACAACGTGCGCGAGGAGATCATCAACTCCGTCAACTTTGCCCCGGTGCGCGGCAAGTACAAGATCTATATCATCGACGAGGTCCACATGCTCACGACGGCGGCGTTTAACGCGCTGCTCAAGACGCTCGAGGAGCCGCCGGCACACGTGATCTTTGTGCTGTGCACTACCGACCCGCAAAAGATTCTGGAGACCATCCTCTCGCGCTGCCAGCGTTTCGATTTCCATCGCATCGGCAACGAGGATATTGAGCATCGCCTGGCATACGTGTGCGAGCGGGAGGGCTTCGATTACGACGATGAGGCGCTGGCTATCGTGGCGCGCCACGCCAAGGGCGGCATGCGCGACGCGCTCTCCATGCTGGAACAGCTGAGCGTCTTCGGCAACGGCACCGTGCATGCGGACGATGCCCGCTCGCTTTTAGGCGAGGTTTCGGACCAGATTCTGGGCGAGTTTGCGCGCGCCATTGCCGATCGTGATGTCGCCGATCTGTATGGGCTTATTCGCGCGCAGGTCGAGGAAGGCAACGATCTGCTGGAGCTGACGCGCGACCTGGTGGCGCACGTGCGCGACGTGTACGTGGCATGCGTTGCCGGCGCCCGTGCCGAGCTGTTTGAGGGCGGGGCCGAACAGGCCGAGGCGCTTGCTGCCGAGGCCGCTGCCTTTGGCGAGCATCCTGCCGACCGCCTGGCCCGTGTGCTGACAGTGCTCGACGATGCCGCACTGGAGATGAGGGGCGCGAGCGACGTGCGTCTGGTGCTCGAGATTGCCTGCACGCGTCTGGCACGTCCCGAGGCTGATTTAACGATTGAGGCATTGGCCGAGCGCGTGGCACGTCTGGAGGCCATGGTTGCTAATGCGGCGGTACCGGCGAGCGTGGCTGCTGCTCAGGCCGCCGCGCCTGCAGCATCCGTACCCGCAGCTGCCCAGCAGCCGACGCTCATTTCGGGCGCCCGTGCTGCCGCTCCGGCGACATCTGCTGCCCCCGCTGGTACGTCCGCGCGCCAGGGCGGTATGCCTTGGGACCGTGGTGCTGCCGCTCCGGCGGCTCAGCCTGCGCCCGTGTTAGCTTCCAAGCCTGCAGCGCCTGCACCTCAGTCTGCGCCGGCTCCGATGCCTCAGCCCGTTGCGGCCCCCGCGCCTGCCACCGCTCCGGCACCTAAGCCCCAGTCCAACAATGCCGCCCAGGTTGCCGCCGCCGGTACTGCCGAGACGCCCGCGGTCGAGGATGCCGGAGAGCTGCAGCGCAAATGGGCCGAGGTTGTCGAGCGTGTCAAGGTGCGTCAGGCTTCCTACGCAGGGCTTTTGCTCAACGCTCGCGCCACGGCCGACGACGGCTCCAAGCTCACGGTCTCGTTCCCCGCGGGTTCGACTTTTGCCATCAAGATGCTCGGTCGCGCCGATACGCAGTCGGTGGTCCTGCCGACGGTCTGCGCGGTCTTCGGTCGTCGTACCGTCGACTATGTCCTGGATGGGGGTGGCACGCCGGCTCCTCAACATGAGGAGCATTCTCCATCTGCACGGGCTGCGGTATCTGCGGACCCGCAACCCGTGTCCTCGGCGGCCCCTGCATCCTCGAGCGCCAGCGCAACGCAGCCAAAAGCAGCACCGGTAGCGGCACCGACCCCGTCGGCGCCTAAACCCGTCACGGCCAAACCGGCTGCTCCGACACCCGCGCCCAAGCCCGCCTCGCCCGCGCCCAAGTCATCCGACCTGGGCAAGGCCCCCTGGCTGCGCTCGGACAATCCCGCCGGCGCTCCTGCCACGGGCAAGCTCCCGACCGAGCCTGCGCCCCGCGCTCCCGAGCGCGCGTCCGCTCCCAAGGCTCAGCCGTCCGTGCCGTCTGCACCGTGGGAATCCGAGCAGGTACCCTACGACGACGCCATGGTTGGCGGTTTTGCTGCCGATGCTGGTGGGAACGATCTGCCTCCGTTCGACGTGCCGGGTGCGGCGTCCGCGCCCAAGTCCGCCACTGCGCCTGAGGCTCCCGCGGCCCCCGCAGCCGCGACGTCTGCTACCGCCAGCGGCGATGCCCCCGCAGTTCCTTGGGAATCCAACCCCGGCGCCGGCAGCCCCTTCGGCCATCAGGGTGCAGCCCCGAGCATCCCGCAGACCGAGGACGAGGCCAAAGCCCTCATCCGCAGCGTCTTCGGCCAGTCCACCATCTTCAAGCCGGTGGAGTAACCGTGTGGGCGGGTATACTGCTCAAGAAGAGAACCCTTTGAACGGAGCGAGCTTATGATGTGGGAATATGTCCGCCTCGAGGACGATACGCAGGTGTCGTATTCCGAAGTCCGTGAGGACAACACGGTGAAGGTCGTTGTGGAGCGCCCGCGCGATTGGGGTTTTGACACGGCGGAGTGCATCTTGCCGGCATTCAATTGGGTGTCGCACGAGGGCTTTAGCGAAGCAGACCTCAAAGAACTCGATGATTTTGTACGCAACAACGCCCCGCTCATTTTGCGTTTTGCTTACGAAGGCGGACGGGTCTATGCCTAGTCTTTTCCGACTCGGGCCGTACATCATCTTTTTCTGGACAGGGGAGAACGGCGAGCCCGTCCATGTTCATATCGCGGTCAAGCGCCCCACCGCCGAGGCGACCAAGATATGGCTTACCCGCTCCGGCGGATGCAAGCTGGCCCATAACAAGGGCGATATTCCTGCTCGGGATTTACGCGATATCATGCAGTTTGTTTCATCTAACCATGCGCTGATTTGCAAACGCTGGAAAGAAACAACCGGTGGGCTGTCGTTTTACTGTTGAGAATCGCTTGCTGGGCTTAGGACCCCTAGCCCTTTAGGGGCTCTTTATCCGGGCGCATTTGAATTTCGGACATGTGTAGCGTGGTGCCGCGTGTCTCGCATTCGAGCAGGCAGATGCGTGACGGTCGGCCTAGGGTGCTGAGGTCGACACGATACGTCGCGCGGCTGTCCGTGTACTCGACTTGCTCGGCGTTGACGGTTGCTCCGATTGTAAATAAAGAGCCCAGTTCGGCATCGACAATCTTGGAGTCCTTTATCTTGACCTTGAACTCTTGGTAGAGGGACGGGCTGTTGTAGTAAATGGTTCGGGTTCCGTCGGTGCATTCATCGGTCGTCTCCCATTTGACGACGGGCTGGTCCGAGCTGGCTATCAGCAGTTCTGCTCCAAAAGCTATGGCATGGGTGATGATAACCAGTAATACCCAGACGACAAAGAGATAGAGAACCACATATGCAACGGGGTGTTTTGAGCGGATGTTTTGGAGCGCGTCGGGGGCA
The DNA here is from genome assembly GCA_900546825.1 of uncultured Collinsella sp. GTDB lineage: Bacteria > Actinomycetota > Coriobacteriia > Coriobacteriales > Coriobacteriaceae > Collinsella. The sequence continues at coordinate 9,299 of UREE01000041.1, read as the reverse complement.
TTCATGGGGCACCTCCAAATTGCAATCTATGACAATCAAATTATACCCTGCCGCCATGTGCTCCGCCTCGAGCAGCGGTTTGGCATTTAGCTATTTAGTGGCACACATGAAATGCCGGATTCGGCTCTACTAGATTGAGTATGCGATATTATGCAACCTTGCATAATTCGGCCTTGCATAATCTTTGCGTGCGGTTTGTATTGGAGGACATGTATATCGACTGAGGTAGCGTGTCCGCCCCGTTCGCTGGCCTCACGCCGTGGTACGATTTTTGAGCTTGAAAGTCCCGCCGCGCTCCGGCTGCCCTTGCAGCTCGGCGTGCGGCCGCACGTAAAGGAGCCATCATGGCCGGTATGAACATGCAGCAGATGATGAAGCAGGCTCGCAAGATGCAGGAGCAGCTTGCCGCCGCGCAGGAGAACCTCAAGTCCCAGACCGTCGACGCCTCTGCCGGCGGCGGTATGGTCAAGGTGACCGTTAACGGCGAGATGGAGCTCGTCAACCTCACTATTGACCCCGATGCCCTCGATCCCGAGGACGTCGATATGCTGCAGGACATGATCATGGCTGCCGTCAACGAGGCCGTCCGCGGCGTCAACGAGCTCGCCAACAAGCAGATGGGCGCCATCACCGGCGGTCTCAACATCCCGGGCATGCCGTTCTAAGACGCGCATATATATGAGTGCCAACCATAGCCTGCAAAAATTGCTCGATGAGCTGGGTCGCCTGCCGGGCATTGGCCCCAAGTCGGCTCAGCGCATCGCCTATTACCTGCTCGAGGCCGATGCCGAGGAGGCGCGCCGCTTGGCCGAGGCCATCCTGGAGGTTAAGCAGGAGGTTCATTTTTGCAGCCGCTGCTTTAACTACGCCACGGCCGACGAGTGCTCCATCTGCCAGGATTCGATGCGCGATACCACTCGCATTTGCGTGGTGGGCGAGCCGCGCGATGTCCAGGCGATTGAGCGCACGGGCAGCTACCATGGTCTCTACCACGTATTGGGCGGCGTGATCAGTCCCATGGACAAGATTGGCCCCGAGCAGCTGCACATTCGTGAGCTGCTGGCACGCTTGGGCCACGAGGACATCCACGAGGTCATCATCGCCACCAACCCCAATATTGAGGGCGAGACCACGGCGAGCTACCTAGCCCGCACTATCAAGCCGCTGGGCGTCGAGGTGTCGCGTCTGGCAAGCGGCCTTCCCGTGGGCGGCGACCTGGAGTATGCCGACGAGCTTACGCTTGGGCGCGCCATTGAGGCCCGTCGCACGATTTAGGTGGCGAGCCTGCTCCTGCCGTATGTTATCCTCGCGACGCACGGGGTAGCCATAATTTCCCCGTGCGACTGTAAGTTTGTTGTGCAACAAAGATGCTTTGTATCCGCTTATCGCATGGATGCTTTCATTCGCATCCTTAATTTGCCCATTCGTTTCGCAACCTTTTGGGTTCGCTGATACACTCAAATATGGATTCGAATGAATGCGCCGCTCCCGAGCGGCGTGTTTTTGTTGGAGGAGAACGCATGCGGCCCGGTGGCACTCAGACAAAGCGCGGCGCCGCGGTGCGCATGCGACGCCGACTGGGCTTGGCGCCGCGGGCGTACGCACTGCTGTCTTGCTCGCTGGTGCTGGTCATAGCTGGCGTTTCTGTCTATGGCATGACCGTGCCGTCCATGATGCAGGCGCATGCCGCACGCGAACCGCGCGTGGGGCATGAGGTCAAAAGTGACCTGGGCACCACGACTGGATATGCTTGGGCAAGTGTGGTCGCGCATATTGTGTTTGGCACCGACGACGCGAACGGCGCCGAGGCCCCAGACAACGAAGTCACGCTTGCCAATGGCAAAACCATCGTGCTCACCAACACCAAGATCATCGATCGGTTGTCCAACAATAGCGTGGCGGCAACGGTGAGTAAGGTCGAGCAGCAGAAGGAGCAGGACGCCCAGCAGTCCGGAAAGCCCGGTAGCTCGGATACTTCTGGCTCCGGCTCGGATTCGTCGAGTTCGGGCGGCGGCTCAGGATCGGGTTCCTCTGCCGGAGGGTCTGGAAACGGCGGCTCGACGGGCGGCAACACTGACAACGATGCAAACTCCGGTGGCCTTTCCGCTGCTGAGGAAGAGAGCATTCACAGTTGGCTTGTGACCAAGTACAACATGCTCGACGGCTATGTTTCTCGTGCCAATGACGTGGTTTCGACCTATAACTCTACGGGAGATCCCAGGCCGTGCGACAGTCTGGTCGGGGAGATGTTTGTCATTCGAGCCGAGTTCGGTCGTCAGACATTCTCGCCCCGGTCAAAGTGGTATCAGCAGTATGCCAATCTGTGGGGCTGTTACACCAACCTATGTCAATGGGTCGGCCATTACGGCGATGATGACGTCGCGCTCGGTAACTTCAACAATAACGTGGCGGCGCTTGCCCTATGATGACCGATCTTGCATCCATCACACCACAATCGCTCGGTCGCGATTCCATGGTCGGCCTGCGCCTGGCGCGTGTCGACGGGTTTGAGCCGGCCATTGCGCTCGGTCAGGACGAACTGCCTGCCTATCTGCGTCGTTTTACGATGCTGTTTGCCGACGATGCCACCATACGCCGTGGCGGTATCGGCCGCGTGACGCGTGCCGTCAACGCCCAAGGCGAGGCCGTGGCGCTCAAGCAGCTCATCTTGCCGACGCGCGATGAGTTTGACGACGATGCAACTCACGAGGCGCTGGTCGCCAAGTTCAAGGCGGCGTTTCGCGAGGAATACGAATGCCATCGCGCCCTTTCGGGCCTTAAGGGCTTTCCCCGCCTCTATGGCTGGGGCGAGGTCGACGGTGTGCCTGCAATTGTCATGGAATGGGTCGAGGGCGAGACGCTCGCCCGCTTGCGTTCGCGGCTCGCCGTGGACGATGCCGGACGCCTGTCGCCGCTTGTGGCGGCGCGTTTGGGTCGCGACCTGTTCGATCTGCTCTGCCGTATGAGCCTGGTGGGTGAGGGCTTTGTCCATCGCGATATCTCGCCCGCTAATATTATGGTGCGTACGGCGCGTCTACCGCTTGACCGGCAGCTTGCCGAGGGCACCTTTGACCTGTGCCTGATCGACTTTGGCTCGTCGCTGGCGCTTGAGCCTGCGTCGGCCGTGGCTGGTACCGGCGGCAAGGCATCCTTTACCGAGCGCTATGCCACGCTGCGTCGCGCGACGGTTGCCTATGCCCCGCCCGAGATGCTCACCGACGATATTCCCGACCTGCGCGCTTTGCGTATGTCGCCGGCGATTGACGTCTATGCCGCGGCAAGCACGGTTTACGAGCTCATTGCCGGCGTCGCGCCATACGAAGCCGTGCCGAGCACTTCGGGCGCCTCGGGTTCGCGCAAAAAGACGCGCGACATCGCCAGCCCCTACCGTCTCAAGATGGACACGCAGCCCGACTATCCCATTGGTGCCCATGCGCCCGGTTGCGATTTGACTCAGCTGCTTCGTCGTGAGCCCGATGTGGCGCTCGCCGCGGCCGAGCAGGCCCAGCAGCTGGGGCTTGAGCCGGATTCCGAGGAGCTACGCGATGCGCTGGCGTTTGTCGATGCCCAGCTGTTCGACGTGGTGATGGCCTGTCTGTCCAGCTCTCAAAAAGATCGTCCCGAGCCGGCGGCGGTCGAGGCGGCGCTCTCGGCGTTTTGTGACCACTATGCGCAAAATGTCGGTCGTTCGCTCCGTGGCGAGCCGCTCACGCCGTGCCCCATGGATGCGTCCGGCCGCGTGGTTCGTCGCGCGCTGATGGTCGGCGCGGCGGTCGTCTGCGGCGTGGTTTGGACTGTGGTCGTGGTTTCGGCGGCGCTGCTGGCATCGGGCGCTCGCGTGACGGCGACTTTGGGATCGCTCGTGTGGTCTGGGTCGCTACCGGGTATTATTGCCGCACTTGCGTTGGCGCTGCCAGGCATAGCCGGCGTTGCCGCGGGGGCACTTGCGCGCGATCGGCGCTCGGGGTTCCTACAGGGTGTGCTTGCGCTTTCTGCCTGCGAGGTTCCGGTATTGGCTGTGGCTGCATGTAGCGTTTTTTCTCAACGCGACGTGATGGGCGGCCTTGTTGCCGCTCTGATTGCAACCTATACACTTACGTGGTTTTTGCTTGCGATGGGCTTTGCCTTTGAACTTCCCGTTTCGGCACCGCGACGCACAAAAGCCCAGATGGCGACTCCGCTTGCTGGTGGCGCCGCAGCTGCCCGCACTTTTGGCGGACCTGTCGAAGTGTCGTCCGATTCTATTTCTACGACCAAGGAGGCCTAGGTCATGGCATCTCAAGTTGAGCTCACCCCATGCGGGGCCATGTTTGACATCTTTAAGCGCGCAGCGCATCTGAGCCATATCGAGCTGTGCGGCTTGGTGCTTTCGTCCCGTCCGCTCGCCGACGGCCGCAGCCCGCAGAGCCGAGCCGCCGATCGCTCTTGGGTTTCCCGCTTTATCGTTCGCGCGCCGGTCGGCACGCTTCAGCAGCGCTACTTTGCCGAATACGGTACCTCGGCTGCGCGTATTATGTCGCAACTGGCCCTGCGCCAGCGCAATCCCATGGACTCCACGGCTGTAATCAATATGGTGTGCGGTCCTGCAGGTGAACCGATGGTACGCGCGCTCGAAGAGTGCCACCAGGACACGAATCTCTATCGCAACGCGCTCGATCGCCTGTCCCAGGCGGCGGAACTCATGCCCGCCGAGCGCGCCGAGGTCGTGCTGGTGCTGTTTGTCGCCGTCGGTTGTTCGGCGGATGTGCGGTCCTCGGTGAACTATGCCATCGACTACGCGAACGCGACCTGCGGCGGAGGCACATCCACGCCGCGTTCGCTTGGCATGTCGCTGACTGCGGGCGAACGCGAACCCGCCCCGGCGCACCCTTTGGGCTTGCTGCGCGTGCAAAACAGTTTTGTCGTGAGCGCCCCGCGCTGGATTCAGCCGAGTGAGCAGGGTGTTGAGATTGGCGCGCTGGCCACTGGTGAGGGCGATATTACCGACGTCGGCGACGATGTCTCGGCCCGCCATGCCCATATCTGGTGCGATGCTCAAAATATCTGGCACGTCGAGGACTTGTCGTCCACCAACGGAACCGTGGTGGTAAACGGGGCCACGCGCGTTTGCATTCAGGTCGAGCCCGGCCGTTCCGCCCAGCTCAATCCCGGCGACGAGCTCAAGCTCGGCGAATCCACTACCTATGCCATCCTCTTCGGTGCCCTCTAGCCAGTCCCGCCAAATGGTCCCTCCGTCCCCAAGGGATCATTTTGCTCCCGGCAGTCACCCGAGGTAAACCTTTACCGCCCGCCTATATTTGCCGAAATTACACTTGACGGCGGGGTACAATAAACCCGCATGCGGATTTCCGTTGCGGGCGCTTCCCATCGCCGGGGCGTGCCCGGGAGCATCCGGCATGCGGCCTTTGCGGCGCTCGGTCATGTGCAAGACGGGCGGTCGGGTCTGTGGGGCGCATCAGTTGCCCCTCGCCTCGGCATGTCTTCTCTCCACGCCACGTACCTGCTGCTGAGCCTGCCTGCCAGATGATTGGAAGCAACAGCGTAAATCCCATCACGCCAACATCCCGGCGATCGCCGGGGCCTGTATACCTATATGAGAGGAGAGGGGTATATGGCGCGTAAGTTTAAGTCTATGGACGGCAACGAGGCGGCCGCATATGTTTCGTATGCGTACACCGAGGTAGCGGGAATCTATCCCATTACGCCGTCCAGCCCGATGGCCGACCATGTCGACCAGTGGGCGGCCCAGGGTCGCAAGAATATCTTCGGCACCCCGGTCAAGGTCGTCGAGATGGAGTCCGAGGCAGGTGCAGCCGGTACCGTTCACGGTTCGCTGGGCGCCGGTGCTCTGACCACCACCTACACGGCTTCTCAGGGTCTGCTCCTGATGATCCCGAACATGTACAAGATCGCGGGCGAGCAGCTCCCGGGCGTCTTCCACGTCTCCGCGCGTTGCGTCGCTTCCCACGCCCTGAACATCTTTGGCGATCACTCCGACGTCATGGCCTGCCGCCAGACCGGTTTCGCCATGCTCGCCGAGGGCAACGTCCAGGAGGTCATGGACCTCTCGCCGGTGGCTCACCTTGCCGCCATCGAGGGTAAGACCCCGTTCCTTAACTTCTTCGACGGCTTCCGCACCAGCCACGAGATCCAGAAGGTCGCCATGTGGGACTACAAGGATCTGGCCGAGATGTGCGACATGGACGCCGTCCAGGCTTTCCGCGACCACGCGCTCAACCCTGAGCACCCGCACACCCGCGGCAGCCATGAGAACGGCGATATCTTCTTCCAGAACCGTGAGGCCTGCAACAAGGTCTACGACGAGCTTCCCGCCGTCGTCGAGGGCTACATGAAGAAGATCAACGAGAAGCTCGGCACCGATTACGGCCTGTTCAACTACTACGGCGCTCCCGATGCCGACCGCGTCGTCGTGTGCATGGGCTCCTTCTGCGACGTGCTCGAGGAAGTCATCGACTACCTCAACGCTCACGGCGAGAAGGTCGGCCTGGTCAAGGTTCGCCTGTTCCGTCCGTTCTCCATCAAGCACTTTGTCGACGTTCTCCCCGAGACCGTCCAGAAGATTGCCGTCATGGACCGCACCAAGGAGCCGGGTTCCATCGGCGAGCCGCTCTACCAGGACGTCGTCTCCGCTCTCTACGAGGCTGGCAAGACGGGCATCAAGGTCGTCGGCGGCCGTTACGGCCTGGGCAGCAAGGACACGCCTCCCGCGTCCGCGTTCGCTGTCTTCGAGGAGCTCAAGAAGGACGAGCCCAAGCGCGAGTTCACCATCGGCATTGTCGATGACGTGACCAACCTGAGCCTGCCCGAGGCCGAGGATGCGCCCAACACCGCAGCCCCCGGCACCATTGAGTGCAAGTTCTGGGGTCTGGGTGGCGACGGTACCGTCGGCGCCAACAAGAACTCGATCAAGATCATCGGCGACCACACCGACAAGTACGTCCAGGCCTACTTCCAGTATGACTCCAAGAAGACCGGCGGCGTCACCGTCTCGCACCTGCGCTTTGGTGATTCCCCGATCCGTTCGCCGTACTACGTGACCAAGGCCGACTTTGTCGCCTGCCACAACCCCAGCTACATCGTCAAGGGCTTCAAGATGGTCCGCGACGTCAAGCCGGGCGGAACCTTCCTGGTCAACTGCCAGTGGAGCGACGAGGAGTTCGCCGAGCACATGCCCGCCGTGGCCAAGCGCTACATCGCGAACAACAACGTCAACGTCTACCTGATCGACGCTATCGACCTGGCCGCTAAGGTCGGCATGGGCAAGCGCACCAACACGGTGCTCCAGTCCGCCTTCTTCGCGCTGGCCAAGGTCCTGCCCGCCGAGGACGCCCTGCAGTACATGAAGGACGCGGCTACCAAGTCCTACATGAAGAAGGGCCAGGCTATCGTCGACGCCAACCACAAGGCCATCGATGCCGGCGCTACCGCCTTCCGTAAGTTCGAGGTTCCGGCCGACTGGGCTACCGCCGAGGACGCCGCTCCCGTCGAGCTCTCCGAGGAGACCAAGTCCGCTATCGCCCAGCAGGTCAAGAACCTGCTCGAGCCCATCGATCGCATGGACGGCGACAGCCTGCCTGTTTCCGCCTTTGTCGATTGCGCCGACGGCCAGTTTGAGCTGGGCGCCTCCGCATACGAGAAGCGCGGCGTCGCCGTGGTCGTTCCCCACTGGGACGAGACCAAGTGCATCCAGTGCAACCAGTGCGCCTACGTGTGCCCGCATGCCACCATCCGTCCGTTCGCGATGACCGAGGACGAGGCTGCCGCCGCGCCCGAGGCTACCCGCACGCTCGACGCCATGGGCCCCAAGGCCAAGGGCATGAAGTTCACCATGGCCGTGTCCCCGCTCGACTGCATGGGCTGCACCAACTGCGTCAAGGTCTGCCCCAAGGGTGCCCTCGAGATGGTTCCCACCGAGCAGGAGATGGACCAGCAGCCCGTTTGGGACTACATGGTCGAGAACGTCTCCGAGAAGAAGGAGCTCATCGCGGCCAACGTTAAGGGCAGCCAGTTTAAGCAGCCCTACCTGGAGTTCTCTGGCTCCTGCGCCGGCTGTGCCGAGACCGCCTATGCACGTCTGGTGACCCAGGTCGCCGGCGACCGCATGTTCATCTCCAACGCCACCGGCTGCTCCTCCATTTGGGGCAACCCCGCTGCCACCGCTCCTTACTGCAAGGACAAGGACGGTCACGGCCCGGCGTGGAACAACTCCCTGTTCGAGGACAATGCCGAGCACGGTCTGGGCATGGCCGTGGGCTATGAGGCTGTTCAGCACAAGCTGATTGCCGCCACCCAGGAGATCATCGCCGCCGATGGTCCGTCCGACGAGCTCAAGGCTGCCGGCCAGGCTTGGATTGACTCTGTCAACGACGCCGAGGCCTCCAAGACCGCTGCCGCTGCCTACGTTGCCGAGCTCGAGAAGTGCGGCTGCGAGGCTTCCAAGGCAATCCTCGCCGACAAGGCTTACCTCACCAAGAAGTCCTTCTGGATCTTCGGCGGCGACGGTTGGGCCTACGACATCGGCTTCGGTGGCCTGGATCACGTCCTGGCTTCCGGCCACAACGTCAACGTCTTCGTCTTCGACACCGAGGTCTACTCCAACACTGGCGGTCAGGCCTCCAAGGCTTCGAACCTGGGCCAGGTCGCTCAGTTCGCCGCTGCCGGTAAGGTGACCAAGAAGAAGTCCCTGGCCGAGATCGCCATGAGCTACGGCTACGTCTACGTGGCGCAGGTCGCCATGGGCGCCAACCCGGCTCAGACCCTCAAGGCCATTCACGAGGCTGAGGCCTACGACGGCCCGTCTCTCATCATCGGCTACAGCCCCTGCGAGATGCACTCCATCAAGAAGGGTGGCATGCAGAACTGCCAGGCCGAGATGAAGAAGGCTGTCGAGTGCGGTTACTGGAACCTCTTCCGCTTCAACCCCGAGGCTGCTGCCGGCAAGAAGTTCTCGCTCGATTCCAAGGAGCCCACGGGCGGTTATCAGGAGTTCCTGATGAACGAGGCCCGTTACGCTTCGCTGACGCGTTCCTTCCCCGAGCGCGCCGAGGAGCTCTTCAAGGAGAATGAGCAGGCCGCTATGGACCGCTATCAGCACCTGCTGAAGCTCAAGACGGTGTACAACGAGGCCTAGGTCTCCCACCGCAGGATCTGAGGGCTAACCTTCGCGGACGTCCTCGGACATGAAAGAACCCCCGCTGCGCACTACGTGCGGCGGGGGCTCTTTCGTCCTGACGCTCCTATTTGGCAAGGTGTTTTTTAGAATCCATTTTGCGCTCGGC
>UREE01000040.1 GCA_900546825.1 uncultured Collinsella sp. | reverse complement strand
CGTTGACGAGCGGGCACATCTTGATTGCCTCCGGGCGGGTGCCGAAGACGAGCATCACTTTCTTCTTAGCCATTGGCCTTGCTCCTCTTTGCTTCCTTACGGAGAAGCATGTAGAAACGGGTGTTGCCGACCACGTAGCGCCTCACCAGGCGCTTTGGCTCCTGCATCATGCGGAAGAGCCACTCCAGGTTCGCGCGCTGCATCCACATCGGGGCGCGCGGGATGTTGCCGGAGACGACGTCGAACGAGCCCCCCACGCCCACGAAAGCGCCCTTGGCGCCCAGCTCGCGGAAACGCTCGATAAGGCGTTCCTTCTTGGGCGAGGTGATGCCCACGAATACGATGTCGGGCTCGGCCTGCTCAACCTCAGCGACCACGGCGTCGAACTCGTCGTCACCGAAGTAGCCGTCACGGTAGCCAGCGAGGACCATATTGGGATACCTCTCGGACAGTACCCCTGCGGTCTTTGCGACCACTTCGGCCTTGGCGCCCAGCAGATAGACACTGTGCCCCTCGCGCTCGGCCAGCCCGCACAGCTCCCACATGAGGTCGATGCCGGCCACGCGCCCGGGCAAATCCACGCCCAGCTTCTTGGCGGCCATGACCATGGACGCGCCATCCGCGTTCACGATCTCGCAGCGACGCACGCACGCGTCCATCTCGGGGTCGTCAAGCATCTGCAACAGCTTGTCGGCGTTCACGCCGATCAAGTGAGCGAAACGACCCTCCTTGATGAGGGCGTCGGTCGCCTCGACGGTCTGCCCCATAGTCCAGGGGTCGACGGGCGCACCCAGGACTTCGACTCGCCCGGGAAGATCGACCACTGAACTGGTGCCTTCGTATTTCCCTCTTGTCTCTTTAGCAAGCGCCATTTCCGCTGACAACCTCAATCACTGTTAGTAGGATTATTTTTAAATCGAAGAAAACGCCTTGTTTGGCGATATATTCCAAGTCGCGACGGACCATGCCGTCGAATCCCGTCGAGTTGCGCTCAGTAACCTGCCACCAGCCGGTGATTCCGGGCTTTACGGACAGGCGCTGCAGGTCGTACTCGGTGTACTCCGCGACTTCATTCGGCAGCGGCGGGCGCGGACCCACCACTGACATCTGGCCCAGAAAGACGTTCAGGAACTGCGGGAACTCGTCGATAGAGTGCTTGCGGATGAACCTGCCGATCTTGGTGACGCGCGGGTCGTCCCTCATCTTGAACATGGCGCCGGCGATCTCGTTCTGTTCCTTGAGCTCGGCGAGGCGCTCGTCGGCGTTCCTGTACATTGATCGGAACTTCCACATGCGGAAGGTTGACAGGCTGCCGTCGGGACGGGTCTGGCCCACGCGGATCTGGCTGTAGAAGGGGCTGCCCTCGCTCTCCAAGCGGATGGCAGCGGCCAGCACCAGGCTGGGAATCGCGATGACGACGAGCACGGCACCGCTGAACACGATGTCGAATGCGCGCTTGACGGCACGGTAGGCCAGGCGCGAGTGATCCCAGTCCATGATGGATTGCATGGCCCTGTAGCGGCCGGCGCCCTCGCGCCGGTCCATGGCCTGAGCAATCAGCGCTGCCCCCGCGGGTGCATCCGTTGTATATTGAGTTTTATCCGACACGTTCTCTTCCAACACTTCATCCCCTGATCGGGGATCCTCCTTGTCTTGTGTTACGGCCGCCAGCAGCTAGGCGATCGCCTTTTTTAGGTTGCGCATGACGCGCTGCTCGCTTGAAAGCACGGCGAGGCCAACGCGCGTAGTTACGCGTCGGCCGCACAGGTTGAGCTCCAAATAAGCAGTGCTCTTGCGTCTATTAATGGTTTTGATAAGGCCTTCGTGGCCCAGCAGTGGACCTGCCGTCACTACGACCTGATCACCGTTTTTTAGGGCCTCGCTCATGGGCACAACGCGGTCTCCCCTATGCGTAAAGCTGCCAATAAGCTGGACCTCTTCTTTTGCCAGCGGCACAAACTGACCGTCCTGGGATAGCACCCGGGCAAAGTCGTCCATGCGAAGCAGATACTGTTGCACGGTACGGGGATCTGCCGTGTCGCAGATAAGATAACCGGGGAACAGCGGCTTGGTCGTATTGACCCATTCGCCATGTACCTTGATCTCGGTTTGAAATTGGGGATAAAAGAGCTCCTGCATGGTACCAGCCGGCACGATACGCTCAATGCGCTCGCGCATTACGTCTTCGCGACCGTTAATGACCTGGATTACATACCACACGAGCACCACCCCCTTGCTGTCTTACGTATGGCTCACGGGGTTTGGGTATGGCTTCGCCAGGGCGCTTGTGCGCGAAGGCGCTCCATATTCAAACCCTGAGCCCAGTCAGACAAGCACGTGGCTCTGCCCCACCGTGAACGGTATGTATAAAAGCAGCGCTGAGATCACAAGCACGTATCGCAAGAATGCCTGCAACCTCAGCTGACTGCGTGCGAGCCGGTCAAGTAATTTCAAAACTGGACCGCACGCAAACAGCTGAAGAACTGCTACGTAATTGCATGCGATCTAATACTTATTTACATTTGAGAATAAACTCAATACAAATAAACAACGTCGCATGACTTCTTTATTGGAGCTCGTGGTGTTTCTGGCACCGCCGTTACGGCCGGATGCTGATCGACCCTGCGCTTTGTGACTTGCTGGAGCCGTGAGCACAGTTGAACCCATGTAACGTTAGTTATCCTAGCACAAGCTGTTAGTGAAACTGATTTGGACTGCGTTGGACAACATATCGTTCATTTGACGTGCTAAAGGGGGTTGTTTTGGGAAGTTGTTTACGTTGACGCAGGTTATTGGGGTGCTGACGATAATTAGAAGCGTTCCTAAAGTCAAAAAGGGGCAGCGAGCTGCACTGGTAATTGCGGTTGTCTAACAAACTATGCACAGACATGGGAAATAAATTGTGCAACTTTTTGTTGGTGTGGAAGTGGTTAGTGGCGCGAGGTATTTTGGCATGAAAAAAGGCCTTCGAAATTCCGAAGGCCTTTGCATTCACGATGGTGGAGACGAGGGGGATCGAACCCCTGACCTCTTGACTGCCAGTCAAGCGCTCTCCCAGCTGAGCTACGCCCCCGTGACGAGGAAATACTATAGGGGAATGTTTTGCTTGATGCAAGGGGGAATTTTGATTGATTGTCTTATCTTACGGGTTTTCCTGGGATGGGACTGAATTAGCTATTTTGGCGGGTATGAAAATAACTTGTTGGGTTTATTAGTTTTCTGGTTGAAGAAAGTTTCCTACCATTTTGTTAAGCCAATGGTTGGATTTAAAACGGAGCAACTCATTGAAGTTGTAAAATCTCTGGTTGAAATCGTCTTTGCCAGGGAGGACCGACCATGGCCGAGAAGTTCGCGTTCGACTACGTGAACGAGATTTTGGGTATCGTCAACTACGTGCGCGATGTGCTACGCCCCGCCTTCACAACTGGGACTGCCGAGCCGCATCTCGATCGCATCATCGCGTGCGGCAGCCTTACGATTGGCCCGCGCATCGACGTCCCGGAACCGCTCTTCGTGACCGAGCCCGACCGCGACGACGAGATGGTGGATGAGTTTATCGAACCGAGGACAGATCTGAGAATCGACGCAGAAACGGGCGAGGTGTTATGAGCATAACAGCAATTGCCGATTGGGAGCCCATGCCCTCTACGTGTTTAAAATGCAGCGACAACGAATACGGGTTCCCCACCGTCGTCTGCCGTACGCCCAGCAGACTTGTGGAAGAGTGCGAAAAAGCCTTCGACGCAGGGCTGCTGCTCGCCGCTTTGACTCTCGTAGTGACCATCCCAGACGTATGCGCAAACATCGACGGGACGGATTACCGAAAATGGTGCAAGGAGTACCTGGAGCTCCCGAACGATGGGAGAAAAATGACCAATGCGCGCAAGGGCGAGAAGCGCCCAGATGAGATAATAGAGGGGTTTGAGACGATAGAGGATCGAGGCATCTTTACGGCATCGGATCTCTATCAGCTTCGCTGCGCGGTGATCCATGCGGGGTCGTCGGTCATCGAGGGAAGGGGCGAAGCGTATAGCCCCTACAAAGCCATCGGGGTTTGCGTACAGGGCGATGCGCGCGGGATAATCGCGAGTTATGGGCATAAAGGAATCGGCCATGGAAGCCAACAAGACTGCGAGTTCGATTGCGTCGTCAAGCTTGAAGGGCTCATCTCTCTCATAGCAAAGGGTGTGTGGAAATTCGTCGAGGAAGACCCCGAGCGCGATCGAGAATACTCGACGGGGAAAGGACTTTCCCGCCAAGGCGTGGTGGACTTCAGGCCTTTAATCAAAAAGCAAAGTTGTTAAGCAAGTGGTTGGATTAAACAGAATCCCGTTTGCAGAAACCAGCCAATCGTTTAACAACATCCAAATACTTATTTTACATACCCTTTTTGGCGTTGCCAAAATAAGCTAATTCAGCCCCGTCCCGATAAAACCCTCACGCAAGCAAATAGCCGATTGCGACGCCTTGGTGGACTTGGATCGTGGCTGTTGACCTGACGACGTTGCTGATGCCCGTGTCGGCCAACAGGCCCAGGGGGCTGTGATCTAGCTCCCATTCTAGGCCGTGTTCGCTTACCTGGGTGTTGGGGGCTATAGCAATAATGGAAAACGTTTTGCCCTCAGCGCCTTCGATGGTCCACGATTCATCTGCGTGAAGAATGCGGGCGACCACCTTGTCCTCGACGATCCAGACGGGGGCACCCTCGTAGCCCGCGAGCAGGCCCAGTACGGAAAGCGCCATATCAGGACGGCCGCCGGTGGCGCAGGTCGCAACCACTTCGGCACCCGGCCAGCGACGGCGGACGGAATCGAGCGCCAGCGCCAGATCGGTATAGTCCTTGTAGGGGTCGTGGCGCTCAACCTCAAAGGCTTCGGCGGTATCAACCAGCGCGCGACCCGCGTCGCTTACCGTGTCGGCATCCCCCGCATATACGTCACAGCTTAAGCCGGCGTCCAGCAGCGCGTCGAGGCCGCGGTCCACGGCGACAACGTGGTCGCACTCCCCTGCTAACCTACGCAACAGATCCGCGCTCGCCACCACGGGCGAGCCGCAGACCACTAATACCTTGCAAGCCACAGCCCTCGCCTATCCCTCAAACGAAAGCACGCGGGCCAGATCCAGGTCCTCATAGCTATCGATAAAGATATCGCAGTTGGCGCGTACGTCGTCGCGCTTCATACGGCCGTGCGGGTCATAGATGCCCACGCGCTTAAAGCCAGCGATCCCAGAGCTCTTTAGGCCAAAGACGGCGTCCTCAAACACCCATGTGCGCTCAAACTTGTGCCCGTGGCGCTCCTCCAGGCGTTGCAGCGCCAGCTCGTACACGTCGGGGAACTGCTTGGAGCGCCCCGCCTCGCCCGTCGTGGTAATAAACTCCATATAGCGATCAAGGCCAGCACCAGCAAGCGCAGACGCAACCAGCTCGGCCGGCGTGGATGTGGCAACGCACATGGCAATGCCCGCCGCCTTCGCCTGCTCCAAAAATGCAAGCAGGCCCTCGCGCGGCGGCACCTTGGAGTAGCCATCGATCAAAATCTCGCCCAGCTCGCGATACAGCCCCTCGCCATTCGCGCCAATGCCCCACGTGTCGTGGTAGGCCTGGCACTCGTCCTCCAGCGACAAATGCTCAAACTGGGCAAAATCGTCGACCGTTACATCAATGCCATGACGGCGTAATAACTCGGGCTGGGCATAGGCCCAAACGGGGGTGCTATTAACCAGTGTTCCGTCGCAATCGAAAATAAAAGCAACATTGGGAGCGGCGGTCTGGGACATAAACGTACCTTTCGATGTCAAATGGTAAACAACCTGCTAAAAACGTTTTACCAAACGTCAATTTAATAGTCTAGAAACCCTATTTGGTAAAACTGTCAAGAGTTTTACCATCGCAATTCTGCCAGTGGTATAAACATGGCGCTCGCCGATTAAACGCCGCCGCAAATCCACTTTTCTCCATAAAAGTAACGAACAGGTGTTATCGTATTTCGTGCCGAAAGTTCCACCGAGCACGCGAGGTGGAACGAATCATAGAGCTATCGCCGTCCCTTCGATTCGTGCAGCCTTGGACCTTTCGCATCTAGTCACCAAGGCAACACGCTGCCGCGTCATGATGGGATCAAACGTGAGCGATACAAAGCTAAAGCCAGCAACCAAAAAGCCCGCTACCCGTAAGGCCGCCCCGCACGCACCGGAGCTCTCCAAGGACGATGTCTATCTGTTTGGCATTGGCATGTGGGAGCGCAGCTGGGAAAAGATGGGCGCGCATCCCGACACGCAGAACCGTACGCGCGGCTGGCGTTTTTGCGTTTGGGCGCCCGATGTAAAGAGCGTCCACGTCATTGGCGAATTTAACAATTGGGATGAGGAAGCCAACCCGCTGGTGCCCGTACATACGAGCGCTATTTGGGAAGGCTTTATTCCTGGTGCCGAGCAGGGCCAGCTCTATAAGTACCTCATCGAGACTAACGAGGGCGAAAAGCTCTACAAGGCCGATCCGTACGCCTTTAAGGCCGAGTGCCCTCCGGGAACGGCGAGCGTGCTGTGGACCCTCGATGGCTATAAGTGGAACGACGCGGCTTGGCTCAAGCGCCGCACCAGCCATAATCACATGTCGCAGCCCCTTAACATCTACGAGGTGCATATTGGCTCGTGGAAGCGCCACGGCGACGCGCCGCAGGGCGAGCCCGACGAGTACGGCAACTACCCCGGCCCCATGGATCCCTTCCCCGCGCAGCGCGGCGAGTTCTATACCTACGACGACCTGTCGGTGGAGCTCGTGGACTACGTGCGCGACATGGGATACACGCATATCGAGGTCATGCCGCTTATGGAGCATCCCTTCGATGGCTCCTGGGGCTACCAGACGACCGGCTACTATGCCGCCACGTCGCGCTACGGCAACCCGCAGCAGCTCATGCATTTTATCGATGCATGCCACGAGGCGGGCATTGGCGTGATCATGGACTGGGTGCCCGGCGGTTTTTGCGCCGACTCCCACGGCCTTGCCACGTTTAACGGCCACATGCTGTTTGAGCACGAGATTCACCCCAACTGGGGCACGCATAAGTTTGACTTCGCCCGTGGCGAGGTCCGCTCCTTCCTGGTCTCCAACGTGCTGTACTGGCTAGAGAACTTCCACGTGGACGGCATTCGCATGGACGGCGTGTCCAGCATGCTGTACCTCAACTTTGGCATTGACGATCCGGGTCAAAAGAAGTTCAACAAGTACGGTACCGAGGAGGACCTGGACGCCAGCGCGTTTATCCGCCAGGTCAACTGCGCCGTGGAGGCACACTACCCCGACGTGATGATGATGGCCGAGGAGTCCACCGCGTGGCCGCTCGTAACCTATCCGCCGCAGGACGGCGGCCTGGGCTTCCACTACAAGTGGGACATGGGCTGGATGAACGACACCCTGCACTACATGCAGACCGATTTTCCATGGCGCCCCGGCAACCACGGGCTGCTCACGTTCTCCATCATGTACGCCTTTACCGAGAACTTCATTTGCCCGCTCAGCCACGACGAGGTCGTGCACGGCAAGTGCTCGCTCATCGGTCGCATGCCGGGCGACTGGTGGCGCCAGTTTGCCGGCCTGCGCACGCTGGCCTTCTACCAGATGATGCACCCCGGCGCCAAGCTCAACTTTATGGGCAACGAGATCGGCCAGTTTATTGAGTGGCGCTACTACGAGTCCATCCAGTGGTTCCTGACCGAGGAGTACGAGACCCACCGTCATCATCAGGCGTTTATCAAGGCACTCAACCACCTGTACACCGCCGAGCCCGCCCTGTACGAGCGCGGCTACACCGACGACGGCTTTACCTGGATCGATGCGGACAACTCCAAGCAGTCCATCGTGAGCTTTGTGCGCCAGGGCGAGGATATCGACGACGACCTGGTGATCCTGATCAACTTTGACCCGGCGAGCTATGAGAGCTTCCGCGTGGGCGTACCGCGCGAGGGCGACTGGGAGGTCATCTTTGACTCCGACCGTCCCGAGTTTGGCGGC
This sequence comes from uncultured Collinsella sp., assembly GCA_900546825.1. Classification (GTDB taxonomy): domain Bacteria; phylum Actinomycetota; class Coriobacteriia; order Coriobacteriales; family Coriobacteriaceae; genus Collinsella. The sequence goes on along the minus strand of UREE01000040.1, from coordinate 9,907 downwards.
AGCGGCTATGCCGGCGAGGGACCCTACACCTGCTCGAGCGAGCCCTACCCCTGGAACGGGCAGATGGACTCCATTGAGATTAAGGTTCCCGGCCTGGCAGGCGTGGTGCTTAAGCGCCGCGGTCCCAGCAGCTATAAGCCGCCGGTGGTTGAGGAGCCCAAGGCTGCGTCTAAGAAGCGCACGTCCTCGGTAAAGCCTAAGCCTGCGGCCGCCAAGAAGGCTCCGGCTAAGGCGAAGGCCAAGGCAACCAAGCCCGCCACGGCCAAAAAGACAACCACCAAAAAGGCTGCTCCCAAGGCCAAGTCTGCTTCTGTTAAGCCGTCTGCCAAGGATGCGTAACAAAGCCGTTACAGCTGTAATCACCCGCCCCGCCGGGGCGTAGGATACAAGTCATAACCGTTCCGGGAGAAACATCCCCGGGGGAAAGGAACGTATGAATAAGATCTTCGACAACAAGCAGGAGTTTACCGAGCTCTATCGCGATGCCGTCATGAGCATCAGCGGCAAGAGCGTCGAGGCCGCGAGCGACCTCGACCGCTTTAATGCCCTGGCCAAGCTCGTGGCCGAGAAGGCACGCACCGTTGCCACCAAGAGTGACGCCCGCGTGACCGCCGAGGGCAAGAAGCGCGTGTACTACTTCTCGATCGAGTTTTTGATCGGCCGCCTGCTCGACAACTACCTGCTCAACTTTGGCGTGCGCGACATGGTCGCCGAGGCGCTCGACGACATGGGCTTTGACCTGTCCGTCATCGAGAACCAGGAGCCCGATCCGGCTCTGGGCAACGGTGGCCTGGGCCGTCTGGCCGCATGCTTCCTGGATTCCATGGCAGCCGAGGGGATTGCCGGCTATGGCAACGGCATGCGCTACCGCTACGGCCTGTTTAAGCAGGAGATCGTCAATGGCAGTCAGGTCGAGGCCACCGACGAGTGGCTCACCCACGGCTATCCCTGGGAAGTCCGTCGTCAGGACAAGGCCGTGACCATCAAGTTTGGTGGCCATGTCGAGGGCTTTGAGGAGAACGGTCGCACGTTCTACCGCACAGTGGACACGCAGGACATCCTGGCCGTCCCTTATGACATCCCCGTGGTGGGCTATGCCGGCGAAACCGTCAACAAGCTGCGCGTCTGGGCCGCCGAGCCGGTCGAGGAGCACTTTGATCTGGAGGCCTTCAACCGCGGCGACTATGCTCTGGCCGATGCCGAGCGCGCTGAGGCCGAGGCCATCAGCGCCATCCTCTACCCCAACGACGCCGGCGAGCACGGCCGTCTGCTGCGCCTGAAGCAGGAGTACCTGTTTGTTTCGGCCGGCATCTACAGCCTGCTCGACACCTTTGAGAAGGAGCACGGCGCGAACTGGGAGCTGCTGCCGCAGTTTGTGGCCATCCACACCAACGATACCCACCCCGCCATGTGCGGGCCCGAGCTCATGCGTATCCTCATCGACGAGAAGAAGCTCGAGTGGGATGACGCCTGGAACATCGTGACGCAGGTCGTGAGCTACACCAACCACACCATCCTGCCCGAGGCCTTGGAGAAGTGGCCTATCGGCACGTTCTCCAAGCTCCTCCCCCGCGTGTACCAGATCATCGACGAGATCAGCCGTCGTTGGCACGAGTCGTTCGACACCACGAAGGAGGGCTGGCAGGAGCGTCTGCGCCAGACCGCCATCCTGTGGGACGGCGAGATTCGCATGGCCAACCTGTCTGTGATTTGCAGCCACAGCGTCAACGGCGTGGCCAAGATCCATTCCGACATCATCAAGAACATCGTGCTCAAGGACTTCTATGCCCTGACGCCCGAGAAGTTCAACAACAAGACCAACGGCATCTCGCACCGTCGCTTCTTTGCCGAGGCCAACCCCACCTATGCCAAGCTCGTGACCGAGGCCATTGGCGATGGCTGGCTCAAGGACGCCTTTGAGCTGGAGAAGCTCAAAGAGTTCCAGAACGACACCGAGTTCCTGAAGGCCGTTGGTGCCTCCAAGCGCGCCAACAAGGAGCGTCTGGCCGCCTACGTCAAGGCCGAGACCGGTCTGGTTATTGACCCCAACACCGTCTTCGATGTCCAGGTAAAGCGCTTCCACGCCTATAAGCGCCAGCTCATGAATATCATGAAGGTGATGGACATCTACAACCGTCGCATCGCCGATCCTAACTTCCACGTGACGCCGACGACCTTCATCTTTAGCGGCAAGGCCGCCTCGAGCTACACCTTTGCCAAGGAGACCATCCGCCTCATTAACTCCGTGGCTGACGTCATCAACAACGATGCCCGTGTGAACGAGGTCATGAAGGTCTGCTTTATCCCCAACTTCCGCGTGAGCAACGCCCAGCTCATCTACCCCGCCGCCGAGATCTCGGAGCAGATCTCCACGGCCGGCAAGGAGGCCTCGGGCACGTCCAACATGAAGCTCATGATGAACGGCGCCATTACGCTGGGCACCCTCGACGGCGCCAACATCGAGATCGCCGACCTGGCCGGCCGCGAGAACGAGGCCATCTTTGGCCTGACCGCACCCGAGGTCGAGCAGCTCTGGGCATCCAACAGTTACTTTGCGTGGGATACCCTCAACGGCGACCGCGAACGTCTGGGCCGCGTGATGGACGAGCTCAAGGACAACACGTTTGCGGGTCTTTCGGGCAACTTTGAGAGCATCTACAACGAGCTCATGAACAACAACGACCCCGACCTGGTCATGGCGGACTTCCGCAGCTACGTGGATGCATGGGAGGCGCTCACGGGCAGCTATGGCGACCAGGAGACCTGGAACCGCAAGGCCCTGCTCAACACCGCCTCCTCGGGTTGGTTCTCGTCCGACCGCACCATTCGCGAGTACCGCGACGAGATCTGGCACGCTTAAAGGCCGCAAGCTCCCTTTGCCAGCACGGCATTACTCGACGGGCGCGACCGAGCGCCGCGCCCGTCGCTAATGGGTTTTGGAACATCGATGACAGAAGGAGAAATCGATGAGTAAGAAAGAATGCATCGCGATGCTCCTCGCAGGAGGACAGGGCAGCCGATTGGGGGCACTCACCCAAAAGATCGCCAAGCCGGCGGTTAGCTTTGGTGGCAAGTTCCGCATTATCGACTTTTCGCTGTCCAACTGCTCCAACTCGGGCATCGACACGGTGGGCGTTCTGACGCAGTACCGTCCCTACCTGCTGCACGCCTACGTGGGCTCCGGCGAGGCGTGGGATCTGGACAGCCGCGACGGCGGCGTGTCGATCCTGCCGCCGTACGAGACGCAGACCGGCGGCGCCTGGTATGCGGGCACGGCCGACGCCATTACGCAGAACCTCGACTACATCAAGGCCAACGACCCCAAGTACGTCCTGATTCTTTCGGGCGATCACCTGTATCGCATGGACTACCGCAAGATGCTCAAGACGCACATTGAGAACAACGCCGACCTCACGGTGAGCGTTATGCCCGTGCCGTGGGAGGAGGCCAGCCGCTTTGGCATCCTGACCACCGACCCCGAAGACGGCCGCATCACCAAGTTCACCGAGAAGCCCGAGAAGCCCGATTCGAACCTCGCCTCCATGGGCATCTACATCTTCTCGGCCGACGTACTGATCAAGGCGCTCGAGGAGGACGCCCTGGACCAGCGCTCGAGCCACGACTTTGGCAAGGACATCATCCCCAAGCTGCTCGGCGAGGGCAAGCGTCTGTACAGCTACGAGTTCAACGGCTTTTGGAAGGACGTCGGCACCATCGCCAGCTTCCACGAGACCTCGATGGACCTGCTGGGCAACAACCCCGAGTTCGACCTCTTTGACAAGAGCTTCCCCATCATGTCCAACGTGACCACGCGTCCGCCGCACTACATTGGCCCGGACGGCCGCCTGGACGACTGCCTGGTCTCCAATGGCTGCAAGATTTACGGCACCGCTCGCCACTCGATCCTTTCGACCGATGTCATCATCGAGGAGCGCGCCGTGGTCGAGGACTCCGTGCTGTTGCCGGGTGCGCACGTTAAGAGCGGCGCGCACATCTGCCGCGCAATTTTGGGCGAGAACTCCACGGTCGAAGAGGGCGTGAAGCTCGGCTCTGTCGATACCACCAAGGATACGGCCGTCGTTGGAAATGACGTCGTTATCGGGAAGGGGGAATGATCCGATGATCAATCGCAAGGCCATCGGTTACATCACCGCTAACTACTCTTCGACCTACGGCAGCGTGCTGCTCAAGGACCGCCCCATCGCGTCTGTCCCGTTTTTGGGCCGCTACCGCCTGATCGACTTTCCGCTGTCCAACATGATGAATGCCGGCATTAAGACCGTCGGCGTCGTCATGCCGGGCAACTACCGCTCCCTGATCGACCATGTCGGTTCGGGCAAGGACTGGGGCCTCGACCGCAAGAAGGGCGGCCTGTTCATGGTCCCCGGCAACGCGTATGGCACCACCAAGGGCGGCATGCGCTTCCTGCTGCGCGACATCATCTCCAACAAAACGCTGTTCCAGCGCTCGGAAATGCCCTACGTGGTCATGATGGGCACCAACATCGTGTTCAACCTGGACCTCAACACCATCATCGAGGCGCACGAGAACTCCGGCGCCCAGATGACCGTGGTGTACTGCAAGGCCACGCGCAACATCGAGGACGAGACCAAGCTCGACATTAACGAGAACGGCCGCCTGACCGGCGTGAGCACCGGCGTGGCGTACGGCGACAACGCGTCCATGGACTGCTGCATCATCAACCGCCAGACGCTGCTCGAGATCATCGACCATTACCAGGCCGCCGACTATCTGGACCTGCTCGAGGCACTCCAGGGCGACTTTGGCAACATCGACGTGTGCAGCTACGAGTACAAGGGCGAGGTCGTGGGCGTGTTTAGCGAGAAGTCGCTGTACCGCCGCAGCATGGACCTGCTTGATCCCGCTCAGGCCGACCAGCTCTTCGTTCCCGAGCGCCCGATCCTGACCAAGGCCCACGACGTGCCGCCTTCGCGCTACGCGACCGGTAGCCACGCCTGCAACTCGATCATCTCGGCCGGCTGCATCATCAAGGGCACCGTGCGCAACTCGATCCTGTCGCGCGGCGTCGTGGTCGAGGAAGGCGCCTCGGTGACCAACTCGATCATCAACCAGAGCTGCATCATCAAGAGCGGCGCACGCGTCGAGAACGCCATCCTGGACAAGAACAACGTGGTTCCCACCAACACTGAGCTTCGCGGCACGCCCGAGAACATCCTGGTGCTGGGCAAGGCTCCGTTAACTTCCGACACCACCATCGTACGTTAACGTTGGCACCGCAACATCGCTCGTAACAAGTAGAATAGCCGCCCGGTTAGCGCCAGGCGGCTATTCTCGAATTGCAACATGGGAGACAATATGGCAGATTCCAGCAAAAAGATGCAGATCGTGTTTGCCTCGGCCGAGTGCGCACCGTTTGTAAAGACCGGTGGCCTGGGCGACGTGGCAGGCTCGCTGCCTGCGGCGCTTGTGCGCGCCGGCGCCGAAGTTATCGTGATGGTGCCCAAGTACGCCACCATAAAGGACGAGTACAAGGCGCAGATGGAGCACTTCTCCGACTTTTACGTGAGTCTGGGCTGGCGCAACGAGTACTGCGGACTCGAGAAGCTCGAGCACGACGGCGTCACCTATATGTTCATCGACAACGAGCGCTACTTTGCGCGCGACTATCCGTACGGCTTCTTTGACGACGGCGAGCGCTTTGCGTTCTTCTCCAAGGCCATCACCGAGAGCCTGCAGCACCTGCCGGCCGGCTTTGAGTGCGACATCCTGCACTGCAATGACTGGCAGACGGCACTTGCGCCCGTGTTTTTGCGCGAGTTTTACCAGGGCCTGCCGCTGTATGACCGCGTCAAGACCGTGTTCTCGATCCACAACGTGGCGTTCCAGGGCCAGTTTAGCGACACCGTGATGGAGGACATCCTGGGTGTGGCACACATTCCGGCGGCCGCCTCGCAGCTGCGTTGCGACGCCTGCAGCATCAACTACATGCTGGGCGCCCTGCGCTATGCCGACGCCATAACCACGGTGAGCCCCACCTATGCCAGCGAGATCCAGACGCCCGAGTTTGGCGAGGGCCTGGACGGCGTGCTGCGCGAGCGCTCCTATGCGCTGCAGGGCATTTTGAATGGCATTGACGTGGCGGGCTTTGACCCGGCGACCGACAAGCGCATTGCCGCCAACTACACCGTGGAGGACCGTTCTGGTAAGGCCGTATGCAAGGCCAAGCTGCAGGAAGAGCTGGGGCTCGAGGTTCGCGACGACCGTCCGCTTATGGTCATGGTCACGCGCCTGACGCGCCAGAAGGGCATGGACCTGGTCATGTACGCGCTCGACCGCATTCTGGCCGGCGGCGTGCAGGTGGCGGTGCTGGGCACCGGCGACCGCGACTACGAGGACGGTCTGCGCTACTTCCAGGACAAGTACCCCGGTACCATGGCCGCACGCATCGAGTTCGATCCTGCGCTGTCGCAGCGCATGTATGCCGCCGCCGACATGTTCCTAATGCCTTCGAAGTTTGAGCCCTGCGGCCTGTCGCAGATCATCGCCATGCGCTACGGCACCCTGCCGATTGTTCGCGAGACTGGCGGTCTGAAGGACACGGTGATTCCGTATAACGAGTTTACCGGCGAAGGCACGGGCTTCTCGTTTACCAACTTTAACGGCGACGAGATGGGCGACGCCGTGTTCCGCGCGGCGCGTCTGTTCTGGGATAACCGCGACGCCTGGAACCAGCTGGTAACGCAGGCCATGAGCCAGGACTTTAGCTGGACGCGCTCGGCCGACAAGTATCTGGACCTGTACTTCTTTATGCACCCGGAGATCGAGCGCCCGGTGGCTGTTGTCGACGAGCCTGTGGTTGTGGCTGAGAAAGTTGAGGCCGAGCCCGAGCCCAAGGCCGAGTCGGTTGTTGAGGCGCCCGCTGCTGCTGAGGAGCCCAAGGCTGAGGAGAAGCCGGCTGCGAAGCCTGCGGCAAAGAAGACCACGACTCGTAAGACGACGACTAAAAAGGCCACGACAACAAAGGCCGCTGCGAGCAAGACCACCACTGCCAAGGCAACTACCGCCAAGGCAGCGACCACGCGCAAGCGCACCACCGCAGCTGTCAAGAAGGCCGCCGAGGCCGAGGTCGTTCCCGAGGTAAAGGCCGAGACCGCTGCAGCCGAGGTTAAGCCCGCGGCAAAGGCTCCGGCCAAGACCGCCGCCAAGAAGACGACCGCGTCCAAGAGCACAACCAAGACCCCTGCCACCAAGAAAGCTACAGCTACCAAGGCCACTGCAACGAAGGCTGCCGCAAAGCCGGCCGCCAAGGTCGAGGAGACGCCTGCCGAGTCCAAGGCGGAGGCAACCGTCGAGGCCAAGCCTGCCGCCAAGACCACCTCGCGCAAGCGCACGACGACAGCCAAGAAGACCATGGCAAAGACCGCAACTCCCAAAGCAGAGACTAAGCCCGCTGCTGCCAAAGAGGAGCCCAAGGCCGAGGTAAAGGCCAAGCCGACGCCGAAGGCCGCTGAGGTCAAGGCCGCACCGAAGGCAGAGGCTAAGCCCGAGCCTGCCAAGGAGACTCCGGTCTCCCCCGCCACTCCGGCCGAGGAAAAGGCTCCGACCAAGAAGACCTCCGTCCGCAAGGCAACTGCCACCCGCAAGCGCCGCTAATCCTGACGATTAAAACTTAATCCTCAACGCAAAAGAGGGCGCCCCAAGCAGGCGCCCTCTTCTTGGTTGAACCCCGCATTAAAAAGAGGGCCGGTTTACTACGACAAAATGGCTCCGGCCGACCACGGCGAGTAATCATCGAAATTGGCAACGCTTCTACCTGCAGTTTTAATATCACTAAAATGACTGTGGTTGAGATCATTCAATTCGTCGTAGTAAACCGGAGCTGTTTTGTTTGGCTACAAATACTATCTACATAGGCGTTTTCGAGTATCGCGATAATGTGGATGGTAAAACGATTTTCTAGGACAACCGTTCGCCGATAATGAGCGGCTGTAGTTTATACAACTAAAGTGCAACGATATACTTAAGTACTGTGCGTTTAGCCCATGGCCCGTTGGCCATGACTGTATAGAACTGGACCGTACTATGAGATTGATTCACAACAGCCGCCTGCCGCAATTTCGCACTCCGTTTGGCGCTGTGACCACTGGAACTTCCGTTGCACTCTCGGTGATTTTGGAGGATGCCGACCCCAACCAGGCAACGCTTACGCTGCGCACCTGGGTCGATGAAATCGGTGAGTCTCTGTATCCCATGACGCACGAGGGCGACGGCATATTTACTGCAGAGCTTGAGTGCACCGAGCCCTGTCTTATCTGGTACAGCTTTATCTGCAATATCGAGGGCCAGCCCGAGGTTCGCCTAGGCGCGCCGCAAGGTCGCACCGGCGGCGAGGGCGTAACCTACGACCACGCCGAAGTGCCGTCGTTCCAGGTCACCGTCTACAAGCACCGCGAGAACCGTCCCACCTGGTACGAGCGCGGTATGGTCTACCAGATCTTCCCCGATCGCTATGCTCGCGACGAAAACTGGCGCGAGCGCACGCTGGCCGAAGTCGAAAAGCCACGCAACGGAATCCAGCGCCGCATGGTCGAGGACTGGAACGAGCCGCCCGTGTACGAGCGTGCCGAGGACGGATCCATCAAGACCTGGGACTTTTACGGCGGCTCGCTCAAGGGTATCCAAAATGACCTGCCCCGCATCGCCGAGCTGGGCTTTACGGCCATCTACCTCAACCCCATCTTTGAGGCCGCGAGCAACCACCGCTACGACACGGCCGACTACACCAAGATCGACCCAATCCTGGGCACCGAGCAGGATTTTACCGAGCTGTGCCAGGCAGCCGAGAAGCTGGGCATCTCCATCATCCTGGACGGCGTCTTTAACCATACGGGTGACGACTCCATCTATTTCAACCGCTACGGCAACTACCCCGGCGTGGGCGCGTGGCAGAGCGAGGACTCGCCGTGGCGCGATGCGTTTTATTTCCACGAGGACGGCTCGTACGACTGCTGGTGGGGCGTGGGCAACATGCCCGCCATCAATGAGAGCTCCGAGCTGGTACGCGAGCGGCTTCTGGGCAAGGACGGCGTGATCCGTAAATGGCTACGTGCCGGCGCTCATGGCTGGCGCCTGGACGTCGCTGACGAGCTTTCCGACGACTTCCTGGCCGAGATCAAGAAGGCCGTACTTGCCGAGAAGCCTGATGCACTGTTGCTCGGCGAAGTCTGGGAAGACGCCTCCAACAAGATCAGCTACGGCCATCTGCGTCGCTACCTACAGGGCTCCGAGTTGGACTCTGCTATGGATTACCCCTTCCGCGACATGGTCATCGGCTTTTTGATGGGCTACAAGAACGCCTACCAGGCAGCCGAGGAAATCGAAACCCTGCGCGAGAACTATCCCCGTGAGGCCCTGTCCTGCGCACTTAATCTGCTTTCAAGCCACGACCGTCCGCGCATTATCTCGGTGCTCGGCGGCGGCCCCGATGAGACGCAGCTGCCCGAGTGCGAGCGCAGCAAATGGCGTCTGGACGAGAACTCGATGGGCCTGGCCAAGAGCCGTTTTTGGCTCGCAACGCTCATGCAGATGACGTTCCCGGGCGTGCCTTCGATTTACTATGGCGATGAGTACGGCCTGGAGGGTCTAACCGATCCGGGCAACCGCCGCACCCTGCCGACCAAGGACCAACTGCACGACTTCGACACGCTGGCTATTGTCAAAAACGCCTCCGCCGTACGCCGCGCACTACCGTTTATGATCGACGGCGAGATCAAGGCCTTCGCGCTCAACGACGAGGTGCTGGCATACAACCGCACGGGCAAGGATGGCGAGTCCGCGACGGTTATCATTAATCGTAGTCTGCGCAATTCGCACCGCGTGACGATTCCGGCGCTCGACGAATGCGCGAGCGATGTGATTAGCGGTC
>UREE01000039.1 GCA_900546825.1 uncultured Collinsella sp. | reverse complement strand
TCTATGCTTGCGGACCAGCCCGCAGCCATCACTCCGGATCAAACGACATGTCGCCCGAACCGACCTCAAAACGATACGTGGCAGACTTATCGCCGTTATCGAATTCAAGATTCAAAATGGTCTCGCCGTCGTAGCCAAGCGGAAGGAAATCGCTCTCGAAGTCGCCGCTGCCCAAGGTGAGGCTCGCCTTAAAGCCCGTCGAGTTCGGAACCGTCATCTCCACATCGCCCGAGCCCACACTCACGTCCATCGACTTCGCGGGGGCCTGGTAAAGCTCGAACGTCACATCGCCCGAACCGACCTCAGCGCTGAGCGCATCAGTCACGCTGCCCGTAAACTCTACATCTCCCGCACCCAGGAAAAGGTCGAAACCATCACAGATGACACCGGCAATCTGCAGATCGCCCGAGCCCACGTGCGCGTTGACCCCCTTCAGATGTTCGGCAACACGGCGCGGCAGCTCGACCGTAACTGAGCGATCGATTGCCTTACCGTCGTCACTTCCAAACTGGGAAACCTTGAGCGTCGAGTCCTCGACGGATGCGATGTTTTGCGTCGCGGCCTTGGAGGCATCCATACCCTCGGCAACGCGCCCCCGCTCGATAACGCGAACCTTGTTGCCATCAACAACCTTGACGTCCACCGAAGCCGCATTGATATCGAAATCGAGGTAGCGGAACTCATCGGCATCAAAAGTCGTGCTCGAAAGCTGCTGAGGCCGAGCGGAATAGTTGCCACTATCCAAGAGATCATCGTCGTCAAACATATCGTCCATACCAGACAAGCCGGGTACAACATCGTCGAGATCCCACGGGCCATCAAAATGAATCAAAGTCCGCGAAATACCAAAGACAAGTCCGATGATGAGCACGAACGCTCCGATGCCAACGCCCAAGCGTACCTTGGATTCATGCGAAAGCTTCATCATTCATCACCCTCTTTGGCGATCGGGTCAGCGGTAGTCGCGGTAGCCACGCCAGCATCAACCGCAGCGGAAGCATCCTGCACCTGAGTCCTAGCCGTCACCGGTGCCGAACCAACCTGAATATCCCCGCGTGCCCAATCACCATCGAGTGCACGCGCCACCCAGTGATAGATGGGAATCGTAAAGAAGATCAGCGCGGCAAAGGGGCCGGCACCAAACGGGAACATCAGCAAAAAGAACAGCAGCCAACACACAGCCCAATACGGGAACGACTGGAACGGACCTTTCACCGGAGTCGAGCCAGCTGCGCCGCCACTCGTCACCTGCGCCGTAGCGGCATTGGCGGCCTGCGCACTCCAGCTTGCCGCTTGCGCCGCCTTGGCGGCGGCATCACTCGCCTGCGTTGCCGCCTCGGTAGCACGTGCCGCTGCCTCATGGGTACGGGCGCGCTCCGCTGCCTCGGCCTCGCGCTGACGGGCGCGGTCCTCGTTCTCAAACTCGATATCGTCCTCGATCTCATCGCTCGGATTGAGGAGCTCGTCCAAACTCACGCCATAGAGTTTTGCGAGCGAGATCAGGTTCTCGGTATCGGGCGAGCTCTCCGCACGCTCCCATTTACTGACCGCCTGGCGCGACAGCCCCAGCTTTCGCGCCAGCCCTTCTTGGCTAAAACCCTTGCTGCGACGAAGGTCGGCGAGCCGCTGCGCAGTTTCTACATTCATGGTTCCTCCTATGCGATGCCAGCCGTGCCGCCGGACCGTTTTTGTTCTTAAGGCGCCTTGCACAGTTAAAAACCTATCCGCCACCGCCAAAAGCATGCCACCTATTCTAGTGAGATTTTTGACAACCGGCGGTTGCGGGCATATATGAGCTGCGGAAATGTGTCCAAACAAAGCAATGACCCGCAGCTCGGTTGTCCCCGTTGCGGCGTTAACGGTAGTATGGTCGTACTGTTTATTCCGCACCGCCAACGGAGGGAGTTCCGCGCCGTGAACCGCGATTTCGCCTCATCGCTCATTCAGCTCAACAATACGTTCTATCGCGAGCACTCCGCCTCCTTCTCCGATACGCGCCAGGCACCGTGGCCCGGCTGGGTGCGCACCATGGACATAGCGCTCGAGCAGCTCGACGTCGCCACGATCGAGCATCCCGTCCGCGTCTTCGATCTTGCCTGCGGCAACATGCGATTCGAGAACTTTGCCGCCGGCGGCGCACTTGCCGCCAAGGGCGTCGATGGCGCAAACCCCTCGGCAGACGCCAGCTGCCCGTTTGAGTTCTATGGCGTCGACTCATGCCAGGACCTGGCCATCGATGCACGTGGCCACGCCCTGCGCATTCCCAACCTGCACTTCCAGGAACTCGATGTGCTCGACGCCCTCATGAAGCTCAACCCCGCCAAGACACCCGACGTGCTTTTCGACGCCCCGCTCGCCGACATCTCGGTCTGCTTTGGATTTATGCACCACGTGCCGTCGTGCGAGTACCGCGTACGCGTGCTCGACGCCCTGGTGCGCCAGACGCGCCCGGGCGGCATCATCGCCATCAGCTTTTGGGAGTTTATGAACGACGAGCGCATGGCGCGCAAGGCCGTTCGTGCCGAGGCCCGCGCCGAGCTCACCCCGCCGTTTGAGGGTTACGATTCCGCGCAGTTTGAAGCCGGCGACCATCTCATTGGCTGGCAAAACGACCGCCACGCCTACCGCTATTGCCATCACTTTGACGATCAGCAGATCACCGACCTGGTGCGCGGCGTCCGTACGTTCTACAAGAGCGGCGAGGTCCCCGTGCGCGAGCTTGAGCGCTTCCATGCCGACGGTCGCAGCGGCGAGCTCAACCGCTATGTGATTCTCAAGCGTCTGTAGGCATCGACGACGCGCCGCCGAGCCGCGCCGCATCTTTCGGGCAAACTATGCCCACCTTCTTCCAACGCATTGCCGAAACGCGCAGCCATGCGTTTCGCATTTATGACCAAGGAGCCTCATGGGAGCCGTCCACGTTCGCACGCCTAAGAACTTTGTACTCGAGGAGCGCCTGGAGCGCTACGCCGATGCGATTGAGACGAACCCCGAGGCCTATGCCGGAGATTGGCGCGAGGCCTGTGCGCCCGCAGGCAGCAAGCCTTTCGAACACCTTCATCTGGATCTTGGTTGTGGCAAGGGAACGTACCTTGTAGAGCGCGCGGCCCGCGAGCCAAACACGTTCTTTATCGGCATGGACCAGGAGCCCATCTGCATCGCCTATGCCGCACAGAAAATCTGCGAGCAGGAGCTGTCCAACGCACTTGTCCTGCCCCGAGGCGCCGCATCGCTGCCGCAGCTGTTTGCCGCAGGCGAGCTCGATGCCATTACCATCAACTTTCCCACGCCGCAGCCCAAGGCCAAGTACGCCAAAAAACGGCTCGTCCATGTCGACCATCTGATGCTCTACCGCCCGCTCTTTGCAGCCGGCGCCACCGTCACGCTGCGCACCGACAGCAAACCGCTGCGCGACTACGCCCTGGGGCAGATTGCCGCGGCCGGCTACGACACGCTTTGGGTAAGCGACGACGTCCGCCGCGACCATCCCGAGCATCCCGAGACCGAATACGAATGCCGCACGCGCGAGATGGGTGCCGTCGTCTATGGCATTTGCGCCACACCCGGCGCGCAGCCCAGCGATGAACAGCTCGCGGCGGGCCGCGCGCAGGAGCAAAGCCTTGCCTGCTACCTGCCCGAAAACCTCGATGAGCTCACCTATGTACCTCTGGGTATGGAAGAGGCCGTCGAGAACTTTAGAAACCGCGCCCGTAAAGGCAAGAAGCGCCTGCCGCAAGAGTCCTAGGGGCTTCTGATGGTCGCGGCGTCGGCAAACAAGCGCAAATTGGCGCCAGCGAACGGCCCTCAAACCTAAGTGAGTAGACTTTTTTGCAATAGCCAGGCACAGCCCGCATAGCAAAACATAAAACCGCAGGTAGAACCCTTGCGCAAAAGTCATGTGCTCGCAATATCGCAAAAAGTCTACTCACTTGGCTAGCGACTACACTAAACGGCTGGGCAGAACGCCCATTTCCTGCATTTTCTTGCCTGCGAACGCATCGATGCGACGCTACGCCATAATAGTTGGCGGACAATCGCGAGAGAAAGCAAACACATGGCACAGACCACGACAGATATCGCCGCCAGCACCGTCTCCGGTGCCGGAGCCGCCAGTTCATTCTCGGGCGGCACGGGAACCGAAGCCGAATTCGGCTCGCTCGGTGCGCTCTCCCCCACCTGGTGGGAGCCCGAGGACGGCAGCGAGCCCGAACCGTGGCTCACGCCCGACCAGGCCTTCGAGCGCTTCTTTGAATGGACGAGCAATCGCGGTATTGAGCTGTGGGACCACCAGGAAGAGGCCCTCATGGATCTAGCCGCCGGCGATCACGTCATTCTGGGCACGCCGACCGGATCGGGCAAGTCGCTTGTCGCGCTGGGCATGCTCTTTATGGGCATGGCACAGGGCAAACGCTGCTATTACACGGCCCCCATCAAGGCTCTGGTCAGCGAGAAGTTTTTCGACCTTGTGCAGGTGCTCGGCCGCGATAACGTCGGTATGATCACCGGCGACACGCATATCAACACCAAGGCGCCCGTCATCTGCTGTACGGCAGAAATCCTCGCCAACGACGCACTACGCGAGGGCGAAGATGCCGATGTTGGCTGCGTCGCCATGGACGAGTTCCACTACTTTGCCGACCCCGATCGCGGTTGGGCCTGGCAGGTGCCGCTGCTCACCCTGCCTCACACGCAATTCATGCTCATGAGCGCCACGCTCGGCGATGTCACTGCCATCGCCGCCTCACTCGAGGAGCACACCGGCGCTGCCTGCGACCTGGTCGTCGACGCCCCGCGTCCTGTTCCGCTGAGTTACGACTATGTGACGACCTCCCTCGAGGGCACGGTCGAGCTCGCCATGCGCCGCGACGAGGCCCCACTCTATATCGTGCACTTTAGCCAGGATGCCGCACTTGCGACGGCACAGTCGCTCGCCAATTTTGGCATTGCCAGCAAGGAGCAGCGCGAGGCCATCAAGGAGGCGGCCAAGGGCACGAGCTTCTCGACGGCCTTCGGCAAAATCCTCAAGCGCTTGCTCGGATGCGGCGTCGGCGTGCACCATGCTGGCATGTTGCCGCGCTACCGCCTGCTGGTCGAGCGCTTGGCGCAGCAGGGCCTGCTACCCGTCATCTGCGGCACCGATACGCTCGGCGTCGGTATCAACGTGCCCATCCACACCGTGGTGCTCACCGCGCTCACCAAGTTCGATGGCTACAAGATGCGTCGTCTGCGCGCCCGCGAGTTCCATCAGATTGCCGGTCGTGCCGGCCGCTCGGGCTTCGATACCGAGGGCATGGTCATCGCCGAGGCACCCGAGCACGAGATCGAGAATGCCAAGCTTATGGCCAAGGCGGGCGACGACCCCAAAAAGCTCCGCAAGATTAAAAAGAAGAAGGCCCCCGAGGGCTTTGTCACCTGGAACAAGCAGACGTTCGAGCGCCTGATCGAGACGCAGCCCGAGACACTCAAGCCGCGCCTGCGCATCACGCACTCCATGGTGATTAGCGTGGTCGAGCAGGGTGGCGATGCCCGAGCCCGCGTACACGACCTCATCGAGACGAGCCTGCAGACCCCCGAGGAAAAGGCTAAGCTCGAGGTTCGTGCCGACGAGATCTTCGCCACGCTCATCGATTCCGGCGTCGTCGTGCGCACCGAGGTGCCGCCCGCACCCGACGCTCCGGCTGACGCCGCGCCGGACATCGACTACGCACTGACGGTCGACCTGCCCGAGGACTTTGCGCTCGACCAGCCGCTCTCGCCGTTTTTGCTTGCCGCGTTGGAGCTGCTCGATCCCGAGAGCGAGACCTATACCATGGACCTGATCTCGATGGTCGAGGCAACGCTCGAGGATCCCAAGCAGGTGCTGCGCGCTCAGGAGCGCGCAGCACGCGACCGCGCGATGGCCGAAATGAAGGCTGACGGCGTCGAATATGAGGAGCGTCTGGAGCGCATTCAAGACGTCACGTATGAAAAGCCGCTCGAGGATTTGCTCGACGCCGCCTTTGACAAGTACTGCCAGGAAGTGCCCTGGGCAAACGACTACCAGCTCTCTCCCAAGAGCGTTCTGCGCGATATGCTGGAAAGCGCGAGCGATTTTAAGGGCTACATTCAAAAGCTCGGCATCGCCCGCTCCGAGGGCATTTTGCTGCGCTACCTGGCAGAGGCCTATCGTTCGCTCGACCGCACCGTGCCCATCGAGAAGCGCGACGAACGCCTGCGCGACATTATCTCGTGGCTGGGCTTTGTGGTGCGCTCGGTGGACTCGAGCCTGGTGGACGAGTGGGAGAACGCCGGCAACCCCGCTGCACTCGACGCCGCACCGCCGCAGGGCATCGATGAAGTCGTGGCAGACCGCCGTGGCTGCACCCTGCTGGTGCGCAACGCACTCTTCCGCCGCGTGACCCTTGCCGCCCGCGAGCACATTCGCGACCTGGGCGAACTCGACGACGACTGGGGCATGAGCGAGATCCGCTGGCAAAAGGCCCTCGATGCCTACCATGAGCAGCATGAGGAAATTCTCACCGACGGAGACGCCCGCAGTGCCGCGATGTTTTCCATCGATGAGTCCGACGAGAAGACCGCGCACGTATGGCACGTGCACCAGATCTTTGCCGACGAGGATGGCGACCACGATTTTGGCATCATGGGCGATGTCGATCTGGACGCCACGCAAGACGGCGGCGAGGTAATCTTCAAAAACTACCGCGTCGGCTTTATCGAGGACCTGCTCGAGAACTAGCCAAACATACTGGAACGGAATAAAACGGGGCCGTTGGCACTATCGCCAGCGGCCCCGTTTTTGCACTATCCGCTATGCCTTACTCGGCATCCTCGACCTCATACGAATCCGCCTCGGCTGGCTCATCGTTTGTCTCTGCCGCAGCCCCGCGTGCCTCGTCAAACGCCGCCTTCATGGTCTTGTTGCCCCACGTGAGCTTGCGAATGGTAAGATCGTCGGCTTTCTTGTTGGCAAGGCGCAGATTGTTCTCGGAGGACAGCAACGCCTCCTTGGTTTTCTGCAGATGGCTAATCGTCTTGTCGATCTCATCGATTGCCGTTTGGAACTTGCGGCTCGCGATCTCGTAGTTGCGGCCGAAATCGTTCTTGAACTTCTCCATCTTGGCTTCGAAGTTCGTGACATCGATATTCTGCTGCTTGTACTCCGCCAGCTCCTGCTTATAGCGAAGCGAACCCATGGCGGCATTGCGCAGCAGCGTAATGATGGGAATGAAGAACTGCGGGCGGATCACATACATCTTCTCGTAGCGATAGCTCACGTCCACGATTCCCGCGTTGTAAAGCTCGCTCTCGGGCTCGAGCAGCGTGCAGAGCACCGCGTACTCACAGCTTTTCTGGCGACGATCGTGATCGAGTTTCTTAAAGAAGTCCTCGTTTTTATGCTTGGTCGCGGTCTCGTCATTCTCGTTTTTCATCTCGAACATAATTGAGATGACCTCGTTGCCGCTCGCGTCGCACTCACGGAAAATGAAGTCTCCCTTGGTGCCCTCGGATGCATCGTTATCTTTCTCGAAGTACGCATTGGGAAACGCCGTCATGCGCAGACGGTTAAACTCGGTCTCGCAGTGCTGCTCGAGCGACTCGCCCACCATCTTGGTGGACAGGCGAACCTTCATGTCCTTAAGGCGCTCAATCTCTTCATCCTTGTAGCGAATCAGGTCATCGCTCGCGCGCTTGGCCTGCGCAAGCTCGAGCTCGTGTGCCGCCTTGGCTTGCTCCTCGCGAGAATCGCGCACCGCCAGCTCGCTCGTCAGTTTGGCACGTGCCTCATCGCGCTCTCGCTCCGCCGCGGCGACCGCCTCTGACAGGTTCATTTTTGCCATCAGTTCCTGCTCGCGCAGCTGGGCACGCAGGCCCTCGGCCTCTTGCTCGGACTGAGCCTTTGCGGCGGAAAACTTCTCTTGCACCTTCGCGCGATAGTCAGTAAGCGCGCGCTCGGCCTCGCTGCGAGCGGCATCGAGCTCACGCTGCGACTCTGCCGCGGCGGCGGCAAGCGCCATCTCCTGGGCCTTGTCCGCCGCGGCGATCCTGGCCTGCAGCTCGGCAATCTGAGCGTCGCGCGCGGACAGGTCGTTTTGAGCAGCATTGCGTGCCGCCGCCTCGGCAAGCCTGGCTTCATCATCTTTGCGCTCCAACTGCGCACGTAAATTGTCGATCTCGCGCTGAAGCTCGGCATTCTCCTTTTGAGCATCGGAACGGGCCTCAACCGCCGCGCGCTGACTTGCACTCTCGCGCTCTGCGGCAGCGCCTTCGAGCTTGGCGCGCAGCTCGGCAAGCTCAGCGTCGCGCTTGGCAACCTCTTGTGCCAGCTGCTGAGCTGCAGCGTTCTTCTGCTCGACAAGCTGAGCGTCGCGCTGAGACTCTGCCTTTTGCAAAGCAGCCGTCGAGCGCGAGCGCTCAAGCTCCAGTGCCTGCTCGCCCTCGCGCTGGACCGCCTTCACGCGCTCATCCAGGTCGCGCGAGAACTCGGCATCGCGCACCTGCTTGACGATATCCGCATAACCGGACGCATCGACCTTAAAAACTTCGCCGCAATGCGGGCACTTGATCTCGTTCATGGCAGCTCCTCGATGGACGCAAATTTCAACCGCCTACACTCTACCGCGCCGCACGGACAAAAAAGACGCCGCCGCCATAATGGCAACGGCGCCAGAACCACCACAAAGGCGACTGTCCCCTTTGTGGTGACTTGGGTCCTTACAGGTCGCGGTAGTCGATCAGGCGAAGATCAGGTTGAGACTCAAGCCAAGTGCGAAGCTCGGGGTCGATCAGCGCATCGACTTCCTTGGTGCGGTCGGTAGTGAGCGAGCTGTTCTCCAGGATAAAACGATCGAGATAGCCCGGATGGCACACAAAGACGACCGTCTCGCCGTCCACCATCTCGCGAACCGTCTGCATGATTGCCTCTTTGGGCTCGTAGCCCGGCTCCATCGAGCGCATCACCATGCGCAGATCAGTATCTCCGCAATGCACCACAGCCGCGGGGTCGAAGCTCGCCTTTTGCTCCTTAAGGCCCAGCTCCTGAGCAACCGCCGAGATCGCCCGGTTAAGGTTTTTGCTCATGACGGCATGGGCCTCAAAGTAATCGGGCTCGCGGCCCACGATCTCGACAAAGCGGTCATGCTGCGCGCGGATCTCGATGCAGGCCTCGTCGAAGTCTATCAACTCCTCGCCGCGCTTAAAATGATCGCGGAAGGTACGGCTGCTATGGAACTCGCCGTTCTCGTTGAGCATGCTCGGAATGAGCGCCGGGTCGGCACACGGCTTGCCCAGGCACACGTTGGTATGCTGACCCACCGCAATGCCGACATCCGCCACGAGCGACCAGCCACGCTCGGCCTCGGGCATATTGGGCATAAGTCCCGCCGAGCGCACCAGGCCCTCATTGATACTACGGGCAATCCCCAGGTTAACGGCATACGAATAACCGATATCGTCGGCACGAATGAGCAATTGCTTCATATTGACCCCCATCTACGGAAAGGGACACTTGAAGCGCAGCCAAGTGCCCCAGATAATTGTCCTACCGAACGGATGCTTTAGGCTTTGGCGGCAGCAGCGTCTTCGTCGAGCTGCTCCTTGGTAAAGCCAAAGAAGTAGGCGATGGCAGCGGCGGCAACAAATGCAGTGCCCGATGCAACGCAGCCCCATACGAGATTAGCAGTTCCGCCTGCAACATAACCTGTAATACCAAGGATATTAGTTGCGCCCAAAACATACGTGGTCACATTAGTGAGAGCCGCGATCAGGCCGCCGATAGCGCCGCCCGCGACCATGGCACCCAGGCAGCGAGTATACTTAAAGCCGCAGCCATACAGCGCGGGCTCCGTCACGCCACCGACAATGCCGGAGAGCGAGAAACCAAGCATAGCGCCCTTTTCGTCGACCTCCTTAAGGCGCAGGAAGGCACCGAAGGCCATGCCCCACGTGGCGAACTGAGCGATAGCACCCGCGACCATAACGCAGGAGTCAGACCCTGAGGTGAGCACCTGCACAATGCCGAGGGCAATCAGAACCTGGTGCATACCGGTCATAACCAGGAACTCCCAAAGCGCAGCAATGGCGACGAGGGAGAGGATCGTGACGATGCCGCCAGCGTTTCCGAGGCCGAACATAAAGTTGCCGACCAGGTCGCCCAGAATGGAACCAATCGGAGCTAGGGCGCACAGGGAAACGGGGGTCATCACAGCCATGGTGCACACGGGCACAAACACCGTGGAGAGCATGTCGGGGATGATCTTCTTCATGAACTTCTCGACGACCATCAGCACCGGCATAGACAGCAGCATGGGGAGCACGGTCGCAGAATAGTTGTTCAGCTGAGCCGGGAGCACGCCGTAAACCATCGTGGTCGTAGCACCCGAATCCGCCGCAGCGTTGACCAGCGTCATGAACTCAGGGGCAATGAGCACGCCGCCGAGCATCATGCCGAGCGGCTGGCTGCAGCCGAGCTGCTTTGCGGCAGCCCAACCCAGATAAACAGGGAGGAAATAATAGCCTGCGTTGTAAATCCAGTTGTAGAAGAAGTTGTAGATGTCGGAATCAGCAGACCAGATACCGAGCATGCCGTCGCCGCAAAGTACGGCAAGTGTGCGGAACATGGCGGCGCCCATGATAATGGGGATCGTCATGCACATTGTCTTGGACAGGTAGTTAAGGGCCTTCTTGCCTGCAGTCTTGACCGTCAGTGGCTCCTTGATGCCGTCATCGAGGTTCTCGTCAATGGAGCCTTCGCCCTTGACGCCCAGCGCAATGGCGGCGTCATAGACCTTCGGCACGTTCTGGCCAATGATGACCTGATACTGGCCGCCAGACCACTGTGCGCCCAGCACACCCTTGATCTTCTTAACTTCATTATCATTGGGAATGGACTGATCTTTGAGGTTCAGACGCAAGCGGGTCATGCAGTGCGTCGCGTTCGTCACATTGGAGGCGCCGCCGACGGCAGCGAGCACGTCCTCGGCAATCTTCTTGTTATCGACAGCCATGTCGAATCCCTTCTCTTCCAACTAAAGGCCGTGGGACTTCACGGCACCAAGACGCACGATTCCGCTCGCGCCTGCGCAGCGCGCGATACCAGTTGGCAAGAGATTGATTTGCATGTGATTCCCGGGTGGATCGACATGAAAAAAGCCCCGTGCACAACCGACAGAGACCCAATTATGGTCTCGGCAGAATCGGTAGTGCCTCTCGGAGCTGCGCCGTGAGTAACACCCAACACACGGCGAGTATATGCGGCAGATGCGTTCGTTGCGGCTCAGATTACCGACGAACGGTAGCAAACGACCCGCGAACGGTCGCCATGACGGAAAGGAAATACCAGAGAGCCTATTTATCCGAGTGGACAGAAGCCACGCGATTCACATGCATGATCAGATAGACGAGCTCCTCTTGGGCCAATGGCTCGCCAAAGGTCTCTTGAATCAGATCGTCGACACGGTGAGCGCAACGCGATGCCGCCGGATACTGCTCCACGAGCACGTCGTAAAGACCGGAGTTCTCGGTATCGATCGGCTCTTTCTTTGCCACGCGGTCGAGCAGATAGCGCACATGAGTGGCAAAGCGGGCAAAGGCGAACGACGAGCGATCGACCGTCACACCCAACTCTTCTTGAATAATCGCGACCGTCATATCGAGCAGTCGCTCCTCGTGCTGCTCGGCAAGCACGCGCCGCTCGCTCGGCTTAACCGATGCGTTGACAATCGACATGGCAATGCCCGCGGCCTCGCTTCGGGGCATACGCACACGGAAGCTTTTCTGGATGCCGCGAACAGCCAGCTCGCCCAAGCGGTATTCGATGGGATGCAGCTGCTCCAGATCGCGCTCGAGCGGCAACGACACCACCATGTGTTCGCGGGCGCGCTTAATGGCAAACTGGATATGGTCCGCCAGTGTAATGGGGAGGTTAGGGCTCAATTCGTACGAAAGCTGTCCGGTTGCGATATCAGCCAGCTGAGCAGAAAACTCCAGCACCTCGGGGTCGACCTCATCAATAAACGCCAGGTACTTTGAATCGATGCCGTAAAAGGTACGCGTGATGACATCCAGGTCGACCTCATGCGGCATATCGCCAAAGCCGATACCGCGGCCCAGCGCGATAAGCTGACGCCCCGCGCCATCTTCGCAGATGGCAGCGTTGTGGTTAATGCGCTGGATAGCCCTCATGGAATCATCGCTCCTACTAAAACGCGCCGTGCAGACCATCCGCGCGGCGCGTTCATTCTACCTGCACTTACAGCTAGAGTCCAAAGAAGCCCAGGATCTGGTCGCGGCTAACGGGCTTGTAGTTGTTGGCATCGAGGCCAACGTCGTAGCGAAGGACTGGGCGCTCGCGATCGCGATTGCGCGCGTTGGTGCGGTCTCCCCTGCTGTGAATGTGCCCGTGCAGCATGATGGCGCCGCGCGCCTTGCCATTCCAGCTGAGCATGGGGTAATGGCTCATCACCAGACGATGGCCCTTCGCGTAACCGGGAGCGATCTCCAGATAATCGCGCACCTCATCCCAAATGTGCGGCGCGTCCGGATCTTCCCAATCGCCGTCATGGTTACCACGGATGAGCGTTATGTTCTGGCAGTCGATGCGCTCGCGCAGGCGAACCGCTTCCGCCAGGGGCAATCGATACGTAAAGTCTCCCAGGACATAAAGGCGGTCGTCCACAGCCACGCACTCGTTGATGGCATCGATGACACGGCGGTTCATCTCCTCGACCGAGTCAAACGGTCGATCCATGTCGTGCAAGATATTCGTATCGCCCAGGTGCAGGTCGGCGGTAAACCACATCATCGTCTCTGTCCTCATTTCGCAACGCGTATAAGACCTGTTTAGTATACAGACGCGACGATGAGACAGTCACCCAAAGAGCCCGCCGAACAGACCTCGGCGACGCTTGTCCTTTTTATTCGAACCTTTACCCCGGGCGTTCTTATCCTTTTGCTTTTTGCGGTCCTGCTCCAACTCATCGTCATCGAGCAGCAAATCCCACTCAAACGGATCGCCTACCAGATCGAACAGGTCATCGTCATCAAACATGACCGCCTCCATCACCGATTAGCGAGTATCCACCACATAGTTGAGAAGTCTACGGGCCCGTGCGGACACAAATTCATCCTGTCTGCGTCTTTCAATCGTTTGCCGCAACGCTTGCGCAACGGAACGCTTGCAGATAAGATGGGAACACGGATGGCACCCGTGGCAGCGGGTCTTGCCAACTCCGATACACGTTTTCATCGTGAGAAATGGCCGTCTTCGCTTACGCGGGGGCGGCCACTTTGTTTATCCCTATGTCATCTGATTCTAATGCACAAACATGCGCACGAACTTGCGCTTCCAGCTTGCGTAAGGGGCATAGCGGAACGGCACGTCCAGCCACGTTGCCTTGTTCACGATGCTCTTCTTGTGGCTAAACGTATCGAAGCTCTCGCGTCCATGGTACTGTCCCATACCGCTCGCCCCCATGCCGCCAAAGCCCATATGGCTCGTGGCCAAATGCATAATGGTGTCATTAACACAGCCACCACCAAAGGGCACGTAACGCACAAAGCGCTGCTGAACCTCACGGTCTTGGCTAAAGATATACAGGGCCAGCGGCGTCGGACGATCCGTAATAAACGTCTCGGCCTCGTCTAGGCTCTCAAACGACAGCACCGGCAAGATGGGGCCGAAAATCTCCTCCTGCATCACGGCGTCATCGGGGGTCACGCCGTCTAGGATCGTCGGCTCAATCTTGAGCGACGACTCGCGCGCCGTGCCTCCAAGCACGACCTTATCGGGATCGATCAGCCCGCGCACGCGCGCAAAATGCTTGGCGTTGACGATATGCCCGTAATCCTCGTTATCGAGCGGATGCTCGCCAAACATACGGCGGGCCTCTTCCTTGATGAGACCCAGCAGCTCGTCGTGCACGCGCGTGTCGACCAGCAGGTAGTCGGGCGCCACGCAGGTCTGCCCCACGTTGAGCCATTTACCAAAGGCGATACGGCGTGCCGCGACCTTCAAGTTTGCCGTCGCATCCACGATGCAGGGACTCTTTCCGCCCAGTTCAAGCGTC
This sequence comes from uncultured Collinsella sp., assembly GCA_900546825.1. GTDB lineage: Bacteria > Actinomycetota > Coriobacteriia > Coriobacteriales > Coriobacteriaceae > Collinsella. Next base: position 3,901 of record UREE01000039.1, on the reverse strand, counting down.
ACAGGCGTAAGGTTTTTACTTGCGCGCTCCATGACGAGCTTGCCGACCGGAACGCTACCGGTAAAGAAGATCTTGTCCCAGCACTCATCGAGCAGCGCTTCGTTCTCGGCGCGCCCGCCCTCGACAACTGCCACCAGGCGCGAATCAAACGCTTCTTCGCAGATTTGCTTGAGCACTGCGCTCGATGCCGGAGCATAGGCACTCGGCTTGATGACCACGGTGTTGCCCGCGGCAAGAGCGCCAGCGAGCGGCTCGAGCGTCAGCAAAAACGGGTAGTTCCACGGAGCCATGATGAGTGTGACGCCATAGGGCACGGACTGCGTCTTGCACACACTAATAGCATTGGCGAGGTCGCACGGGCGCAAGTGGGCACGGCTCCATCGGGCCACATGCGCAATCTGATGTCGAATCTCGGAAAGCGAGGTGCCGATCTCGCACATATACGCCTCGTCATGCGACTTTCCCAAATCGGTCTTGAGCGCATGGGCAATATCGGCCTCGTGGGCCCGCACCGCATCGCGTAAACTCACGAGCGCACGACGTCGAGCATCGACATCAAACGTGGCGTGTGTCTTAAAGTAGGCGCGCTGATCGCCGACGATGCGCGCAATTTCCTCGGTGTTCATGGACCCTCCTAATTCTCGCCCTCAAACATACCACCCGCGACGACCTCGTACATACGCTCGAGCTCCAAACGGTCCATTAGAAGCGGAACGGGGTATAGCGGATTGGCCTCGGCATCGGCATGGGCCGCCATTTGTGGAATATCGGAGCGGCGAATGCCCGTCACATATTTGGGTATGCCCAAGGCGGCGTTCATGCGGTCGACCCAATCGATAAAGGCCTCAGCAGCCACGTTGTCCAGCGCATTAGCCGGCGCAATGCCGGCCATGCGGGCGAGATCGGCGAGCTTGGGAGCAGCAGCTTCGCCATAGGCGCGAAGCATGTGCGGCAGGATGATGGCGTTGGCCAAGCCGTGGGGAATCCCGTAACGCCCGCCCAGGCTGTGCGCGATGGCATGGACGTATCCAACATAAGAGCGCGTAAAGGCAACGCCCGCTTTATACGCCGCCGAAAGCATATTGCGGCGCGCACGCATGTTGCCACCGCACTCATAGGCCTCGAGCAAATTGTCGTGGATGAGCTGCACCGCCTGGCGCGCCATCTTGCGCGTATAGGGCGTGGTGCTGCGCCCGATAAAGGCCTCGACGGCATGCGTCAGGGCGTCCATGCCCGTTTGCCCCGTAATGGAGGCGGGCAGGCCGCGCGTAAACTCGGGGTCGTGCACCGCAAAGCGCGGGATCAGCACAAAGTCGTTAATGGGATACTTGTAGTGCGTCTCGTCGTCGGTAATTACCGCTGCAAGCGTGACCTCGCTTCCCGTGCCCGCCGTGGTGGGAACGGCGATGAGCAGCGGCAGGCGACGATGGATACGCAACAGGCCGCGCATCTTGTTGATGGGCTTCTTTGGCTGCGCGATGCGCGCGCCCACGCCCTTGGCGCAGTCCATGGCCGAACCGCCGCCAAAGCCGATAATGGCCTGGCAGGTGCTCTCTCGATACAGAGATGCCGCTTCCTCCACGTTTGAGACCGTGGGGTTCGCACGTGTTTCGGCATAGACCGCAGCGCTAATTCCCTTGGACGCGAGCGCTGTCTCGAGCGGTGCCGTGAGCCCCAGACGGGCAATGCCGGGATCTGTCACGATAAGAACATGGTGTATTGAACGCTTTTGAAGCACTGCGGGCACTTCCTCAGCGTGCTCTAAAATGCGTGGCTCGGTATAGGGCAGCACCGGCAATGCGATGCGAAAAACCGTTTGATACGTTCGGCACCAGGCGCGGCGGGCTAGATGCATAAAGGAAGCTCCTTCATTTGTTGATTGGTCAACATTTGCTCGACCGATTGTACTCATCGGAGGTCGCACGAGGTCTAGCAATCGTTAATCAATCAACATCTACACATGCTTAAATTGTTTTATTAAAAATCATTCCTAATAGGCTTCACATTCGGTCTCATTTATGGATAATAGAACTCGTCAAGACGCACGTCCGGAGAGGGCCCTTACGGGACCGGACGAGCGCACCATCGCCATCGATCGAAAGGATCGAATCATGAAGTTTGTTTGCCCCGTTTGCGGTTATGTGGAAGAGTTCGACGGCGACCAGCTGCCCGAGGATTTCAAGTGCCCCCAGTGCGGCGTTCCCGGCTCTCGCTTCCTGAAGCAGGAGGAGGGCCAGCTCGAGTGGGCTGCCGAGCACGTCGTGGGCGTCGCCAAGATGGAGGGCGTCTCCGAGGACATCGTTGCCGACCTGCGCGCCAACTTTGAGGGCGAGTGCTCTGAGGTCGGCATGTACCTGGCCATGGCTCGCGTCGCCCATCGCGAGGGCTATCCCGAGATCGGCCTGTACTGGGAGAAGGCTGCCCACGAGGAGGCCGAGCACGCCGCCAAGTTCGCCGAGCTTCTGGGCGAGGTCGTGACCGACTCCACCAAGAAGAACCTCGAGATGCGCGTTGAGGCCGAGAACGGCGCCACCGCCGGCAAGACCGATCTTGCCAAGCGCGCCAAGGCCGCTGGCCTCGATGCCATCCACGACACCGTGCACGAGATGGCTCGCGACGAGGCTCGCCACGGCAAGGCTTTCGCTGGCCTGCTCAAGCGCTACTTTGGCTAAGCCAACTGCCTGAGACATAACCTCTAGCTCGAAGAAGGCCCGGACCGTATTGGTTCGGGCCTTTTTGTGTCTCGAGGACTCGTTAACGCCCTGAAATAGAGCTATCTTCGGCATCGGTTTCTCGTCAAAAACTAAGTGAGTAGACTTTTCGAAACTTGCCGAGCAGACCATCCGTATTGCTTTATAAAGTCGCAGGTAAATGACTTGTTTCAAAACGGCCTGGTCGCCAAAGTGCCAAAAGCCTACTCACTTAGAACCGCAGCCGTCCACGATCGAGCTGTTTTGTGTCTAACGGGCATCTTTCCGTCAATTACTCCCAATTTTGTCCAGTCAACGAATAGTTCAGACCGGAGTAATGTCTCAGCCCTTTGCTCATCTGAGCTTTTATCACGATATTCAGCATCGAGCATCCTGCATACGGCCTTAACGATCGCGTGGAATCTACCCTCATCGGATATCTGTCTGTGTGTCAGGAGAAGTACATCGTAGCCCATGGCCTGAAGGGCCGTCATGCGGTCAGCGTCACGCAAGCCATCCCCTGCGCGTCCGTGCGAGGCCTTTCCCTGACATTCAATGGCCACCTGTCGCCTGCCGTCCGGCGAAGAAAGAAGTAGGTCGATATATACACGGGACTTTCCCACAATCGCTCGAGCACTTGTGCTTAGCGCCACTTCGACATTGAGTTCTATGCCGCAAAAACCTTCACCTCCCAGGGATCGCGACAGTCCAAACAATAAATACGCCTCAACCTCAAAAGGCGATGCGGCGCCCAATGGAACGAGATGCGATACCGCCATAAATCGATTGCCGTAACGCATCCCGCAAACATCTGAATAAAAACGGTCAAGGTCGCCGCCCAAAACCAAAGCGTCTCGACGCCATAAATTTGAGGCGGTACCGTCCTCGGACGGACAGCGCGACCAGCCCAGCGTTGTCGAAATCGCGCCCGAATCAATTGCACGCGAAAGCTCCGCCTCAAGCGCCGCCGGCAGAGCACACACCGCAAACAAGCCACACATCTCCGCCAATACCAAAAGAAGCTGAAGATCCGTCAGATGCCGCAACATGATGAATGCCGTCAGTAGAGGAGACGTAATCAAAACCCCATGCTCCGTTTCCAGCACGGATTCCCTGGGAAGCTCACCAAGAAACAGCCGCTGCCTAATGCTGGCAGGACAAGTCCGTTTGTTTCTCGACCGAACCAATGTATACAACGGAAAACCGAGCGC
>UREE01000038.1 GCA_900546825.1 uncultured Collinsella sp. | reverse complement strand
TATCGAGCGCCCGGCGCCACACCCGCACCACGTTGAATGCGTAATCGGGGTTCTTCATGCGCCCCTCGATCTTGAGCGACGCCACGCCGGCATCTACAAGCTCGGGCAGATGCGCAATACCCAGATAGTCGCGCGGGCACAGCAGGCGATCTCCCTCGACGGCGACAACGCTCTGTCCCGCCTCGTCCACTAGGTCGTACGCCAGACGGCACGGCTGCGTGCAGTCGCCGCGCATCGCCGAGCGCCCACGCCGCAGGGCCGAGAACTCGCACGCCCCCGAATAGCCGATGCAAATCGCACCGTGGCAGAATACCTCGATGGGCACGCCCGTGGCACATAGCGCCGCAATCTCGTCGACCGTCAGCTCGCGTGCCGTCGTCACGCGCTCGACCCCCAGCTCATCGGCGGCAAGCCGCACGGCACCCTCGCTATGAGCGCCCGCCTGCGTGGACAGGTGAATCTCGACCCCGGGAATCGCCGCGCGCAGCGCGCAGGCCAACCCGGCATCGGCGACAATCAGAGCATCGGCGCCCAGCTCCAGTGCATGAGCTCCCAACGCCACCGCGTCGGACAACTCATCGTCAAACACGAACACGTTGAGCGTTACGTACACACGCACGCCATGGGCATGCGCCACGGCGCAGCCGCGCGCAAACTCGTTATCCGTAAAGCCATGGGCGCTCACACGGGCGTTAAAGCCGCCCAACCCCGCATAGATGGCATCGGCACCCGCGGCGATGGCCGCAAGCATCTGGTCGAGTCCGCCCGCCGGCGCCAGCAGCTCGGGCAGCGCCGCACCGGCAGCATCCAATCCAGTCTCGTATTGTCCGCTCGGCCCCATCGTCCGAATCGCCATCGACAAACTCCTTACCAAGGTATGCATTCACTCTGAAAAATGCCGTCTTCCAGCATACACGAGGCCTCGCGCGCCCCGTTTGGTTTATCGTGTAATAACTTATGTCCATCCTGCCCCGACGGCACATCCACCGTCCGGCACGACATACCTGGAGGTCAATATATGGGTCCTCGCCAACGACAGGGACGCAGCCGTTCAAAGACGCATGCTCTGCCCATAATCCTGCTCTCGTTTTTGGGCTTTCTGCTGATTGCGGGCGTGGCGTTTGGCATCGGCATGGTCGGCAACGTCAACCGCTGGCTGTCCGATCTGCCCGACTACACCGACGCCAACGCGTATCTGGTGAGCGAGCCCACCGAGATCGTCGACTGCAACGGCAACAAGATCGCGAGCTTCTACACGCAAAACCGCAAGTCCATCACCAAGGACGAGGTCTCCCCCTACGTGCTGCAGGGCACCGTTGACGTCGAGGACGAGCGCTTCTACGAGCACGGCGGTATCGACCTGTGGGGTATCGCGCGTGCTGCGGTGGCAACCCTCGGCGGCGGACACGAAGGCGCCTCGACGATCACCCAGCAGCTTGTGCGCAACACCATCCTGCAGGAGGAGCAATTCGACTCGACCATTGAGCGTAAGGTGCGCGAGGCCTACATCGCCATCAAGATGGAGGACATGTACTCCAAAGACGAGATCCTCATGATGTACCTCAACACCATCTATTACGGCCACGGCGCCTACGGCATCGAGGCCGCAGCCGAGACCTATCTGTCCAAGAGCGCCGCCGACCTCACCCTGAGCGAGGCCGCGCTACTCATCGGCCTTCCCAACTCGCCTTCGCAGTACGACCCCACGGTCAATCCCGATCTGGCACTGTCTCGCCGCAACAAGGTTCTCGACAACATGCTGCGCCTGGGCCACATCACCCAGGAGGAGCACGATGCCGCACAGGCCGAGCCCATCACCCTCAACGTGACCGAAATCTCGGGCAGCGGCGTCGACGTTTACTCGCAGCCCTACTTTGTCTCCTACGTCAAGCAGCTGCTGGAGCAGGAGTTCTCGACCGACGTGCTCTTTAAGGGCGGCCTGACCGTCAAGACCACCATCGACCCCACGATGCAGCAGGTGGCAGAGAATGCCGTCCGCGAGCAGCTCGACACGCTCTCGCTTGACGGCCTGGACATGGGCATGGTCGTCGTCGACCCCAAGACCGGCTACATCAAGTGCATGGTGGGCGGCTACGACTACAACGCCGACGAGAACCACGTAAACCATGCCACGGCCAAGCGTCCCGTCGGCTCCACCTTTAAGGCCTTTACGCTGGCAACTGCCATCCAAAACGGCATGAACCCCAACGTCACCCTCAACTGCAACTCGCCGCTCAAGGCCAAGGGCACCACGACTGAGGTCCAAAACTACGCCAACCAGAGCTATGGCAACATCACGCTTAAGCAGGCGACGGCATACTCCTCCAACACCGGCTACATCCAGGTGGCGGAAGCCGTCGGCAACAGCAAGATCATCTCGCTCGTCAAAAAGCTCGGCATCGACCCCGCCAAGGACAACATCGAGGACGTTCCCGTCATGACGCTCGGCACCGGCTCGATCTCGCCACTCGAGATGGCCGCCGCCTACGCGACGTTTGCCAACGGCGGCTACTATCGCCAGCCGATCGCCATCACCGAGATTGATTCTCGTACCGGTTCGGTGCTGTACCAGCACACCGACAATCCCTCACAGGTGCTTACCGAGGGCGAGGCCGCCGCGGTCACCGATGTTCTGTCCGGCGTCATGAAGGGCAGCGGTACGGGTGCTGCCGGCGCCCTGAGTGTCAACCAGCCCTATGCCGGCAAGACGGGCACCACCGACAACACCACCAACCTGTGGTTCTGCGGCTATACCCCGCAGCTGGCGTGCGCCCTGTGGACCGGCTATTCCGCGGGCGAGATCCCCATCCAAAAGTACGGCACGGACCTGCTGGGCGACAGCACCAACCTGCCTGTCTTTAAGCGGTTTATGAACACCGTTCTGACCGGTACCGAGCGCGAGGAGTTTGCGACCGGAACGGCGCCCACCTACAAGAACAACAGCGTCTGGAAGTTCTACGGCACCAACAACACCAAGAAGTCGGAGAACGACGACAAGGACAAGGACGAAGAGGAAGAGGAAACCACCACGACGACCACGACGACCACGACGACCACGACCACCGAGACCACGGGCGGCGACACCACCGGCGGCACCGGTACGACCGGTGGCTCGACGGGCGGCTCCACTGGTGGTTCGACCGGCGGCGATGGCGGCACGCCTACGCCTACGCCCACGCCCACTCCCGACCCCTCGCCCACGCCTGACGATACGGTCGGCTAAGAAGTACGCGACTAAAGCCAACAAGGCCCCGAGCAGCTTATTGAACTGCTCGGGGCCTTTTAGTTTGAAGCGACTGGGCGGTCGTTATACCAGCAAACAAAAAAAGGGGGTACCGACCAACGTCGATACCCCTTACAAGCCACTATGTAAGCGCACGCAGTGCCGAGCGCACGACCCGCACGCCTACTTGCGAGAATTGCTCAGCTTATTGATCAGCGCCTCGAGACGCTCGCCGTCCTCGGCCGTCTGGGCAATAACCAAAATCGTATCGTTGCCGGCAAGCGAGCCAAGCACATCGGGCAACTCTGCCGCATCAACGGCGGCGGCGATGCCGGAAGCCGTGCCAGGCTGAGCCTTGATCATAACCAGATTATCGGTACGCAGAACGCCCGTTACGAGCTCGGAAACCATGCGCTGCAGGTGCAGGTCCTCTGCCAGAACATAGATGCCCTCAGGGAGCTTACGCAGCCCCATATCGGCAATATCGCGAGAGACAGTCGCCTGCGTGCAATCAAAGCCCATAGCACGGAGCTCATCGACCAGCACGCGCTGCGTGCGGACGTCCTTATTGCGCACAATATCTCTAATGGCATCCTGGCGCCCATTGCGTTTTTTAGCCATACAAACCCTCACTCCAAAAGATGGCGGAGACAATCAATCAGTGATTGAATAGTTTAACGCTATTTGAAGGCTTTTGTGTATAAGAACGCATTTCGAAACAATTCTATGCAAATTTGTTTCGTAATGAGCCGTTTAGGCGGTTTTTGCGCCCGTCCGGTTAAGAAAAGCTGCCAGATGCGTACACATCACGCAGCGCGCGGGCTTGGCGCTGGCGATCGGCCCAAACAACAGACCGAGCCCCCGATGGTTATCCTTGAGCGCGGCGACCATTTGACGGGTTCGAGGCGCCTCGAGCATATCACGCATGCGGGCGGAACGCTCGATTGACGACACCCCATGCGGGCTCAGACACAAATTCTCGATGCAGGCGACCAGTCCGGCAAAGTAGAACTTTTGGCTTGCCAGCTTGAGCCGACCACCGCTATCTGCTTCCGAGAGTGAGTCCGCAAGCTCGTCGAGCGCTCGGGTGTCATCGGATACCTTGGCATACATGGTGGGATCAAAGGCATCTGCAAGCTTAGGCGCCACCGCGTGGAAACAAGCGTCGCCGCATCCGGAGACGCGCTGCGCCTGCGAGAGCGCGCATGCCATAAACCCAACTGTGCGAAACGCCTTGTCGCACAAAAGGCATGCCTCAAACAGCGGACGACTATACATCACGCCAGAGACTTGAGCAACCAAGCCGCCCAAAATCAACTGAGGCAGCCCGGCCACCATCGAAGATTTGCTATCAATGGAAATATGAGTAGCATCCAAGACGCGCGAATGGCGCTCTCGATGTGCATCATAGCGGTCGAGCGACACCGTGGGGAACACTATGTCTGCCGCAGTATCGCACGCGATATCGACCATCTTGGAAAGTGATTGCGGAGCAAACCACTCATCGGCGTTCATGGCGATGATTTGAGAGCCGCGCGAGGCAGCAAAACCGGCACGAAGACACGCGCCGCGCGTCGCGTCCTCGACGTCAATCAAATCAATATGGATGTCCCTGTCGGCAGCAACTTGAAGCGAATGGCGCACACCGGGCGCAGTATCGCGACAGACAACGACAATCTGCAAATCGTAGAGGTCTTGGTTCTGGATACTCTCGAGCGCACGCATCGCATAGCTGGGCGAACCTTCTACCACAAGGATCACCGAAAGTCGCGGATGCGAGCCACGTCGAACCAAATTATCCGTCCTCTCGACAGCAATGAATCAAACCGTGGTTCATGGTACACCCCGGCAATAAAAGCAATGAGACACCGGTTGCATTGCACGCCAAGAACAGATGTTGCACACGCGCAGCCCACAGATGACAGGTGTCGACGCACGACACGTCGAGCCCTCCCCTAGTCGAGCACGACAAGCTCGGCGGGATCGTAATCCACGCCCATAAACGTAAGGCCGCAGGCAGGAGCCGTGGGGCCCGCAGCGGTACGGTCGCAAGCATCGATAACCTCGCGCATCCACTCGGGTTCACGGCGATGCATGCCAATCTCGACAAGCGTGCCCACGATCGTACGGACCATCGAATGCAGAAACGCATTGCCCTCGATGGTGAACGTCAGGATGTCCTCGCCAAACGCAACCTCATGGCCAAATTCGGCACGCATCACGCAGCGATGCGTGGGCTTGCCAACGGCCGAGGCAACCTTGCAAAAGCTTTTAAAGTCCTGCTCGCCCAGCAGCGCGGGGCAGGCAGCAGACATAGCCTCAACATCCAAGGGATAGCGATGCCACCACACGGCACCGCGGGACAGCACGGGGCGCGCATCTCGATCGGCAATACGGTACGTATACGTACGTGAACGCGCGTCAAAACGCGCAGAAAAGCCTTTACGGGCCTTGTAGACCTCGTTTATGGCGATATCTTTGGGCAGGAGGGCATCCATAGCCCTCAGCCACCTACGGCGCGTCAGAGCAAGCTCAGCGTCCGTTACGGGCACGCTAATGTACTGGGCCACCGCATGCACGCCGGCATCGGTACGACCCGCACACGTCAGATCGATCGGGCGGCGCAGCAGCGTCTCGATAGCGCGGCGCAACTCGCCCGCAACGGTCGTCTGGCCCGGCTGCTCGGCAAATCCGCTATAGGACGAGCCATCATAGGCAACACAGAATACAAGCGTGGCATCGAGCTCAGGAATCGAATTGAAATCAGACGGCGCGGTCATGGGCGCTCCCAACAAACAATCAACGGTATCGCGACAAAAAAAGAGGGGTACGCGAACGTACCCCTCGAATATAGCCTATGCAGACGGATTGTCTACTCAGCGGTCTCCTCAGCAGGAGCCTCCTCGACGGCCTCGACCTTCTTGGGAGCAGCGGCCTTCTTGGGGGCCGGAGCAGCCTTCTTGGCCTTAGGCGTGCAAGGCTCGGTGACGAGCTCCATGATAACGATAGGAGCGTTGTCGCCCTTACGGTTGCCGAGCTTCATGATGCGGGTGTAACCGCCGTTGCGGTCCTGCCACATGCCCTGGGCAGCCTTGTCGAAGATCTCGGCAACGAGCTGCTTATCGCCGAGCTTGGCGATGGCCAGACGACGAGAGTGCAGGTCGCCCTTCTTGGCCCAGGTGATGATCGGATCGACGACCGAACGCAGCGCCTTAGCGCGGGTCTCGGTGGTCTTGATGCGGTCGTTCTCGAAGAGGGCCTTGGCCAGGCTCTTCTTCATGGCCTTGGTGTGGCTCGCATCGGTGCCGAGCTTCAGGCCCTTCTTAACGTTGTGACGCATGGTCTAGTTTCTCCTCAAATATGCGAAGCATTAAGCCTTCAGGCTCAGGCCCATGGACTCAAGCTTGTCCTTCACTTCCTCGATCGACTTAACACCGAAGTTACGGATGTTAAGCAGATCGTTCTCCGAGAACTCAACGAGCTGACGGACCGAGTGAATGCTGGCGCGCTTAAGGCAGTTGTAGGAACGGACGGAAAGGTCCAGATCCTCGATCTGCTTGTCCAGCTCGGCGTTGTCGTTGGTGACCTCGGGAGCGAAGATCGAAGCCTCCTCCTCGACCTCGGGGGTCTCGGCAAGGTTCATAAAGGCAGCCATATGCTGGTTGATGATATTGGCAGCCTGGACCACGGCGTCGCGCGGAGCGATGGAGCCGTTGGTCTCGATCTCGAGGACAAGGCGGTCGTAGTCGGTGTGCTGACCGACACGGCAAGCCTCAACGAGCTTGGCGCAACGGGAAACCGGCGAGTACAGCGAGTCGACGTGGATCACACCGATGGGATCGTTGTCGCGCTTGTTAGCCTCGCCAGAGACATAACCGCGGCCATAGCCGATGCGCATGCTCATGGTGAGATGGCCACCCTCGGTGAGCGTAGCGATGTGCTGCTCGGGGTTGACCAGCTCAAACTCGGACGGAATAAAGAAGTCCGCACCGGTGACCTCGCAGGGGCCGTCAACCGAGATGGTGGCGGTCGCCTCGTCGGTCGTGCCGAGAGCCCTGAAGACAAGACCCTTGACATTCAGGACGATGTCGGTGACATCCTCGACCATGTTAGGGATGGTCATGAACTCGTGCTGCGCACCATCGATCTGAATAGCCTCGACGGCGGCACCCTCGAGCGAGGACAGAAGAACGCGACGAAGGGAGTTACCCAGCGTATCGCCGTAGCCACGCTCGAGCGGCTCGACGGAGACACGAGCAGACGTCTCGTTGATCTCTTCGACCTGAACCTGAGGCCTAATGAATTCTGACATGTATTACCTCCAGCCTCAGCAGCCCGGATGGACTACTTAGAGTAGAGCTCGACGATGAGCTGCTCGTTGATATCACCGCTGATCTGCTCACGCGTCGGCAGAGCGAGCACGTTACCAGACAGCTTCTCGATATCGACCTCGAGCCAGCCAGGGACCTCAAAGCGCTCGGAGGAAATCAGGGCCTCCTTGATGGGGAGGAGGTCACGGAACTTCTCGCCGACAGCGACGACGTCGCCGGCCTTGACGCGGTAGGACGGGATGTCCACGCGCTTGCCGTTCACGGTGAAGTGACCGTGACGGACGGACTGACGAGCCTCTTTGCGGGTGCGGGCAAAGCCAAGACGGAAGACGACGTTGTCAAGGCGAGACTCAAGGATGATCATGAGGTTCTCACCGGTGACGCCGTTCATCTTGCGGGCCTTGTTGAAGTAGCCGTGGAACTGCTTCTCCAGAACGCCATAGATGAACTTGACCTTCTGCTTCTCGCGCAGCTGCATGCCGTACTCAGATTCCTTGCGACGGCGCTTGGGTTGACGGATAGATTCCTTCTTGCTGCTGTAACCGAGCTCAGCGGGATCGATCCCGAGCTGACGGCAGCGCTTAAGAACAGGAGTCCTGTCGATTGCCATATTGATACGATCCTTTCAGTTACACGCGGCGACGCTTCTTGGGGCGGCAGCCGTTGTGCGGAATGGGGGTCTTGTCCTGGATGCTCGAGACCTCGAGGCCAGCAGCCTGGAGGGAGCGGATGGCGGTCTCACGACCGGAGCCGGGGCCCTTGACGAAGACGGAAACCTTCTTCATACCGTGCTCCATGGCCTGCTTGGCAGCAGCCTCGGCAGCCATCTGGGCAGCGAACGGCGTGGACTTACGGGAGCCCTTGAAGCCCACCTGTCCAGCCGACTTCCAGGAAATGACGTTGCCCTGGGGATCGGTGATCGAAACGATCGTGTTGTTGAACGTAGAACGAATGTGAGCCTGGCCCACGGAAATGTTCTTACGGTCCGCGCGCTTCAGACGGGCAGCGCGTACGTTCTTCTTAGCAGTAGCCATCTATCTAGCGCTCCTTATTTCTTCTTCTTAGCACCGATCTGACGCTTCGGGCCCTTGCGGGTACGAGCGTTAGTGTGGGTGCGCTGGCCGCGGACCGGGAGGCCCTTGCGGTGACGAAGGCCGCGGTTGCAGCCGATGTCCATAAGGCGCTTGACGTTCTGGTTGCGCTCACGGCGGAGGTCGCCCTCAACCATGATCTGGTTCTTATCGATATAATCGCGGATGGCGTTAACCTCATCCTCGGTGAGGTCCTTAACGCGCGTATCCACGTTAACGTTGCACTCGACGCAGATCTTCGTCGCAGTGGTGCGGCCGATGCCGTAAATGTAGGTCAGACCGATCTCAACGCGCTTCTCACGCGGGAGGTCGACACCATTAATACGGGCCAACGTAGTCTCCTCTCTTAACCCTGACGCTGCTTATGACGGGGGTTCTCGCAAATGACGAGGACCTTGCCATGGCGCCTAATGATTTTGCACTTATCGCACATCTTCTTGACCGAAGGACGTACCTTCATCGTTCTTCCTTTCGGTAGCGCTCAAACTACTTCCCTACTATCTACTCGCCCAGCCGCAGGCGTTTAAAACTATGGCTGGTCTTCACACACAATCCGACCGTAGGTTGAGCTAAGCCTGCAGCCGGAAATGGAGTGCGTGTATGCGTGCCGCTATTTGTAGCGATAGGTGATGCGGCCGCGGGTCAGATCGTACGGGGAAAGCTCCACGACAACCCTGTCACCGGGGAGAATACGGATGTAATTCATTCGGATCTTGCCAGAAATGTTGCACAGAACCGAATGACCGTTCTCGAGCTCAACCTTAAACATGGCATTGGGCAACGGTTCCTTTACCGTACCCTCGAGCTCAATTGCGTCTTCCTTCTTCACAAGCAATCATCTTTCTCTAGAAAACGACAGCGATTGAGTATTCTACAATACGCATGCACGTATCGTAATATCTTCGTAATGGCTCCACAACTAAGCGGAACTTGTTACTTTTCAGAAATGTAAATGCCGACGTGTTTGAACGCGGCCCCTACATTTCACCGCCCTGCAAGGAACACCAAGCACCTTGCGCGTCGGTGGTGAGAATCACCGGACCGTCATTGGTAATGGCGACGGTGTTCTCGTAGTGCGCGGCGGGCAGGTGGTCGTTGGTCGTAACAATCCAACCGTCGGAGCCCGTGCTCACATGGTTGGAACCCATCGTAACCATCGGCTCGATGGCAATGACCATGCCGGCCTGGAGGCGAACGCCCCTCCCCTTCTTTCCATAGTTAGGAACGTTGGGGTCCTCGTGCATCACGCGGCCAATGCCATGACCCACATAGTCGCGAAGCACGCCGTAACCGTGAGACTCGGCGAGGGACTGAACGGCATAACCGACGTCCCCGATATGGTTACCGGGAACAGCCTGCTCGATGGCAGCCTTAAGGCAATCGCGCGTGACCTCGCACAAAGCCTTGGCTTCGGGCGTGGGGGTGCCGACGAAAAACGTCCATGCGTTATCGCCGACCCAACCGTCGACAACGGCTCCCGTATCGATGGAGATGATATCGCCATCGCGCAGGATCATGTCGGGGTTGGGAATACCGTGGACCACGGCATCGTTGATCGATGCGCAAATGGTCCCCGGGAACCCGCCGTAACCCTTAAAGGCGGGGGTGCCGCCATGCATGCGGATAATCTGCTCCGCGAGCTGATCGAGCTCAAAAGTCGAAACGCCGGGGCGCACCATGGCTCCAACGTGGCGGAGCGCCATCTTAGATAGCGCTCCTGCCTTCTTCATCTGCTCGATTTGCGTTGCAGACTTAATCTTGATCATAGACCGAGAGCCTCTTTGACATCCCCGTACACGGTCTCGCGAGCCTGGTCACCGTTGACCGACTTGAGCAGACCCTGGCCACGATAGTAGTCGACGAGCGGGCTCGTGGACTTCTCGTAGACGTCGAGACGGTTCTTGATGGTCTCGGGCTTGTCGTCGTCGCGCTGATACATCTCGCCACCGCACTTGGGACAGGTGGCATCGGCAGCAGTGCCGGTGTAACCGCAGGCGCGGCAGGTGCGACGCGAAGACAGACGATCGATAATGACCTCAGGGGCCACATCGACCAGAAGGGCGCAATCGATCTCGCGACCCATGGCGGAGAGCTCGGAATCGAGCGTCACAGCCTGGGCGGTGTTGCGCGGGAAGCCGTCGAGAATAAAGCCCTGCTGGGCATCGTCGGCGGCAAGGCGCTCCTTGACAAGGTCGATCACGAGCTGGTCGGGAACGAGCTCGCCAGCGTCCATGTACTTCTTAGCCTGAATACCAAGCTCGGTGCCACCCTTGACGGCAGCACGCAGCAGGTCACCCGTGGAAATGTGAGCGACGCCAAACTCGGCGACGAGCTCCTGTGCGACGGTACCCTTACCGGCACCCGGAGCTCCGAGCAATACGAGGTTCATGAGCAATCCTCCTCTAGCCTATTTAAAGAATCCATCGTAATCATACATCTTGATCTGGCCTTCGAGCTTATCGACCGTGTCGAGCACGACGCCGACCATGATGAGGATGGACGTGCCACCAAATGCCTGGATCAGATGGTTACCCGTGAAGGAGAAGATGATCGAAGGCACGATGGCGATGAGCGCCAAAAAGACAGCGCTGGGAAGCGTGATCTTGTTGAGCGCGTTCTTGATGTAGGCCGCGGTAGCCCTACCCGGACGCACGCCCGGAATAAAGCCGCCCTGCTTCTTAAGGTTGTCGGCCGTGTCATCGGGGTTGAACACCATGGAGGTGTAGAAGTACGCGAAGAACACGATGAGGACAACGTTAAGCACCCAGTTGAGCCAACCGGTCGAAAGCGCGGAGGCAACTGCCTGAATCCAACCGATGCCGGGGAAGAACACGGCAATCTGAGCCGGGAAGTACAGCAGCGCCGAAGCGAAGATGATCGGCACGACACCCGCGGTGTTGACCTTGATGGGCAGGTAGGTGGTCTGGCCACCCATCATGCGACGGCCCACGACGCGCTTAGCGTAGGAGACCGGGATGCGGCGTTGGCCGCGCTCAAGGAAAACAATCAGCGGGATAACCAGCAGGATGATGGCGCAGATGATCACCATGGTGATGATGCCACCGGCATTGCCCTCGGTGCTGGAGAAGATAGCCTGCGGCAGGCCGGCCATGATGTTCGCAAAGATGATCAGCGACATGCCATTGCCGATACCGCGCTGGGTGATGAGCTCACCAATCCACATGATCAGCATGGCGCCCGCAGTGAGCGTGCCGACGATCATGAGGTCGAAGATGATCTCGGGAGCGCCGGCGCCATTGAAGCTGATGCCGAAGCTCTTAAAGAGGAAGAGGTAACCCACGGAGTTGAGGATTGCCAGAGCCAGGGTGAGGTAACGCGAATACTGCGTGATCTTGGTCTGACCGACCTCGCCCTCGCGGGCAAGCTCATGCAGGGAAGGCACAACGGCCTGGAGCATCTGGAGGATGATCGAGCTGGTGATGTAAGGCATGATGCCCAGCGAAAACACCGACACATAGCTCAACGCGCCGCCAGAGAAAAGATTCAGGAGGGCCATAGCACCTGCGGCGACCGAATTGTTATCGGTCGAGAAAAGGCCCAGCATCCCCTGGAAGGGAATGCCGGGCACAGGAACGTGCGCACCAATGCGGTACACGACGAGCATAGCTATGGTAAAAAGAATCTTTTCGCGCAATTCCTTGATGCGGAAAGCATTCTTAAGACCATTTAGCACGGCAGCTCGACCTTTCCGCCGGCGGCCTCGATCTTGGCCTGCGCAGAAGCGCTGACCTTGTCGACCTTGACCGTGAACTTCTTGGTGAGCTCACCATTGCCGAGCACCTTGACGGGCTCGAACTCGCTCTTGGTGATGCGAGCGGCCTTAAGAGCGGCACCGTCGATCACAGCGCCGTCCTCGAACTTGCGCTCGAGACGCTCAACGTTAACGGCGGTGTACTCGATACGACGGGGGTTGCGGAAGCCCGGAAGCTTGGGCAGGCGCATAGCCAGCGGAGTCTGGCCACCCTCGAAGCCGGCACCCTTGGTGCCGCCAGAGCGGGAACCCTGACCCTTCTGGCCGCGGCCAGAAGTGGTGCCGTGACCCGAAGAATTGCCACGGCCGACGCGCTTGCGGTTCTTGGTGGAACCGGGCGCGGGAGTAAGATCGTGAAGCTGCATTTGCTACTCCTCTACAATCTCGACAAGGTGCTTGACCTTGAAGATCATGCCGCGGACGGACTCGTTGTCAGCAATCTCGCGAACCTCGCGGATCCTGTGGAGACCGAGGGCACGGACAGTACGGACCTGGTCCTGCTTGCAACCGTTGGTGCTGCGGACCTGCTTGATCTTGATGGTGTCAGCCATGCTTAGTTCTCCTTACCGACGAACATCTCGGAGACCGTCAGGCCACGGCGAGCCGCGACGTCCTCAGGGCTGGAGAGCTCCTTGAGGCCCTCGACGGCAGCCTTGATGATGTTGAGGCCGTTGTCGGTACCGAGGGACTTGGACAGGACGTTCTTGATGCCAGCAAGCTCAAAGAGGGGACGCACAGCGCCGCCGGCGATAACGCCGGTACCCTCGACAGCGGGCTTGATGATGATGCGGCCGGCACCAAAGTGGCCGAGAACCTCGTGCGGGATGGTGCCCTGCTCGGTCACCGGCACGTGGAACATGTTCTTCTTGGCATCGAGAGATGCCTTGGAGATGGCCATGGGCACCTCAGCGGACTTGCCCATGCCAACGCCGACGTTGCCCTTGCCGTCGCCAACGACGACGAGAGCGACGAGGCTCATGCGACGACCACCCTTGACGGTCTTCGACACGCGGTTGATGTAAACGACGCGCTCCTCGAACTCGGAGGCCTCGCGCTGCTGCTTCTGATTACGAGCCATGTGCTACATACCTCCTAGAACTCGAGACCGGCGGCACGAGCACCGTCGGCGAGGGCCTTGACGCGGCCATGGTAGATACGGCCACCGCGATCGAAGGCGACCTTGGTGATGCCGGCCTCGATGGCGCGCTTGCCAACGAGCTGACCGACCTTCTCCGCAGCCTCCTTGTTCGAGGTGTGGGTGCCCTTGAACTCGGCCTCGAGGGTCGAGGCAGAGACGAGCGTCAGGCTGGAGCCCTTGCTGTCGTCGATGATCTGGGCATAGATGTTGGCGTTAGTACGGGTCACGCGAAGACGCGGACGCTCGGAGGTACCCGAGACCTTGCCGCGAACACGACGCTGACGACGCTTGAGGCCTTCCAGCTTCGCCTTATGCTTGTTCATACGTAAACTCCTAAAAAGGTTGATCTTGCCAGCACCTGACGGGGTGCTGGTCTTATGCGAGTGAGTCGGTTACGACTACTTGGCGGCCTTACCCAGCTTGCGGCGGATGTGCTCGCCAACGTAGTGGATACCCTTGCCCTTGTAAGGCTCGGGAGGACGATGGCCGCGGATCTCAGCGGCGATCTGACCGACCTGCTGCTTGTTGATACCCTTGACGTTCACGTGGGTGTTGTCGGGAACCTCGAAGGTGATGCCCTCGGGAGCCTCGACGATCACGGGGTGCGAGAAGCCCAGGGAGAACTCGAGGTTCTTGCCCTTCTGCTGCACGCGGTAACCGACGCCGGCGAGCTCGAGCTTCTTCTCGAAGCCCTCGGAAACGCCAACAACCATGTTGTGGATGAGGGCGCGGGTGAGGCCGTGGCGGGCACGGGTCTCACGCTCGTCGTCGGGACGGGAAACGGTGAGGACGTTGTCCTCGACGTTGATAGCGAGCTTCTCAAAGACATCGAGCTCGAGCTGGCCCTTGGGGCCCTTGACGACAACGTTGTTGCCGTTGACTGCCACTTCGACTCCGGCGGGAATCTGGACAGGCTTATTACCGATACGAGACACGGTGATCTCCTTTCCTTCTACCTACCGAGCGAATTACCAGACGTAAGCGATGATCTCGCCGCCGACGTTGTGCTTGCGAGCATCGCGGTCGGTCATGACGCCATGGCTGGTGGAAATAATGGCGGTACCAAGGCCACCGCGGACGCGGGGCATGTCGGCAACGCCGGTGTACTTACGCAGGCCCGGCTTGGAAATGCGGCGGATGCCGTTGATGACCTTAGCCTTCTTGGGACCATACTTAAGCGTGATGTGCAGAGTCTTCTGGGGAACGGTGTCCTCGACATCGTAGCCCTCGATGTAGCCCTCCTCGTGCAGAACACGAGCGATCTCGACGAGCTTCTTGCTGCTCGGCATGGAGACCGTGGCCTTGTTCACAGAGTTAGCGTTACGGATGCGCGTAAGCATATCTGCGATCGGGTCTGTAAGGTTCATACAGATTCTCCTTCGTTCTTGATGAACACGTGCTCTTGGTTCTTCGCCGCCCTTAACGGCAAAGCCTTTTTAGCGCGTTTTCCCTGTTCCAAACTGATGCTTGAAACGCTGGTAGTGACTTACCAGCTGGCCTTCTTAACGCCGGGAAGCTCGCCCTTGAGTGCAAGCTCGCGGAAGCAGACACGGCACAGGCCGAACTTGCGGTACACAGAGTGCGGACGGCCGCAGCGCTGGCAGCGCGTGTACTCACGAGTAGAGAACTTCTGCTTGCGATTGCACTTGACGATCATCGATGTCTTAGCCACTTATATCCTCCTCACATAGAGTATTGTTCGCCCCAAGCGCCGCCCCCTTGTGGGAACGGCGCTTATAGGGCAGGTGAACCTATTTCTTGAACGGGAAACCGAAGGCGTCCAGAAGGGCCTTGGCCTCCTCATCGGTGTTGGCGGTGGTCACGAAAGTGATGTCCATACCACGCTGGTGATCGACGGAGTCGAAGTCGATCTCGGGGAAGATGAGCTGCTCGGTAACGCCCATGGAGAAGTTACCACGGCCGTCGAAGCTCTTGGCGGAGATGCCGCGGAAGTCGCGGATACGGGGGATCGCGACGGAGGTCAGACGATCGAAGAACTCCCACATACGGTCGCCACGCAGGGTAACCTTGCAGCCGATCGGCATACCAGCGCGCAGGCGGAAGGTAGCGATGGACTTGCGGGCACGGGTGATCATCGGCTGCTGGCCGGTGATGGCGCGCAGATCGCGCACGGCACCGTCGATGGCCTTGGAATCGGTAGCGGCCTCGCCGACACCCATGTTCACGACGATCTTCTCAAACTTGGGGATCATCATGACGTTCTCGTACTGGAACTTGTCCTGAAGCTGCTGCTTGACCTCGTTGTTGTACTTGGTCTTCAGACGCGGCACATACTTCTCTTCTGCCATTGTTCACTCCTTCTTGGGGTTTTAAGCACGGGGCGTGGCCACGATGGGTTGTCCTCGTGCCTCCTGGCTGCATCCGCGCCGCTCATGGCATTTCGCGGTTTGGACTCGACGCAGCAGGAGCCGACAAAACAATCGGTACTATACGCGCATTGGGTGTGTATTTCCAGAAAAACCTCGTCTGCCTGCACAACTCCACAACTCGCACGCACATATTGATCCCTAGGGGACGGAGGAAAATGGCAGTTGCGGTGAAATAGGAACCGTTTGACGGCTTAACAGGCTTAAACAATCCGTATTTCACCGCAACTTATTGGTGGGGATGCGATTAGCGCTTGCGGGGGACGAGTTTGGTGCGGCGCAGGTGGATCATCTCGGCGGCGATGGAGATAGCGATCTCCTCGGGGTCCTCGGCCTCGATGGCGACACCGATCGGCAGGTGCAGCTCGTCGATCTGGTCCTGCGCAAAGCCCTCCTGCTCCAAGCGGGCCCGCACAAAGGCCGTCTTGCGGCGCGAACCCAAGCAACCCAGATAGGCAGGCTTGGCACGCATGGCCTGAATCACCACATCGATATCGGACTTGTGGCCTGCTGTTGCCACGACCACCAAGTCGCGCGGGCCGATGGGGCACTGCTCAGCAAGGTTCTTGTAGTCGACCAGGCGACGATCGTAGACACCGGGCACCCATTCGGGCGTCAGCGTGCCGGGGCGGTCATCGCACGCCACGACGGCAAAGCCCGCCGCCGTGAGCACGCGTGCCGTCGCGGCGCCCACGTGCCCGCAGCCAAAGATATAGGTCAGACCCTCGGGGCAGAGCGTCTCGATGTGCGCCGCGGGAATCTCAGAGGCCGCGTTGGTGTAGGTGACCTTACTCCCCTCCTCCACCAGCGAAAGCCCGGGGCAGCCCGCAATGGTGCGGCGCGATTCCTCGCCATGGTATTCGGCAACATCGCCTTCGAGCGCGTTTGCGATAAACGGCTCAAAATCGATGACGAAGTCGCCGATACGCCGATAGGCCAAGACGTCGGCAATTTCCTGGAACAACGGTGCCTGGGTCGCATCCAGATGCAGGTAGCACAGGCAGATAGCTCCGCCGCAGATCATGCCGGTATCGGAGTTCTCGCCGCCCATGGTGTAGCGGACCAGACGCGATTTACCCCCGGCCAGCAGCTCGCGAGCCTCGTCCAGCGCAAAGAGCTCGATTTTGCCGCCGCCGATGGTGCCCGCTTGGCTGCCATCGGCAAAGACGGCCATCCAGGCGCCCACGCCGCGCGGCGATGACCCTGCCGTGCCGGCAACTACCACCAGCTCGCACGTCTTACCGGCCTTCAGAGCGCCAAGCGCAGCATTCACCACATCGAGCTTTTCCATTGCCGCCTTCTATCCTCTAAAGACATCGGTGAGCATAGCGAGTGCCTCGAGCACGCCGCCGCCGACCGACGTCGCCTTGTCCGAAATATAGTTGATATAGCTGGCGTCACCGCGCGGATCGACATCGGCGCATTTAAAGCCCTCGGTCACCTGCACGCCGTTCGCCAAAAGCCCACGCAGACAGCCATCGATCTGCGTGCACATGGGCGTATCGCCCGCGTAGCCAATCACGTCTCCGGCGCTCACGATGTCGCCGATCGCATGGTCGGACCTAAACACGCCAGCAGCGGGGCTGTGGATAACACGTTCCTTGCCGTATCCGCCGATCATGCCCGGCACGCCCGTGTTGGGCTGGGGCGAACCTTGGGTAATGACACGGCCGAGAAAATGCCCGCGCATGGTCTCGACCACGGCGTCACAGTCAACCGGCGCGGTAAAGCCCGGCCCCACGGCGATGACGGCAGGCGCCATGTCGCGCGTGGTACCCAGATTGCGCTTGGCCAAAATCGCGTCGACCACAGCCGCGGGTTTAAGCTCATCGAGCATCTTGGCCTGGGGGTCCACCACAACGGCGACGTCTCCAGCCTCGGTAATCGTAAGCGCCTCAGCCGGCGTCTGCGCCAAGCGAGCGCGAATGCCTTCGATCTCGACCTCGCCCAGGCGAATGGCCTCGCAAAAACTGATTGTGCGGCGGATGCACGTGGGAACCGCGATATCGGCCATAACGACCGACACGCCGGCGCGCACCAAGCGAGCGGCGACGCCCGTGGCGATATCGCCGGCGCCGCGAACATAAACGAGCATTCCCGGGGCACCTCCCTGTGCTACGGTTTGAGCAGAGCAAAAGCGGTTCGACCGCTACTCTGATGATTATTTATTATCACAGTATTATACGGCGGTGAACAGATGGAAACGACGAGCGGAAACCTTGCCTCCGCGCTCAAGATCGAGCCGGGCATTACCGCAATTATCGGCAGTGGCGGCAAGTCGACGTTGCTTAAGACGCTGGGTCTTAAGCTCATGCGCGCCGGCGGCAGGGTGCTCCTCTGCACCACCACGCACATGTTTCCCGTCGTCGGCGTCCCGTGGGACGGATCGAATCGTCGCCTGGACGCCGCGCCTTGGAAGCCGGGCGCCTCGCATGTCCCCGGTTGCACCTGCGAGGCATGCGCGGGCATGAGCCGCGGAAGTATCTGCCAGGCGGGTGTTTTGGACCCGGAGACGGGCAAGCTCTCCTCCCCTGCCGAGCCGCTCGACCAGCTGGCGCAGCGCTTTGACTACGTCCTGGCCGAGGCGGACGGCAGCAAGCGGCTCCCGCTCAAGGCCCACGCCCCGTGGGAGCCGGTCGTTCCCGCCGGCACGGCCAACGTTGTCTGGGTCGTCGGCGCCTCGGGACTCGGCAAGCCCATCAACGAAGCCGTCCACCGCCCCGAGCTCTTCTGCGAGCGCTGCGGCTGCGAGCCCACCGATACCGCCACGCCCGAGCGCGTCGCCCAAGTGCTCAATGCCGAGATGCAGGCGCTGAAACTCAATACCGCACGCGTCATGCTCAACCAAGTCGACACGCTCAGCGACCCCACAATGGCCGACCGCTTCGAGGCAGCTCTCGGCCGCCCCGTCGTCACCAGCAGCCTCCGATAGCCGGCCCCAGCCTCCGCAGTTGCGGTGAAATACGGACTGCTTA
>UREE01000037.1 GCA_900546825.1 uncultured Collinsella sp. | reverse complement strand
GAGCAGCGATTCCTCACCCTCGCCGATGAGGATGGCATCGAAGAAGGCCGCATACGGCTCGGGGTTGTACACCGAAGGACCACCGGCGATGATGATGGGGTCGTCTTCGCCTCGGTCGGCCGCTAACAGCGGAATGCCAGCGAGGTCGAGAGCCTCGAGGAAGTTCGTCACCGCCATCTCGTGCGGCACATGCATGCCGACGATATCGAACGAGGCCACAGGCGCCGCGCCCTCGAGCGACAGAAGCGGAATACCCGCCTCGCGCATGGCGTCACCCATATCGGGCCACGGCACATAGCCACGCTCGCAGGAGATGCCCTCGGCCTGGTTAAGGATGTTGTAGAGAATGGCGATACCCTGGTTGGGCAGACCGACCTCGTATACATCCGGATAAATCAGGCAGCAACGATAATCGGCATCGGCCTTGGAAAGCGTGCCCCACTCGTGATCGATATAGCGACTCGGCTTCTCGACCTTGGCGAGCAGCGGCTCAATTAAATGAAAACAGTCTTGGTATGGAACGCGCAAAAGAGACCCCTAAGCAGCGAGATCGGATGCATCCTCGAAAGGACTCATAGGACGGGTGGCACCGGCGACCGTGGTCACCAGGTCACGAACGCGCGAGAACGTGGCAGCAGCGACCTCGTTGGCACGGCTGTAGTCCACATCGCGCTCGTAGAGCGACACGAGCGCGCGGCCCATGCCATAGGTACCCGCGGCGGCGGTAAGTGCCTTAACGGCAAACCCAATATGCGGCGTCTGCTTGACGAGCGCACGGGTGACCGCGCGGATCACAAGGCCGCCAGCAAGCACGCCCGCGACCTCGTAGCCGCGCTCAGGCTTAATGCCGCGTCCAAAGACGGCAGCGAGCTCAAAGAGCATGCCCACCTGCGCCAACGCCATAACGGGATAATCGGCGCCCGGCAAAAACACCAGCGCACCGGTCGCCATATTGGTGAGCGCGCACGAGGTGATGATACGATTGGCCGCCGCGATGCGCATGAAGGTAAAGTTCGCCGCAAAAGCAGTTTCCTTGTCGGTGCGATCGAGAATCCAGCGGGCAAGCGTCTCGAGCAGATACGTTTTATCTGTTGCCGCTACCACGCCGAGCATGGGCGTGGACCCCTCGATAAACGGCACCTCCACAGCAGACTCAGCAAGCACGCACACGGGCGCGCCGGCGATCACGAGCTCCTGCACGGCACTCTCCAAGCGGTCGGAACCACACGAAAGTACCAGTACCACATCGGTATCGGTCTTTGGAGCAATTCGCTCCTCCCCCAGACGCTCGACGCGCACAATGCCCGAGGTCGTTTGCGGCACAAAGGCGTCACGCACCGTCTCGGCGAGAAAGCGCGAGGCGGACGAATCCAGATAGACCGAGACGCGCACCGGCGTATCGGAATCCTTCTTAACGGACGCGCCCATCTTAAAAGCGCGGGTCAGCTTATCTACGGGAATTTTCATAGCAAACCCCTCCAGCGGTTACGCGGCGCCCGAACGATGCCGCCATATGGATTGTACGATACCCACCGTCAGCAGCTGAATCATCATCGAAGACGAACCGAAGCTAATAAACGGTAGCGGAATACCGGTAATCGGCATCATGCCGATGCACATGCCGATGTTTTCAAAGGTCTGGAACGCCCACATGCCAACGATGCCCACACACGATAGGCGCAAGAACAGCGACTCGCACTTAAAGGCGACGCGAATCGTCGAAAAGATCAGCAGCACGTAGAGGCACAGGAGCAAAAAGGAACCGCAAAAGCCAAAGGTCTCGGACAGGAAGGCGAAGACGAAGTCGGTGTGGAACTCAGGCAGAAAGCCGCCGGCCGACTGCGTCGCATGGCCCAAGCCCTTACCAAAGAAGCCGCCCGAGCCAACGGCGATAAGCGACTGCTGCAGGTTGTAGGCATCGTCCGAATCGGCATTATCGGGGTCGATAAAGACCGTCAGACGGTTCATCTGATACTGCTTGATGAGCACATCGTGGCCGAGCAACGAATCAAAGACCGAATCGAGCGCCAGGACGAGGGCCACCAGGCCCACGAGCAGGGCCAGGGTCGACAGCACCCATTCGCGGCGTGCACCGCTCATGCAGATGACGATGGCGCCCGAGACCAGCACGACCAGGCCCGAGCCCAGGTCGCCCATGGCGACGACGGCCAAAAACGGAATGGACAGCATGCCGCAGAGCTTGACGTAGTCGCGAACGGTATCGATGCGACCGTTATACTGCGAGCCAAGCGTGGCGATAAAGAAGATGGTGATGAGCTTGGCAAGCTCAACCGGCTGGAATGTCAAGCCGATACCGGGAATCTTGATCCAGCCCGTCATGCCCAGACCGCCTGTATAGGACAGACCCGGAATCTTGGGCGAGAAGATCACGATCAGGTCGATGACGAGCAACGCCGTCGAGAAATTGGAAATACCGCGCAGGTCGGTACGCCAGACCAGCACCGCCAGCACCGCCCCGATGCCAATTCCCAGAAGATGACGTGAGAACGAGGCATCGGCCTTAAACTGCGAAGCCGACCAGATAATGATGGCACCGTAGGCGACGAGCGCCACCGTAGCCACGAGCACACCGATATGCACCTTTTGGCGAAACGTGCCGCGCGAGGCCGAAAGTTGCTTGTTGACGCGGTCCAGGCTGCTGCGAGAGCCGGTCTTGGTTGAACGGAACAGATCCGCCGGAGAAAAATCCATCGCAACCTCCTATCGAACCGAAGAATCGCCCGAGGCCGAAGAGGTATCGGGCTCGTCATAAATCACGCCGAGCACGTCGCGCACGACATGCATCGCGGTATCTGAGCCACCGCCGCCCTGCTCCAGGACAGTAGCGATGACATACTTGGGATCATCGGCCGGTGCATAGGCGCAGAACCACGCGTATTCGTCCTCGCCGCTTTTCTCGCCCGTGCCCGACTTGCCGTATACCTGCGGCGTCAGGGTGCCAAAGTGAGCCGCCAGGGACGTCGATGCCGTGTATATCACGTCGTGCATGCCGTTGCGAACAAGAGTCAAATCCGAATCGCTGTTGATCTTAGCCTCCAGGCGCTTCTTCTTGCCCTTGCCGTTGTACTTATAGGCATCGCCGTCGCCATCGCGCGACACGGCAGACAAAAACACGTGAGGCACGTACTGTTTGCCGCCGTTGGCAAGGCCCATGTAGGCGCACGCCATCTGCAGGGGCGTCACCAGGATGTCGCCCTGGCCGATGGCAATGTTGGTCATATCGCCGGCATTCCACTTGCGGTCCTCGGCAGAGGCGTCGGTGAAGTACGACTCCTTCCACTCGGCATCGGGAATACGGCCCGCGCCCTCACTCGGCAGATCGATACCGCAGGTCTTGCCTAGGCCCCAGCGACGAAAGACCTCCTGCAGGCCCTCGGGATGATGGTCGTTGTAGAAAAACGCCTTGCCCATATCGTAGAACACGGGGTCGCACGAGTTGGCGATGCCCGATTGCAGCGTCATGGTGCCGTGGCCGGAATGCAGCCAGCAGTACTTGCCCCACGACTTGCCTAGGCCCGTCCAATAGCCCGTGCAGTTCGTGGTCTGGCCGGAGGTATAAGTTCCAAATTCAAGGCCTGCCAGCGCCGAGAGCGGCTTGATGGTCGAAGCCGACATGTACTGTCCGCTAATGGCGCGGTTGAGCAGCGGGTGCGAACCCTTGTCATCATTGAGCTCGGTCCACACGTCATTTGAGACGCCGCCGATAAAGACGGACGGATCGAACTTGGGCTCGCTCGCCATGCCCAGGATCTCGCCATTGTTGGGATCGAGACACACCACGGCGCCGTTGCCGGCATTGCTGTAGCCAGTGGTCTTGGCAAGCTCGATAGCGCTCGCCAGCGCCGTCTCACAGGCCTGTTGGATCTTAAGGTCGAGCGTGAGCTTAATGTCGGAGCCGGCCTTCGCGGGCACGGCGCCGGCCTGACCGGTCACATTGCCCGAGGCATCGACCTTGACGGTCTGCTCGCCACGAATGCCCTGCAGCAGGTTTTCGTAGTAGCTCTCAACGCCCGCCTGGCCCACGATATCGCCCGACTGGTACGTAATCTTGCCAGCAGAAGCATCATCATCGCCAGAGGTTTTCTTATTCTGAGCCTCGAGCTGCTCGGAGGTAATGGTGCCGGTATAGCCCAAGATATGGCATGCCGTCTCGCCATATGGATACTGGCGCTCGGTACGCTCGGCAATCTTGACGCCCGGGAACTCGCCGGCATGCTCCTGAATATAGGCAACCGTGGAACGACGGACGTCCGTCGCGATGGTATGCAGGCTCTGAGCGCCCTCTGTATTGTCCTGAATATTGCGAAGGACCGCCACGTAAGGCATTCCAAGCACGTTGGCAAGATGGCGAACCAGAACCTCATCCTCCGCAAGGTCGCGGTAGGCCACGACAGCAAGTGAGGGACGGTTCTGGACAAGCGCCACGCCATTGCGGTCGAGGATGCGGCCGCGCACAGCGGGTGTGGTAACGGTGCGAGTCTGATTACTATTAGCCTGCTTCTCGTAATAGTCCGACGAGACCATCTGCATGCCCCACAGCTTAACGGCAAGCGCCGCAAACATCGCGCCCACACCCGTGGTGAGGATGGAAAAGCGGCCCTTAAAGGCGGTCGCCGCGGTATTGCCCTCGCCCTCGGTGGCGCGCGGGGCCGTTCCATGCTGCGTATCGTAGGTAAATCGGGAATCGCCACGACGCATGATGACCAGCGCGACCACGATGGCCACGACCAACACGATACCGGCGATAATAACCGTCAACTGGGAAGACATCTACGGGCCTCCCCTATTTGAGCTTGCGGGTCTTGGGCTTAAAGCGCATACCCGTCTGGCGCCCGCCACGTGCGGAGAATCCATAGCCGGACTGCGGCACGACGCCGGACATCAAAAACGGAATAGCAACCAGACCCGTCAGGATCGAAGACGGCAGCGCATGGCCGAAGATCGCCACGACAAAGCTCGTCTCCAAACCCATAAACAGCAAGATGATGCTGTAAATCACATTAATGACGAGCGCGAAGGTGCCCACCGTGATGCCGCGCGCACTCGGGGTACCGCCCGTCTGACCAGCGGCGCTGTGCACCAGGGCAAAAGAACCCACGGTCAGCAGGAGCGACATAACGCCCACCGGCACGGCAGCGGACAGGTCATAGAACAAGCCGCTGCAAAAACCGCACGCGACGGCACGGGTCGGGTCGCCCGAGAACACACTCAGGCACACAAGAATAATCATAAAGTTGACGCGACCGCCCGCAATGGAGATCTGCGGTGCGAGGCCTGCCTGCAGCAGCACGCACACGATGGCGGCGATTACAAACGTGCGAGAGCTCATCCCCTGCTCGTGTAGATCCATGGACATGCCCCCTATTCGCTCGAGCCGGAATCGGTCGTCTCGGACGTGTCGGAACTGTCATCCGAACTCTCGTCCTTCGTCTTGGTCGCAGCGTCGCGCGACGTTCCCTGCGGCGTGCTGTTTGCCGTGCTCACGTCCTCATCCGAGGCCGACTGTTCGTCGGTCAGCGAAGTAATGACCAGCACTTCCTCGTTGTTCTCGGCCGTCGTCTGAGCGCGCACCACAATGGTGTAGTACACGTCGTTTGCAGATTTCTCAACCGACGAGACGGTGCCGAGCGGTAGGCCCTTGGGGAACACGCCACCGATGCCCGAGGTCACGATGATGTCGCCGACTTTAACGTCGGAGTCGACGCTCACGTACTCAAGACGCAGCGTGCCGTCAGCCTGACCCTGCAGCATGCCCTGGGCGCGCGTGTCCTGCACCATGGCGGACACGCCCGAGTTCTCGTCGCCAATCAGGCGCACGGTAGAGGTCTTGGCCGATACCTCGATAATCTGGCCGATAACACCGGCCGAACTCGTCACGGGCATGTTGATGGAAAGCCCATCGGCAGAACCCTTGTCGATGGTTACGGTCGAAGTCCAGGCATCGCCGGAGGCACCAACGATACGAGCTGCGGTCGATTTGAGGTTGTAGGTCGACTGCAGGCCGACCAGCCCTTCCAGACGCTCAGCGGTCTTTTGAGCCTCGGAGAGCTCAGCAACCTTAGAGGTCAGTTCCTCGTTTTGCTTCTTAAGCTCGTCGAGCGTGTCCTGCGACGCCGTAAGGTTAGAGAACACGTTGCCGATAGCATTGAAGGGAGCCGCCACGGCCGAGCCCACAAAGCGCACCGGCGAGGTAATCGTCGTTACGCCCGAACGCACGGCATGAATCGGCCCGGCCTCGCCCTCACGAATATAAAACGTGAGCAGCAATACCGAAATCAGGCTGAAAACAATCAACGGGCGCATACCCGTTGATTGTCGCTTGGTATTCAGATTTGTGGAGAAACCCGAAGATCGTGCCAAATGGAATCCACCTTTTGGAAATTAAGCATTGGTCTGGACGAAGCCGCCATCAAACGCATTGGCCTCGAGCACGCGGGCACAGCCGTTAACGACGTTATCGAGCGCCGTGGGGCTGACGTTGACCGAAACGCCGGTCTCATCGCGCAGGCGCACGTCTAGACCGCGCAGCAGCGCGCCGCCACCGGTCAGCAAAATGCCGTAGTACATAAGGTCCGAGGCAAGATCGGGAGGCGTAGCGTCGAGCGCGTCCTTGACAGCCTTGGCCATCTCGTCGAGCGGCTTGTTGAGCGCGCGACGAATCTCCTCGCTCTCGATGCGCACGGTCTTGGGCAGACCGGTGATCACGTCGCGGCCGTTGACCTCGACGTCGAGTTCGTCCTTAAGCGGCACGGCGGAGCCGACCTTGATCTTGATGTCCTCTGCCGTACGCTCGCCGATGGCCAGGTTGTAGGCATCGCGAACGTGCGTGAGGATGGCCTGATCGAACTCGTCGCCGGCAATACGGATGGACTGCGAGACGACGATGCCGCCCATAGCGATAACGGCAACCTCGGTGGTACCGCCGCCGATGTCGATGACCATGGAGCCGGTGGGTTCCTCGACGGGCAGGTCGGCGCCGATAGCAGCTGCCATAGGCTCTTCGATCAGATAGGCCTGGCGGGCACCGGCCTGGATCGTGGCCTCAAAGACAGCGCGCTTCTCGACCGACGTGACACCGGAGGGAACGCAGACGACAACACGCGGACGCGGAGTCCACGGATAGCGCTTCTCGGACGCCTTGTCGATAAAGTAGCGAAGCATGGCCTCGGTAACATCGAAGTCGGCGATGACGCCGTCCTTCAGGGGACGAACGGCCACGATGTTGCCGGGCGTACGGCCGAGCATGCGCTTTGCCTCGATACCGACCGCCAGGATGCGCTCGTCGTTCTTGTCGATGGCAACAACAGAGGGCTCGCGAATAACGATGCCCTTGCCGCGCACGGAGACAAGCGTATTTGCGGTGCCGAGGTCGATGGCAAGATCGCCCGCATAGCTACCGAAGAACATATCCATCAAAGAAAACAACGCAACTCCTGATGTGTTGGATGATTGCTGGAAAACTACTAGCTCATCATACTAGCGCAAGCCCGGCACCTCACTTGCGGTGAAGCGCCGGGCAAAGCTAAATCCCATAAGGTCACTACTGGTTGTCAGCAGCCGAGAAATCCATATCGAGCGAAGAAACGGCCCAGCCGATATGGTTGTCGGAGCGCACGAATTTGACGGTGTACTCCTGCTCGCCGCCCTTGGACAGCGATGCCTTCACCTTGGCGGTCGTCTCGGTCATGGACTGATCCATGCCCTCGACGGACACGGTGGCACCCTGCGGAATCGAGGAGATGATCATCGACTTAGCGTCCTCGGACAGGCTCGAGGCCAGGCAAGACTCGGCCTTTGCGGCGTCACCGTCGCCGGCAGCCTGGAACAGATCGGTAACGACAGACTCCTGAGACGGGAAGCCAAAGCCGCGCGTGTAGGCAAAGCCCAGACCGCCCGCGGCGATCAAAAAAAGCAGAAGCAGAACGATGAAGACTTTAAGACCCGTATGGCGATGGCGACGACGGACCTTGGCCTGCTTACGATCCTGACGGTCCTGCTGGACCATCTCGGACTCGGACAGCGTAAAGAAGCCGGTGTCCGAGGGATCGGGCATAAACTGACCGGTCGCGCCCGTAGGATCGAGAGGATCGACGGCAGGAGCGTCCATCGCGGGCGCCGGAGCCGTGGCCATAGCCGTCTGGGCAGACAGCGCGGCAAGCGAATCGTGCACGCGGGCAAGCTCATCGGCCTGCTCGGAGGTGAGCTGGTAGATGCCATCGGCAGTAGCGGCGTTAAAGGCATCGAGTGCGTCGGAGGGGCGGCCGGCGGCAGAAAGCGCCTGACCCATGCCGGCGTTGAGCGCACGCGTGTCGTCGCGGGGGCCGGCAAAGTCGATAGCCGTGCGGTAAGTCTCCACGGCATCCGCCGGACGGCCGAGCTTAATGAAGCAACGACCGAGCTCGCCGAGTGCGGCGGCAGGAGCCGGATTGGCGCCATCGATGGCAGCCTGACGGAAGGCGGTTCCCGCGTTGGCATAGTCGCCCGACTGGAACAGCGCATTGCCCAGGCCCAGATAGGCCTTGAACGGCGTGGCATAGGAAGCATCCTGCGTAGCAGCAGAGAACGCCTGAGCGGCCGTCGTGTAGTCGCCCACGGCGGCAAGCGCCTTGCCGCGGTTGGTGAGCAGCGCGCCGCGCTTGCCGTAGGTGCCGTCGTTGAGGGCGGCGGCATAGGCCTCGGCGGCCTCGGCATACATGCCCAGGTGCATCAAGGCGTTGCCACGAAGGTGATCAGCCTCGCCCATAATCTCATCGGGAGTCTTTGCCGCCCCAAGCATCTGGGCTGCAGCGGAAAAATCACCCGCGCGGTAAGCGGCGCGGCCCTGTTGGATCAGCTGGCTATTCAAGGAAGTCCCCTTTACTCGTGAACGATCTCGACATGGACGATCTCGTCGCCGGCACGCAGCTGCGAAATCACATCGAGACCCTCGACCGTGGTACCAAAGACGGTGTAACCGGAATCGAGGTTATGCTGGGCACCCAGGCAGAAGTAGAACTGCGAACCCGCGGAATCGGGGTCCATGGAGCGCGCCATGGCAAGGGCGCCATCGACATGGCTGTTGCGCGGATTGGTGGCAAACTCGCCCTTGATGCAGTAGCCGGGGCCACCGGTACCGGGCATGCCGTCGGGGCCCTCAAGACCGGCGGCGACGTCGGCGCCGGACATGTCGCGGGTATTGGGGTCGCCACCTTGGATAACAAAACCGGGCACATAGCGATGGAACTTAAGGCCATCATAGAAACCCATCGTGGAAAGCTCGCAGAAGTTCGCGACATGAATGGGAGCGCCCTCGCCGTCAAACTTGACCTTGATGGTACCCTTCGACGTCTCGATTACGGCGCACTCGTCGCCGACAAGCTGATACTCGGGCGTGTAGAGCTCTTTCTTAAAACCAAACATGTGGTTCCTTCCTCGTGCGTTTAAAGCATATTTGTACGAATTGTAGCAATAAGCACGGGCTTACATCAATTGCGCACGTAGGTTATGCCGACTATGGCGAACTAATTTTAGGAACGCTGCTGCGGCTTCCAGGAGCCCACGTTGGCGTCGTACTGATTCAGCGCGCTGTTGCCGCCCTGTGCGATGGGCGCCAGGATCTCGCTTTGGTGGGAACTCATCGACTCGCCATCGGGAATGGCCAGCGAGATGTCCCAGCTCTGGCAGATCACGTCAACGCGCTCATACATCCACTCGGCAAGCTGCTTTAAGTGGGCGATGTCATCCGCATAGACCGTATCGTCCTGTACTTTCAGGTTGTTAAGCTCATCTTGCGTCTTTTTGATCTGGTCGCGCAGGGCGTAGGCACTCTGCGACAGCTCCTGACGGGTGGACAGCGGCGTTCGGAGATAGCCGTTGTTAAAGGAATCGATGACCTCGCCGATCTGGTCCTCGTCAGCGTAGGACACGATGGTCTGGTACAGACCGTCGAGCCTGGTATAGAGCTGATCATCGGTGAGCACGGTTTCTTCCTGGACCACCTCGGCAGAATCGTCCTGCTTGGTATCGTCCTCAGTCGTCTCGCCCTTTTGGCGCGTGGGGAAGGTGGTTTGTGCAGCTTGGCCAAACTGGTCGTAGAAGCCGGGCATAACACCCATGGGATCGGTCGTCACGAACCAATAGGCACCGCCGCAAACGACGGCAAGGACCGCGATGACGATAAGCGGCTTGGGAATATGACGCTTGTGCTTGTGATAGGCGTCCTCGTCGGGGTGCACCTTGCGCTTGGGTTTTTGAGCATCGTCATGCAGGGAAACGGGCATGGGAATATCGACCTTGGGGATACCGAAATCCTTATCGAAAGCCGGCAGCACGCAGGTCTCATTGGGGTCGGCGGCGTCTGAAAGCACCGCAGCGGCAGAGGCCGGCGCATGCGGCACCTCGGTATCGATCTGCTCTTGCGTTAGGCGCGGAAAGCCCGCCGTGCGGCCCGCTGCCAGGTCGGATGCTGCCGCGTCCTCGGAGAGGATACCCGGAGCGGGGCGTCCGCATTTGGGGCACGTACGATCATGCGGAGAAAGACGGGCACCGCAGCCCTCACAGAACACGAACTCGGTGTGCTCCGGACCATCGCCCGGACCCACATAGGCGTTGCAGTAGGGGCAGAACGAGGCGCCGTCCTCGATGGTCTTAAGGCAATGCGGACAGATCACGGCATCCTCTTTTCGAAGCAATTCAAACAATCGAGGTTAGAGCATAACATCGCCACGGCCCCACAGGAGCAAGGCACCAATTCAACATCGCCAGGGCGCGTAGTTACTTCTTCTTTTTGCTCGGCATCGAGACTTTGATGCCTTGGGCGGACTTGGTTACGCGAGAGCGCTTGGCTCCGCTACCCTTCTTTTTCTTGGGCTGGGCCTGGGCCACGCCCTCGAGTGCGCGGACCTCGGCCTCGCGAACGGTGCGAGCTTCGCGGCGCTGCGCCATGTCGGCGGCGACGCGCTTGGCAAAACGCTCCGCCGTCGAACCCGTCGAGCTCACCTTACCGCCACCGCGACCCAGGCGGACGCGCACACCGCGGCCAAAACCAGTTGCGGCATGACGACGACGCGGCTTGAGCGAATCCATCATCGTGGCGAGCTTAAAGAACACCGAGCAGGTAAAGACCACGATGACAGCCAAGATAACCATCTGGCCCATCGACAGGTTGGCAATAGACAGCAGCTTCGGGAATCCGATAACGCCCGTCAGGATGCCGGCAACTACAAACACAAAGAGCGCCACACGTAAGGGCGTGAGGGGCTGCGAGATACGCCAGATCAGGCTGACGCTCGCCGCACACGACGTAAGCAGGCACATCGTAGACAGCGTGAGCTGGCTAAAGCCAAACACACGCGCCACAAAGATATCGAGCGCCGCAGCCAAAATGACCGCAATCGACGCCGGCAGCGCACGCTTGAGCACGTTGGTCAAAAACGCACCCTTCACGCGAGCATTGTTGGGCTCCAGGCCCAACACAAAGCCCGGCGCGCCGATGCAGAAGAAGTTGATGAGCGTCATCTGAATCGGCTCGAAAGGGTACGGCGGCAGCGCGATGCACAGCGCCGCCAGCCCCATCGAGAACAGCGTCTTGGTCAGGAACAGCGAGGCCGAACGCTGCAGGTTGTTGATGGAGCGACGGCCCTCGGCCACCACGGCGGGCATCGAGGCAAAGTCGTTGTCGACGAGCACGATCTCGGCCACGTTACGCGCGGCATCGGAGCCGGCCGCCATGGCCACGGAGCAGTCGGCCTCCTTGAGCGCCAGCACGTCGTTGACGCCGTCGCCCGTCATGGCCACGGTGTGCTCGCGGCGCTTGAGCGCCTGCACGAGCTCGCGCTTCTGCTGC
Source organism: uncultured Collinsella sp. (assembly GCA_900546825.1). Classification (GTDB taxonomy): domain Bacteria; phylum Actinomycetota; class Coriobacteriia; order Coriobacteriales; family Coriobacteriaceae; genus Collinsella. Next base: position 7,121 of record UREE01000037.1, on the reverse strand, counting down.
GGGGTCACACGACCAAAGACATGGTAGCGGTCCACTGCGGCATCGAGCTTGGCAGGCGTATCGAGCGTCGTGGCGTCCACATAAGCGTCCGCCCCCGGCACGCCCACCACGCGCGCGATCGACGACACCGTACGCGGGTCGTCGCCACTGATCACGTTGAGGGTCACGCCCTGCTCGTTAAAGTAGCCGATGGTCTCGGCCGCCGAGGTACGGATCTCGTCGCGGATGGTCACAAAGCCCACGGGCTCGGCCTCGCCCACCATATCGCCATCGGGCGTAAAGCCGTCCACGCGCGCCACCACGAGCACGCGGCAGGTATCGGCAAGCTCGGCGACACGGTTCTCGACCTGCGAAAACGCACGCTCCGAAAGCACAAACTGCGCAGCGCCCATCACATAGGAGCCCTGCGCAAACGAAGCGCCACTCCACTTTTTGGAGGACGAGAACGGAATGACCGACAGCGGCTCAGACACCTCGACCGGGCGATCGGCGTAATAGTTGAGCAGCGCCTGGCAGGTCTCGTTGGCATCGGCCGAAGTCGCACGCGCCACGTTAGCCAGCGCAAAATCGAGCACCGTGGTATCGACGGGAACGGCGGCGTCGCTCTCCCCCGCACCCATGCCCTCGACCGGCAGCGGATACGTGCCCTCGACCTCCATGCGACCCGACGTGATGGTGCCCGTCTTGTCCAGGCACAGCACGTCGACGCGCGCGAGCGTCTCGATGCAGTAGAGCTGCTGCGCCAGCACCTTGCGGCGGGCCAGGCGCACCGTGGCGATGGCGAGCACCGACGAGGTCAGCAGCACCAGGCCTTGCGGGATCATGCCCAGCAGGGCGCCCACCGTGGACAGCAGCGCCGACGAGGGCACGCGGCCGGCCAGCAGCTCGGAGAAGCACCACGAAAGCGCGCTATCGCCCGGGGTTCCCGCGGCATCCCACAGCTCGCTCACGCTCGAGGTAAAGAGAGCCAGACCAAGCGGAATCATGATGATGCTCGCAAAGCGCACGATGGCGTTGAGCGCGTTCATGATCTCGGAATTGACCTTTTTGACGTACTTGGCCTCGTTGTTGATCTTTGCCACGTAGTTATCGGCGCCGACATGGATCACGCGGGCACGCAGCAGGCCCGAGTCGATAAAGCTGCCGCTCATGAGCTCGGAGCCGGGCTGCTTTTTGATGAGATCGCTCTCGCCCGTCAGCAGGCTCTCATTCACGAGCGCCTCGCCCGAAACCACCACGGCGTCAGCGGGAATCTGGTCGCCACGCCCCAGGCGGATGATGTCGTCGAGCACGATCTGATCCAGGTCGAGCTCAACCTCGGAGCCGTCGCGCACCGCGATGGCCTTCTTGGAGGTCAGCAGCGTGAGCTTATCGACCATCTTCTTGGAACGCATGGACTGAATGACGCCAATAGCGGTATTGAGGAACACCACGAACAGGAACGTCAGATTCTTAAACGAACCGGTCAAAATGACCAGGAACGCCAAGATCACGTTGATCAAATTGAACAGCGTGCAGAGGTTCTCGATGATGAGCTCTTTGACCGACTTGGTCTTGAGCTCCATGTTGCGGTTGATCTTACCGGCGGCGATGCGCTCCTCGACCTCGGCGGTCGAAAGTCCGCGCTCGATATCCGTTGCTGCCATACCACGTCCCATCACGTCGCGTCGGTATAAGAAAAACCGCCCGGACCATGCGAGGTTCGGACGGTCTCACGTTCGATGGTGCCCCATGTTGGATTCGAACCAACGGCCTTCTGCTCCGGAGGCAGACGCTCTAATCCCCTGAGCTAATAGGGCCAACGGTTGGCATTATACCCAAGTGCACCACGGGCTATCATAATAAAAGAAAAAGCTTTGCAATTCCGGGGAAGACGCGGCGCAACGGCTCACTTTAGAAGGCAAAAGCGAATCAGATAGTATAAACTCTCATGCACCATATATACACGGCTCGCGATGCGGGCCGTTTTTGCAAGGGTTATCCATCGAGGTGAGAGGCACACCATGATTGCAATTTTAAAGCAGAGCGCCAGCGACGAGGCCGTCAGCCATATCGTCAGCTGGATTGAGAAAAAGGGCCTGAAGACCGATGTCTCGCGCGGCGAGAATGAGACGATCATCGGCCTGGTGGGCGATACGACCAAGATCGACCCGTTCCTGCTCGAGTCCATGGATGTCGTCGAGCGCGTGCAGCGCGTCTCCGAGCCGTTCAAGCGCGCCAACCGCAAGTTCCACCCCGAGGACTCCGTCATCGACTGCGGCCACGGCGTACATGTAGGCGGCGATCAGTTCCAGGTCATCGCTGGCCCGTGCTCCGTCGAGGGCGAGAACCTCATCCGCATCGCCCGCCGCGTGAAGGCCGCCGGTGCCACGATGCTGCGCGGCGGCGCCTACAAGCCCCGCACTTCCCCGTACGCCTACCAGGGCATGGGCCCTGCCGGCCTGGACCTGCTGTGCGAGGCGTCTGCCGAGCTCGACATGCCGATCGTCACCGAGATCATGGACCCGCGCGACGTGCAGGTCTTCCTGGACAAGAAAATCGACGTCATGCAGATCGGCGCCCGCAACGCCCAGAACTTCCCTCTGCTCAAAGAGGTCGGCAAGACCAAGACTCCGATCTTGCTTAAGCGCGGCATGTCCGGCACGATCGATGAGCTGCTCATGGCCGCCGAGTACATCATGAGCGAGGGCAACGACAATGTCATCCTGTGCGAGCGCGGCATCCGCACCTTCGAGACCCGTACTCGCAACACCTTCGACCTCAACGCCGTGCCGGTGCTGCACCACCTGTCGCACCTGCCCGTCGTCGCCGACCCCAGCCACGCCACCGGCTACACCCGCTACGTTGAGCCCATGGCGCTTGCCGCGACCGCCTGCGGCGCCAACGGCCTGGAGATCGAGGTCCACGACGAGCCGAGCCGCGCCTGGTCCGACGGCGCCCAGGCCCTCACCCCCGATCAGTTCGACGACACCATGCGCCGCATCCGAGCCATCCGCGAGGTCGTCTGCCAAGAGACCATGGAGTAGCCCATGGGTACAGTGAGAAACGCGCGCGTTAACCAGGGCGGCCCCAAGTGCGCCGGCATCGTCGGCCTTGGCCTCATCGGCGGCAGCTTTGCCCGCGGCTATGCGCAGGCGGGCGTCCGCGTGCTGGCCTGGGATCCCGATGACGATGTCATGACGGCTGCCAGCATGGGCACCGTTGCCGGCGAGCTCAACGACGAGACGCTCGGCGAATGCGACATCATCGTCCTGGCTTGCTACCCCGAAGCCTGCATCGAGTGGCTCGAGGCACACGCCCAGGCACTCGCCGACGCCACCGATACCGAGGCCATCATGGGCCCCGTGGTGATCGACACGGTGGGCGTCAAGGGCATCGTGTGCGAGCGCGCCTTTGAGCTTGCCCGCGAGCACGACTTTTACTTTGTGGGCGCGCACCCCATGGCGGGCACGCAGTACTCGGGCTATGCGCACTCCCGCGCCGACCTGTTCCAGGGCGCTCCCCTGGTGCTCGTTCCACCCGCGGTAGACGATGCCCTTAAGCTCGAGCTCTTGGGCCAGGTGCGCGAGATGGTGCGCCCCTTGGGCTTTGGCAAGTTCAGCGTGACGAGCGCCGCCGAGCACGACCGCGTCATCGCCTTTACGAGCCAGCTCGCGCATGTCGTCTCAAACGCCTATGTTAAGAGCCCGACCGCTCAGGTTCACCACGGCTTTTCGGCCGGCAGCTACCGCGACCTCACCCGCGTAGCGCACCTCAACCCGCAAATGTGGTCCGAGCTCATGATCGACGACGCCGACGCGCTCGCCTTCGAGATCGACCATCTGATCGAATCGCTCGGCGCCTACAGCCGCGCGCTCAAGGACCGCGACCAGCGCTATCTGGAGAATCTCCTTGCCGAGGGCGACCGCATTAAGCGCGCACTCGACGACGAGGCCTCCCACTAGACAACCCATCACGCCAGGTCGAAAGGACCGAAGCTTATGGCGATTACCATCGATATCGACACCGCACGCCCCTACCAGGTGCATGTTGGCACGTTTTTGCTGGAGCAGGCGGGACCGCTCGTGCGCGCCACTGCCGGCGGCACCAAGGCCGTCATCGTTACGGACACCAACGTGGGCCCCCTCTACCAGATGCCCGTTAAGCAGAGCCTGGAAGCGTCAGGCTACGAGGTGAGCATCTGCACCTTCGAGGCCGGCGAGGCCCATAAGCGCGCCGAAACCTATGTTGCCATTTTGGAGTTTGTGGCCGAGCACGAGCTTTCGCGCTCCGACGTGATCGTGGCACTCGGCGGCGGTGTCGTGGGCGACGTGACGGGCTTTGTGGCCGCCACCTACATGCGCGGCTGCAAGTTTGTGCAGATCCCCACGAGCCTGCTCGCCATGGTGGATTCGTCGGTGGGAGGCAAGACCGCCATCGACCTGGCTGCCGGCAAGAACTTGGCCGGCGCCTTTTGGCAGCCGAGCGTGGTTATCGCCGACGTGGGGTGCCTGGCCACCCTCACTCCCGAGCAGTTCGCCGACGGCTGCGGCGAGGTCGTCAAGCACGCCGTGATCGCCGACCCGGAGCTCTTCGCCGAGCTGGAGAAGACCCCGCTCACGCTGGAGCTGCTCAACCGCGATGTGGCCCGCGTAGCGCTCATCATCGCCCGCAATATCGACATCAAGCGCGCCGTGGTCGTCGCCGACGAGCGCGAAAACAACCAGCGCAAGCTCCTCAACTTTGGACACAGCGCCGGGCACGCCGTCGAGGCCTGCGAGCACTTTGAGCTGGGACACGGCAACTGCGTGTCGATCGGCATGGGTATCATCACGCGCGCCGCGGCCCTGCACGGCATTTGCGATGCTGCACTGCCCGATCGTATTGAGGAACTCTGCGCCCGCCATGGCCTCAAGACCCGCTGCGACCTAGATGCCGATGCCGTCTTTGCCGAGGCGCTCCACGACAAGAAGCGCGCGGGCGACACTATCGACCTGGTGATTCCGCACGGCATTGGCCGCTGCAGTATCGACCGCACGCCGCTTTCCACTTTCCACGAACTCATTGCCGAGGGCCTCGGCCAGAAGGGAGACGCATCCGCATGCTAGCCCGCATCACCCCGTCCCCGCTTAAGGGCACCGTTCCCGCCATCGCGTCCAAGTCGATGGCGCATCGCCTCATCATCTGCGCTGCGCTTGCCAACGGCGAGACGCACGTCACCTGCAATACCACCTGCGCCGACATCGAGGCCACGGTGCGTTGCCTTACGGCCCTGGGTGCTCGCATCGAGACCGTCGAGGACGGCTTCCAGGTCCACCCCACCATGAAGAGTGTTGAGTTTGGCCTGCTCAAGGCCCTTGCCGGCAGCACGCTTGACTGCGGTGAAAGTGGATCCACGCTCCGCTTTATGTTGCCCGTCGCCTGCGCGCTGGGCGCAGAAGCAACTTTTGTGGGTCAGGGGCGCTTGGGCGCCCGCCCGCTCTCCCCGCTCTCGGACGAGATCATCGCCGCCGGCTGCGACCTACAGGGTCTGGGCGGTTTTCCGCTCAAGACGAGCGGCCGCATGCGCCCGGGCACCTTTGTGCTTCCGGGCAACGTGAGCTCGCAGTATATCTCCGGCCTGCTGCTGGCAGCCCCGCTGCTGGCCCAGCCCTCCTGCGTGCAGGTAACCGGCCTCATCGAGAGCCGCCCCTACATCAACCTGACCATCCAGGCCATGAAGGCCTTTGGCGTCGAGGTCAACGTCGAGCGCATTCCGGCCAAGGACGGCCAGCCCGAGGTCACGAACTTCCGCGTGAACAGCGGATCGTACCGCACGCCCGGCAGCGTAGCCGTCGAGGGCGACTGGTCCAACGCCGCCTTTTGGCTGTGCGCCGGCGCCATCGGCACCGACCCAATCACCGTCGAGGGCGTGTCGCTAAGCTCCGCACAGGGCGACCGTAACGTGCTTGCCGCGCTTTCGCGCTTTGGCGCCCGCATCGTGCGCTCCACCAACGCCGCCACCGTGCAGTCCGACAAGCTCGCCGGCTTTGAGATGAGTGCCCACGACATTCCGGACCTGGTGCCCGTCATCTCGGCCGTGGCCTCGCTGGCACAGGGCCGCACCTTTATCCGCGATTGCGCCCGTCTACGCATCAAGGAATCCGACCGTCTGGTCACCACCACCTGCGAGCTCACCGCGCTGGGCGCGCAGGTGCGCATTGCCGGCGATGACCTCATCATCAAGGGTGTCGATGCCTTCACCGGCGGCGAGGTCGATTCGCACAACGACCATCGCATCGCCATGATGGCCGCTATCGCCGCGAGCCGCGCCACTGGCGAGGTCGTAATCCACGGCGCCGAGGCCGTCAACAAGTCCTATCCCGATTTCTTCGACCACTACCGCCTGCTGGGCGGCAAGGTCACACTCGAGGAGGAATAGCATGTCCTCGACCTTTGGCAACGTCTTGCACTTAAGCATCTTCGGCCAGTCGCACTCCCCCGCCATCGGCTGCTCACTCGATGGCATCCCGGCGGGCATCGCCGTGGACCAGGAGCAGCTGCAGGCCTTCCTTGACCGTCGCGCCCCCGGTCGCGACGAGACCGCGACCAAACGCCGCGAGGCCGACGACGCCCACATCATCGCCGGTGTGGTCGATGGACATACCACCGGCGCGCCCATCGCCGCGATTATCGAGAACACCAACACGCGCTCCAAGGATTACTCCGAGCTGCGCCGCAAGCCCCGCCCCGGACATGCGGACTTCCCTGCGCGCGTGAAGTATCACAACATGCACGATGTCGCCGGTGGCGGGCACTTCTCCGGCCGCCTAACGGCACCCCTGTGCATCGCCGGCGGCATTGCGCTGCAGGCACTCGAGGCCCGCGGCATTAAAGTAATGGCGCACGTCGCGCAGATCGGCGGCATCTCCGACCTGCCGATGGACGATATGGTCTATCGCGAGGCCGACCGCAAAGCGATCCTAACGAACGATCTTCCTTGCATTGACGCCGCCGCAGCCGGCCGCATGCGCGAGGAGATCCTAGCCGCACGCGACGAACTCGACAGCATCGGCGGCATCGTGGAGTGCGGCATTTATGGGCTTCCCGCGGGCATCGGCGACCCCATGTTCGACGGCATCGAGAACCGCATCGCGCAGATC
>UREE01000036.1 GCA_900546825.1 uncultured Collinsella sp. | reverse complement strand
GGCCTTCTTTGCATGCGGAACTCGCGACAAACGTAATGCCCGCCCGCCTCCGACCGACTACCAACCAAAATCTTTTCAGCCCAGGCCCCTGTGTACCGCGCGTCTAAGATTTTCAAATTCAAATAACCTGACAATCGATTCTTATAGCAGAGGCCCCTTGGCCTTTAGTTTGATACAAGTTCCGCACGAGCCGGAAAGCACTTAATGTGCTTTCCGTGCGAGCAGGACTGTTCGCAGTAGCAAACTAAAGGCCAAGGGGCCCAGTCAACCTATCAGCAGCGATTACTCAGCAGCTAGTTGAATTTGAAGATCTTTGAGGCAAGACGGTATAGGCCGAGTGTGGTTTTGTCTCCGGCACGACCGCGGAGGTTAGTGAAGAAGCCGACCACACCGTAACGTGCACGACGATACATACGCTCGTCATAGGCCTTCAAATCATTCCACAGCGTCTTCAGGCGCTCGTCGGCGCAATCCTCGTCGGAAAGCTTGGTGAGCACCGAGCAGATCGCCATCATCATAGTGAAATAACCCATCATGTACGAGCGCAGACGCGACGACTCAACATCGCTGTACAGGTGGAACGACTCCATCATGATGCGCGTCACACGGAACTGCTGGTCCAGGCGTTTGACCATCGTGGCCTCGTTGACGCTCTGGCCCTCGCGACCGATAAAGTAGCGATAGAGGTCGATGTCGGCGTAGTACATGGTCTTGCAACGCGGCAGCGGCACGTAGGCGTAGATGTTGTCCACATAGAACGTGTGCGGCGGCATGGGAAGGTTGGACTCGCGCAGCACATCCGTGCGATAGCACAGGCTGTGCATGAGCAGATTCTGGTCCAAACGGAAATGGCCGATCTGGTCCCAGGTAAAGATCTTTTTTCGCGGCAGGGCAAACTTGTAACCAATGGCAGTATGAGTACCCTCGTAAACCTTCTCGTACACATAGTTCGAGATAAAGAGGTCGACGCGCTGGTCGCGCTCCTCAAAACCGCGCAGAATCGAAAGCATAGTCGATAGGGCTGCGCCATCGAGCCAGTCGTCCGAGTCGACGACCTTGTAGTAGGTGCCCTGCGCCTCGCGCAGACCCGAAAGGACGGCAATACCGTGGCCGCCATTCTCCTGGTGCACCGCGCGGATGATTCCAGGATAACGGGCCTCCCACTCGTCGGCCTTGGCGGCCGTCTCGTCCTTGGAGCCGTCGTCCACCACGATAATCTCGATATCGGTGGCGTAATTGCTCCCCTCCAAGATGGAGGTGATGCAATGGTCCATGTCCTTAGCGGCGTTATACGAGGGAATACCGAATGTAATGACTTTATGCATGGCAGGCGATAATCTCATCCGAAAGATCGAGGGCGGAATTGGTCACGGCATCCATATCGTAGTAACGATACTCAGCCAGACGACCCACCGGGTGGAAGTTTGTCAGGTTCTGGACGCGCTCAAGATAGCGCTCATAGAGCTCACGGTTCTCGGGCTCAAGAATGGCGTAATACGGCGTCTCGCCCGAGCCGGGCGTATAGGCCTTGGAGTACTCCTTCATGATGGTGGTCTTGCCGGGCAAAACCTGACCGGTCATGTTCTTGAACTCGGTGATGCGCGTGTAATCCTCGCTCGTGGTGTAGTTGACGGTGCCCACGGGCTGGAACTGGTCCATATCGAGCGTCTCGAACTTCATATCGAGCGTGCGGTACGGAAGAGCGCCCAGGTCAAGGTCGAACAGCTCATCGAGCGGACCGGTATAGACGATCTCGCCGCCGTAGACCTTGCCGCCGATCTTGACGGTGGTCTCGTCGATCTCAAAGAGATCGCGGGCGTCCACGTCGCAGAACACGTCGATCAGGTCGTGGTCGAGCATATGCTCGAACAGCGCCGTGTAGCCGTCCTGCGGCATACCCTGGAAGGGAGCCTGCGGGAAATAGCGGTCATCGTCGCCCACAAAGACGGGAACGCGACCGGTGATCGAGGGATCGATCTGGTCGGGCGTCTGGCCCCACTGCTTCATGGTGTAATGCAAAAAGACGTTCTCGTAGACGTAATCAGCGACCTCGGCCAAGTCGGGGTCGTTCTTCTTACGCAGCTCCATAATGGGCACCTTGACGTCCTTGCCAAAGGTCTCCACGAGCTTCTGATACAGCTCCTCGCCGCGCTCATCACCAAAGGCGAGCTTAAGGCTCGCATGGTTAAAGGGCACGGGCATAAGGGTGCCGTTGATATTGGCAAGCACCTTGTGCTGATAGTCCGTCCACTTGGTAAAGCGCGACAGGAAATTGTGGACGCGCTCGTTAAAGGTATGGTAGATGTGCGGACCATACTCGTGGACCAGGATCCCGGCCTCATCAGCGCAGTCGTAGGCGTTGCCCGCAATGTGGCTACGGCGCTCCAGAACGGCAACACGATAGCCGATGGTCTCGGCGAGACGACGGGCACAAACGGCACCGGCATATCCGGCACCGACGACAATCATGTCGTATACGCCGGCGTTAAAGCCTTCAGGCAGGCCTGAGGTAATCTGCATCGATACTCCTTGTCAAAAGCCACGGGCTCGTTAGCTGGGCTTTTCTCGAACATTCTTCGAGACATATTTATCAGAGCGATTATAGCGCTAATGCGTCCTATAATGAGCTTGCCACACAAGGAAAGCTCAAGCACTGCGGCGTACAAATTTGAAAGGTAAACCCGCTAGCAGCGGGTTTATTCGTGAACAGCCGGGCGCCTGGAGCTTAGTGAAACGCTTGTAAGGAGTAACATGAGCGATTTCCTGAACCGTATGAAGTCTGCCGCCAAGGCCGACCTTAAGACGATCGTCCTGCCCGAGGGCGAGGATCCGCGCACCATCGTCGCGGCCACCAAGATCATCGAGGAGGGCCTGGCAAAGATCGTCATCCTGGGCAACCCCGACGAGATCAACGTTCCCGGCGCCACCGTCATCGATCCGCGCAATGCCGAGAAGCACGAGGAGTACGCGCAGAAGTTTGCCGAGCTCCGCGCCAAGAAGGGCGTCACCATCGAGCAGGCTCGCGCCCAGGTGATGGACGCCACCTACTTTGGCACCATGATGGTCAAGATGGGCGACGCCGACGGCCTGGTCTCCGGCGCCTGCCACTCCACCGCCGACACCCTGCGCCCCGCGCTGCAGATCCTCAAGACCGCCCCGGGCACCAAGCTGGTCTCGGCCTTCTTCGTGATGTGCACCGACACCCCGCAGTTCGGCACTGACGGTACGCTGATCTTCGCCGACTGCGGCCTCAACATCAACCCGTCCTCCGACGAGCTCTCCGAGATCGCCATCGCCTCCGCTCACTCCTGGTCCACCTTTATGGGCAGCGTCGAGCCGCACGTGGCCATGCTCTCCTACTCCACCATGGGCTCCGCCGGCGGCGAGGTCGCCAAGAAGGTCCAGGAGGCCGTGAAGTTCTGCAAGGAGAAGGCTCCCGAGCTCGCCATCGATGGCGACCTGCAGCTCGACGCCGCCATCGTTCCCACCGTCGCCCAGCTCAAGGCCCCCGGCTCCTCCGTTGCCGGCAAGGCCAACGTGCTTGTGTTCCCCGACCTCGAGGCCGGCAACATCGGCTATAAGCTGGTCCAGCGCTTCGCTGGCGCCGACGCTTACGGCCCCATCCTGCAGGGCATCGCCAAGCCGGTCAACGACCTGTCGCGCGGCTGTTCTGCCGACGACATCGTAGGTGTCGTGGCCATCACCGCCGTCCAGGCTCAGATGGCTGAGTAGCGGACATATCCCCTCGGGACCCTACAGGGTAAAGCTCTGAAAACGTCCTCGGACATGCATGAAACCCCCGCTGCGCACTTCGTGCGGCGGGGGTTTCATGCGTCCTGTGGAAAGTTTTCAGAGCTTTACCCTGTAGGGTCCCTGCCGCTACTTTGCAATCAGGGCATCTGGAGTGGACGGCGGCTTGGCTACGAGCTGGGGCTGAGGATCTGAATGGATGGGTGTCGTTGCTGGGAGCGCAGGCGTTACTGGTGATGATCACTTTGGGACTGGAATTTCCGCCTGCTAGCAAAAAGGCCTCCTGAGTTGCTGCTCAGGAGGCCTTTCGTTCAATCGCAAGCGAACGCACTAGTTATTCGCGGTCAGACGCTCGACGTCGTGGGCGATCATGTATTCCTCGTCGGTGGGGATGACCATGACCGTGACGGCGGAACCGGCGGCGCTGATGACCTGCGGACCGTTGCCCACGGCCTCGCGGTTCTTGTTGTTGTCGATGCGCACGCCCAGCCACTCGAAGCAGTCGCAGAAGGCCTTGCGGATCGACCAGTCATTCTCGCCGATGCCGGCGGTAAAGGTAATGGTGTCGACGCCCGCCATGGAAGCGATCATGGAGCCGGCCTGCTGCATGGCCTTGTAGGCGAACATATCGAAGGCGAGCAGGCAGCGCTCGTCGCCCTCGGAGGCGCGTGTACGGATGTCGCGGGCGTCGTTGGAGATGCCCGAGATGGCAAGCAGACCAGACTGCTTGTTCATCATGTCATCGACTTCCTGATAGCTGTAGCCGCCCTCGCGCTGCAGGTAGCATACGGTAGCCGGGTCAATGGAACCGCAGCGGGTACCCATCATCAGACCGTCAAGCGGCGTGAGGCCCATCGTGGTGTCGCGGCACACGCCGTCCTCAATGGCGGCAAGCGAAGCGCCGTTGCCCAGATGGCACGAAAGCAGGCGGTGGCAGCGCGAGCCCAGGATCTCCTTGGCCATCATCCACTCGTAGCGGTGGCTCGTACCGTGTGCGCCGTACCTGCGCACGTGGTACTTGTCGCACACGTCCTTGGGCAGCGCGTAGGTGTAGGCGACCTCGGGCATGGTCATGTGAAACGAGGTGTCGAAGACGGCCACGTTGGGCAGCTCCGGATACTTCTCGCGGCAATATTCGATTGCCGCGGCCTCGCCGTAATTGTGCAGCGGAGCGAGCGGGGCCACCTCAAGGATCTTAGCCATGACCTCATCGTCGACGACCGCGGAATCATCGAAGTGCCAGCCGCCCTGAACGATACGATGACCAATGCCATCAATCGTAAAGTCGGTCTTCTCAAGCTCCTCGAGCACGCGAGCGATAGCAGAGCGATGATCGGGGAAAGGGACCTCCTCGGTCTGCTTGGCGCCACCGTTCTCGGAGTGGCCAAAGATGCCCATGTCCGAACCGATACGTTCGCAGTTGCCCTTGGCGAAAACCTCTCGGGTATCGGTATCCAAAAGCTGATATTTAAGGCTTGAGCTGCCGGCGTTGACAACAAGTACGTTCATGAGACTCCTTTGCAGTGCAATACGGTCGACGCAGACCCCTTAAGGCGGCCGCATTTTAATAAGAAGTTATCACAACTTGATAAATAGCTATCAGTCATATCGCCCAACGAGCGCAAAAGAGGGGCCGAACGGCGCTCGGTCGTCCAGCCCCTCCCCTCTTGCAATTACTTACCGTTGACGATGCGCTCGACGTCGGAAGCGATCATGAACTCCTCGTCCGTGGGGATGACGAAGATCTTGACCTTGGAATCCTTGGCAGACAGGCACCAAGCGCCGTCACCACGCAGGGCGTTGCGGGCATGATCCATCTTGACGCCCATAAAGGCCAGACGGTCGGCAACGCCGGCACGAACGGCCGGAGCGTGCTCACCGATGCCAGCGGTGAAGACCAGCGTGTCCATGCCGCACATGGAAGTAGCCATCTCGGCAGCCTTGGCGGCAATCTTGTAGACAAACATGTCGAAGGCGAGCTGAGCCTCGGGGTCGCCGGCAGCGGCGAGCTCCTCGACGTTGCGGCAGTCGTTGGTCTTGCCGCCGGTCACAGCCAAAAGGCCGGACTTCTTGTTCATCATCTCGTCGACCTCGTCGAAGGTGTAGCCGCCCTCGCGCTGCAGGTAGCACACGGTAGCCGGGTCGATGGAGCCGCAGCGGGTACCCATCATGACGCCGTCGAGCGGGGTGAGGCCCATGGTGGTGTCCATGCACTTGCCGTCCTCGATGGCGCACAGGGAAGCGCCGGAGCCGATATGGCACACGACGACCTTGCGGGCCTCGCCGTTGGTCATCTCGGCGACCTTCTTGGAGATGTAACGGTAGCTGGTGCCGTGGGCGCCGTACTTACGGATGTGCAGCTTGTCGCAGACGTCCTTGGGCAGGGCGTAAGTCTTGGCGACCTCGGGCATGTTGAAGTGGAAAGCGGTGTCGTAGACCGTGACGTTGGGCAGGTCGGGATACTGCTCGAGGCAGTACTCGATAACGTTGGCCTCAGGGTTGTTGTGCAGCGGCGCCAGCGGGGCGACCTCGCGAATCTTGGCGAGAACGTCCTCGTCGACGAGGGAGGAGTCGCCAAAGTACCAACCGCCCTGAACGATACGGTGGCCAATGCCCTCGATCTTGACGCCGTTGGCCTCGAGGTCCTTCAGAACGACCTCGATGGCGACCTTGTGGTCAGGGAACTCGATGTTCTCGGTCACTTTCTTGGAACCGTTGGCAGCGTGGGTGAAGGTACCGCCGGTAAAGCAGACGCGCTCGCAGGAGCCCTTTGCGGACACCTTGTGGGACTTGGTATCGATGACCTGATACTTAAGGGTCGAAGATCCCGCGTTGACGACCAGAACGTTCATGTGTCTCCCTACTAACAGGCGGTGTGGCGCCGCCAGGTTACATACGCTTCAATAATAAACCCAAACGCCCTCGCGCTCGGGTTTATTGCGTTGATATATAAGTTATCGGTGCCTAAATACGCATGGCCTTTGACTTGTAAGACGAAATAGCGTGGGGATATACACCAAAGAAGAAATCCCGAGCGCGACAAGCAATATGACTCGAATGCCCGCGATACTGCCCAACGCAGCATTGAACAGATAGAAAAGGATGGCACCAACCGCCACCATCTGGCTTTGAACCGAAATCAGTGAACAGCGCATCGAAGAATCGGCGGCATTTTGAAAAATTGAGTATTTAATTGGAGCAAATAACGAGTAGGCGACCGTCTGCAACACATAGAACACAGGCAGCAAATAGACCGGAGTAAAGGGAATCAAAAATAGAGCAGTCAGGGAAAGGCGCACGATGCCGCAAATACGCGCAAAACGGCCCTTGTCGACATGAGCAATCACACTGGGCACAATAAGCCCCATGGAGGCCGAGGCAAGGAGCTGGACCGCAATGATCACACCCGAAGCGACGGCATTCATTCCGCGACCCGCAAGCAACAGTGAGAAAAAGTCTTCCAGGGCGACAAAAGCAAATGCTTGAGAACAGTCCATGATGAACGCTGAACGAAGAATTCCGTTACGCGCAATAGCGGCACCGATCATCTTCGGGCTAATTCCACGCTCAGGTGTCCCCGCAGTGCCCCCTCTTCGCATCTCAGGAATGCAGACAACAACAACCAACGTCAACACCATGGCGATGATATCGACCGAAAGCCCAATGAGATACGCGCCAGCAGACGAAATGAAACCGCCCACGCAAGCGGAGATGGCATAAGAGGCATAGAAAACAAATCGCTCAACGACATTAAGTCTTACGAGCTGGTCCTGAGAGACGCTGTCAATGTAAATCGCTTCTATGGATCCGCTCAGGCATGCAACGGCAAAACCTTTGAGAGCGAACGCACCGATTAAAAGCAGAGGGGAACGGACGAGAAGCAGGGCGGCGTAGTATCCAAGCATCCCCACGACGCCAACGAGACCGCTTGTCTTTCGTCCAAACCTATCAGCAATATAGCCAGTGGGAACTTCGAGGATGAACTTGCTCACTTGATATGCAATCATCATGCTAGAAATCGCCACTATCGAGAATCCGACGAATTCAAGGTAAACCGTCAGAAAATACAAAATAGTGCTGAAGTTCGACAGAAAAACGAACGTCATATAAAGCAAAACCGTACGGTTTTTCATGCTCCGCCCTCCAAGAGTCAGCAATCTAAATCGAAATCTTGGAAAAGCATGAGGGCAAAGCTGTCAGCTATGTGTTGCAGGGCGTCAACATTCACTTGACGACACGAGGCCAAATGGCCTCACGAAGCGAGATGACGCAATAGGTGAAGAAATACCGTCTGGTGTCGATCGGTCCAGGCATTTTGTCGATAGCAAAAGTAGATGGGCAAGGCTACGTCATGTGAGGCTTCAATGGAGCACTCGCTCACTTCCGATCCATCCGATGCGAGAGAAGAGCCAGAAAAACTCAATATCAATCCCCCGGCTTGAAGAAACTCAGCCTGCGCCCTGTTTCCGTATTCGACATCGCGAAAGCGGAAATTAACGAGCTGGGCTTCAGGACATTGATTGATTGCATTGAGACAGGGTGACAAATTAATGGGAACAGCGAGCCTGCCGCTCAGTAACTCACGAACGGTCATAGCGTCAACAGATTGATGACCAGCTGGGCATGAAAGAACCCTGAGCTCCTTTTCACCCATATATTTTGAAGAAAGGACGCTGTCCCGTGGTTCCTCAAACGAGATAGCCGCGTCCGAAATTCCAAGTATAAGTGATTCAAAGCATGTAGCCGTTGGCTGATGCCACACATCAAGATGAATCTGAGGGTGCGAGCTTTCAAACGAGTCGTACCAGTTTTCGGAAAAAAGGCGCCCCCGCCCGTGAAGACAGGGGGCGTAAAGACGGAAATGGCCGTCGGGCGAAACGCCGCCGTTCCCCGATTGAGCGTACTTTTTGAGATCGTCGACTTGCGCCAGGATCACGCGTGCACGACGCGCAAATTCTCTGCCCGCCGGAGACAAAACAGCCTCCCCCGCCGATCGGTCGAGCAAAACAATCTGATACTCAGATTCCAACTTTTTTATTGCCGACGAAACGGCCTGCGGACTCACGTGAACGGCGCGAGCTGCTTTGCGCACGCCGCCATAGTTCGCTACCGCTTGAAGGTATTCGAGTTGAGAAAGCTGCATAGATTACTCCAAAGGCAGCCAAGTCGACGGCCTACGCGCCCTCAGATGAGGTTCTCGCCCAAGTTCTTGCCGCCAAGGACGTGCATGTGGAAGTGCATGACGGTCTGACCGGCGTTAACGCCCTTGTTGGAGATGACGCGGAAACCGTCCTCCAAGCCCTTGGCCTTAGCGACCTCCTGGATGGCGTGAGCCATGGCGCCCATGGTCTCGGCCGGTACGTTGTCGGCGATGTCGCTGTAGTGCTTCTTGGGGATCACGAGCGTGTGGACCGGCGCCTGGGGATTGAGATCGTCGAACGCGATGACCTGGTCGTCCTCATAGACAACGGTCGAGGGGATCTCGTGGTTGGCAATTTTACAGAAGATGCAATCGCACATAGCTGGTTCCTTTCTTACAGACCAAGGTAATTATATTTGGTCGAGATGCTTAGAACGAAAGGTTATCATCGGTGTTGGCGGCCTCGCCGTCGGCGAGCACGTCGTTGCCGTCGACGTCCTTAAGGAGCACCGAGACCTTCTGCTCGGCATCGGACAGGCGGGTGCGCAGGCTTTTGAGGAGCTCGACGCCGCGGGTGTAGCTCTCGAGCGACTCCTCAAGCTCCATATCGCCCGACTCCAGGCTGCGGATGATGAGCTCCAGCTCCTGCGAGGCCTGCTTGTACGTAAGCTGCTCGACCGGGGTCTTCTCTGCCATATCTGTTTCCTTTCCTAAGGGTCTATCACTGCGAAACGCGGTCTACTCGACCGTATCGACCGTTGCTGCCACGTTGCCGTCTGCCATGCGCACGCGAATGGCGTCGCCAGGCTTAAAGGTCTTGGCACTCGTAGCCACACCATCGTCGCTGTACGCGATGGAATAGCCGCGAGCAAGCACTTTGAGCGGCGACAGGGCATCGAGCGACGCTGCCGCACGGCTCAGGTCGGACGCTGGCTTGCTGAGCATCGTGCGCCCTTGATGCTCTAGGCGGGAACTCGCAAGCGTGAGCGCATGGCGCTTACCATCGAGCCCCGAGGTGCTTGTAATCAGACGCTCGGGCAAGCGCTCAAAGTTGGAGCGGAATGTCCCGACCGAGCGTACTATGGCGCCCGACAGGCGATCGGCAGTCAGCGCAAGCTCCGATTCGCGACGCTCGACCATAAATGTGGGGTCGTTGAGGCACGGGCGACACGCAGCGGCATCGAGCGCATCACCCAAGCGAGCCGTATAGGTATCCCAGGCACGGCGACCGCGCTGATCGAGCATCTCCAGGTCGACCTGGGCCGACCCAATCATCGATGCCATCGCGGCACCCAGACGCTGATGGCGCGCCTCGAGCACATCGGCCAACTCCGTCATAGCCGGCGCCACCGATTCTGCCGCCGCCGTGGGCGTGGAGGCGCGTCGGTCGCTCACCATGTCGCAAATCGAGGTATCGGGCTCATGGCCAATGCCGGTCACCACGGGCACAGGACAAGCCGCCACCGCGCGGGCAAGCTCCTCGTCATTAAAGGTCATGAGGTCCTCAAAGGAGCCGCCGCCGCGCACCAGCAAAATACAGTCGGGCGCCGGCGTAATGGAAGCGGCGCGGCGCAAGCCATCAATGAGCTCGGCCGGCGCACCCTCGCCTTGAACCTTGGCGCCCACGCAGACAAGCTCGACGAGCGGGTTGCGACGGCGCAGCGTACGCTTGACGTCGTCGATTACCGCACCGGAAAGCGAGGTGACGACCGCCACGCGTGAGCAAAACACCGGGATGCGGCGTTTGCGGGACTCGTCCATCAGTCCCTCGCGGCGTAGCTTTTCGGCCAACTGCGCCACCTGTTGACGCAGCAGACCCTCCCCCGCCAGCGAAAACGAGCGAGCGACAAAGCTCATGCGGCCCGTGGCCTTATAGAGATTGAAGCTGCCCTTAAAGCTCACCTGCATGCCGTCACGCAGATCGAAGGTACGCTTGAGATAGGCGCCCTTCCAGATGATGCAGTCGACGGCGGCCGAGTCGTCTTTAATCTGGAAGTAGCAGTGGCCGCTTCGGGCATTGGGACCACGGAAACCCGTGACCTCGCCCAGGACGGTCAGTTGCGGAATAGCATCGAGCGCACCGGCGGCGATCTCTACCGCCTGGCTCACGCTGAGCTCTTTACGCTCTTGCTCGTCCGAACCGTCGAACTCGGCGGAAACGCTATTGCCGGTTAGATTCCAGCCTGCCACGCAGCCTCCTTTCGTCATCGTGCACAAAGGCTCTGGCCCTGCGCAAATTCAAGTCCAACACATAGTACAGCGCCGCGGGGACACAAATTCCCGCGGCGCCCAGCGACCCAATTTGTTATCGGTTGGAGTTTCTGTTGTAGCGAGCCATAAGATAGAGCAGCTGAATAATCGAGGTGAGCGCCGCAGCCACATAGGTAAGCGCGGCGGCCGTCAGCACCTTCTTGGCACCGTTGACCTGCTTGGAGCTCATGCCCGACTGCTCGATGTACGCCACGGCGCGGCGGCTGGCATCAATCTCGACCGGCAGCGTAACGAGCTGGAACAGCACGCTAAACGAGAAGAAGATCAGCGCGATGGTCGTGAGTCCCGCGATGTTCATAAACAGGCCCATGAGCAGCACGACGGTCCAGGTGTTCTGGGTAAAGTTGACGACCGGCACGAGGGCGGTACGTACCTTCATCATGGCATAGCCGCTTTGACGCTGCGCGGCATGGCCTGCCTCGTGACAAGCGACAGCAACGCTTGCGACCGAGCCGCCCGAACGGTTGGAATCCGACAGATACAGGTTATTGTCCTGCGGGTTGTAATGGTCGGTGAGCTCACCGGCGACGCCCTTGATACCCACGGCGTTGCAACCGTTGGCGTCGAGCATGCGGCGAGCGACCGTGGCACCCGTGTCGCCGTCCGAGCGAACCTTGGACCACGTCTTGTACGTCGAATTGATATAGCTCTGCGCAGCAAGGCCAAGCACTGTACAAACAAGAACAACCAGCAGGTACAGCGGGTCGATGCCAAAGCCATATCCATAGTAATAGGGCATGCGAATTCCTCCAAATCGAGTTACACGTTGGAGGCATTCTACCCACTCGCCCAGCAGGCAAATCAACATCGATGTTTTGGCAATGTCAGCGAAAACGGCCGAGAGCGAGCAAGGTGACGTGAAAGAGAAGCGACGCGTACTTTGGTACGCGAGCGACGATTGAACGTCAGATTGCCGCTCTCGGCCGTTTGCAGCGTCGAGCTGTTACGCGGTTTGGTAAAACCGCGTAACTATATACCTATAACAACTCAATCTTTCCGTCCTTCACGGTGAGCCCCATATTGCCGGAAAGCAGATCGTCCAGGCGCGAACCCACAAGCTCAAAACGCCAGCCTTCGCGCAGGGGGCTTTGC
Organism: uncultured Collinsella sp.; assembly: GCA_900546825.1. GTDB lineage: Bacteria > Actinomycetota > Coriobacteriia > Coriobacteriales > Coriobacteriaceae > Collinsella. The sequence continues at coordinate 6,792 of UREE01000036.1, read as the reverse complement.
TCAGGATGCTCGATGTAATCGGCCAGGTCATCGCGCGAGGCAATGACCGAGGTCGCCACCCCCGAGCGCTCGGCAACCAAGCGAATAAGCGCATACATCAGGTCCGTCACGCTCTCAAGCTCCGGCAAAATCTGGCGATGCCCGCGCACCATGAGCGGCAGGCGATCGTGCGGGCAGCTCGCACCGCGCTTGATGGCCATGAGCGCGCCGTCCACATCGCGCTCCCCCAGCTGATCGGTGCCGCGGATGCTGCGGAACTCCTCAACACGCACGGGGTTGCGCTTGACGAGCGCCAGCAGCGTATCGTCGGACATGACCCACTTGCGCGGGATGTTGCGGCGCTCGGCGCGGTCCTCACGCCAGGCGGCAAGCTCGCGCGCGATACCCAGCTGATGGCGGCTGCACGAGTTGATGCGCTTGACCTTGCGGAATGCCTCATGGCGGTCGGCGCGGTAGTGCGACTCGTCTGCCAGCGGGCGCAGCTCATCGAGCACCCAATCCACACGGCCCAGCTCGCGCAGGCGGCTCATCATCTCGGTATAGGCAACGATCAGATACTTGACGTCATCGATCGCGTACTCAATCTGCTTATCGGTCAGCGGGCGGCGCGACCAGTCGGTCAGCGACTCGGTCTTAGGCAACGAAACGCCGCAGAACGTCTGCACGAGCGCACCGTAGGAAATCTGCTGGCGCTCGCCCAAAAAGGCGGCGGCGACCTGCGTGTCAAAAATCGGACGCGGCAGCGCGCCCACGGTATGAAGCATGACCTCCATATCCTGCGAGCAAGCGTGGAAGACCTTGGTCACGCTCTCATCGGCCATAAGCTCGGCCAGCGGCGATAGGTCGTCGATTACCAGGGGATCGACCGCTACGCTCTCGGCAGGGGTGGCAATCTGGACCAGGCACAGACGCGGATGGAACGTGCGCTCGCGCAAAAACTCGGTATCGACGGCAATCGCGTCGAACTCACGGGCGCGCTGGCAAAAGTCGAGTAGAGCCTGATGTGTGGAAATGTACATATCAACCCATCGAATAAGGTTAGGCCCGAAAAACACGGGTAGGATATCGGCATTGCCTTACAACTATACTCGGTTAGTCACAGAACGGGAACGTAAGTATGCGCTGCCTTATCATCCACAACCCGGCATCGGGCCCCAGCTCAGATGAAATCTACGCGTTCACGCACGCCCTCGCGCAGGGCGGCGACGAGGTCGTGATGCGTTTTATCGGCGATGGCATGGAACCCGAGGACGCCGTGGCGGACGTGCGCGAGTTTGATCGCGTGGTGATTTCGGGCGGCGACGGCACCGTCTCCAACGTGCTCGACCAAATGCGCGGATGCGGCGTCCCCACGCTCGTCTTCCCCTCCGGTACGGCCTGCCTGTTCTTCAATAACATCGGTAATGCCCCCGAGGCAGCGGCACTTGCCAAGGCCTGCCGCGCCGGTCGCACGGTCAAAGTGGACATGGGCGAGCTCTTTTGGCTCGACGAGAACGGCAACGAGAAGCGCCACGGCTTTATCATCATCGCCGGCTCGGGCTTCGACGCCGAGATCATGATGAAGGCCGCCCCCACCAAAAACGACATCGGCGAGATCGCCTACTTCCTCTCCGCGCTCGCCACGCCCAACCCCACGGTGGCGCACTTTACCATCGAGCATGACGGCATTGTCGAGGAGCTCGATGGCATCTGCTGCATGGCCGGCAACACCTCGGTCATCCAAAACGACATCAACCTGTTCCCCGATTGCCGCATGAACGACGGCATGGTCGACATCGCGGTCATCGAGCCCGTAAAAACCGTGCAGCTGCTCCCGACCGTGATCACCGCCGCGCTCGACCCCGCCGGCAAGGTGCTCGGTCGTCCGCAGTTTAAGATCATCCAGACCAAGGAAGCCAAGATCACCTGCACCCCGTCGCTGGGCATGCAGTTCGATGGCGAGATTATCTCCAGCAATTCGGGCGTCTTTGGAGCCCGCGCGCTTCCGCAATGCCTCGACCTCATCGTCGACGAATTCTCACCGCTCGGAAAATAGGAGGACCCCATGAACGACAATCCCCTGATCGGCTTTATTGTCATCGTCTTGGCCATGCTCGTCGGTTACGCCATCAACGTGATTCACCGCCGAAAGAAGTAAATCCACATTGGTATGATATTCATCCAGTTATCGACTCTCCCGCTGTTTATGCAAATCCTAAACAGCGGGAGAGTTTTCTTTTTGAGCGCCGTCTAATGCTTTATTCAGCTACAGTAAATGCAGGGTGCCTTTATTTAACTAAAGCTATAAAATGAGTATTATTATCCGTTCATCGTATATTTCTTCACGCTCATCGAGTAAAAGCTGTTGTCGAATGAATACTCTTTACACTTCCTTTAGGCTAGTAGATGTATTTATTAGCTGAAACTCCGTACGGTTTCGCGGGGTTTCAACAGTTGGGAGGGATTATGAGGTTTACTCATCCTGTCAACACGCTCAAGAAGCTCGGCTGCGGCCTTGCGTTTGGAGCAGCGGCCATCATGGCCATGCCGACTTCGGCGCTCGCCTGCACCCAGATCTACATGGGCAGCAAGCTCACGGCCGACGGCAACACGTACTACGGCCGTTCCGAGGACTTCGGTCCGCGCTACGTCAAGCACTTTGGCATTGAGCCCGCACACAAGGACGGCAACGAGTACACCTCGGTCGAGTCCGGTTTTGAGTACAAGTCCAAGGGCGCAACCTACCGCTACACCTTCGTTCGCGACAACCCCTCGCAGTGGGAAGATCGCTACGACGCATATTCCGAGGCAGGCATCAACGAGAAGGGCGTCTCCTGCTCTGCCACGTTGAGCACCTCCTATAACGAGAAGGCCGAAGAGGCCGACCCCATCACCGAGGAGACTGGCATTGGCGAATACAACTACGCCAGCGTCATTCTGGGCGAGAGTGCCACGGCCCGCGAGGGTGTCGAGCTCCTCGGCAGCCTGATTGACGAGCAGGGCGTCTGCTCCAACGACCAGATCATCATTGCCGACAACAACGAGACCTGGTTGTTTGCAGCGCTTTCCGGCCATCAGTGGATTGCCATGAAGCTCACCGACGACATCGCCTCGGTCAACCCCAACATCGGCAACCTTAACTACAAGGTCAACCTCGACGATACCGAGAACTGCCTCCACTCCAAGGACATTCAGACCATGCCCGAAGAAAAGGGCTTTGCCAAGTACTTCGAGGACGGCCAGTTCGACGTTGCCCAGACCTACGGTGAGGAAATTAGCGAGCAGGCCATGCATTCTTGGTCTCGCTATATCCAGGGCCGCGATTACTTCATGGCTCCGCTTGCCGAGGGCACCGACTACGAGATCGTTAAGGACGAGCGCGAAGATGCTCGCGCCACGACTGGCGCCCTGGTCCACGAGATGCAGCCGCTGTTCTTCCAGCCCGGAAAGTCCGACTGGAACACCTTTGAGATGATCCGCAGCTTTGCCACTCGTGGCGAGAATGTCGCCGGCCTCAACGCCAACACCGACGGCGCCTATGCCATCGGCTCCAACCGCAACACCGAGATCCACACCTTCCAGATCCGTCAGGGCATGGACCCCGAGATCGCGACCATCCAGTGGGAGATGCTCTCCAACGCCGAGTTCTCCGTCGCTATTCCCTTCTACTCCGCACTGCTCACCGAGGTCAGCCCCTACTTCAGCGATCAGGATGTCTCCTTCGATCACTGTGAAGAGGAAGACGTCGTGAACAACGAGGAGCCCAAGAACTCCATCAATTACGTCCTCATGGACATCAACACGCTCGCCGAGGAGAACCGCGACAACTGCGCCACCGGCGTCCGCGCCTATCTCGACGCTCTGCAGAAGGAGCTCATCGAGCAGAACCTGACCGTCGACGAGGCCATGCAAGCTGCCGAGGGCACCGAGGCCCGCACCGCCCTGGCCAACAAGGCTGGCAAGGCCGCGACCAAGAACACCTACGTCAAGTGCAAGGCCATGCTCGAGGAGATGCGCGATTACCTCAAGAAGGGCGACTTCTCCGAGAAGTTCGTCCCGAGTGACTACGATGCCGACAACGACTGCCTGGTCGAGTCCATCACCTACGCCGACGAGGCCCTCTCCGATGAGGACGTTGCCGAGCCCGAGGTTAAGGAAGAGGCAACCGAGGAGAAGTCCGAGGGCAACAACATGGCCGCCATGGCTGTTGGTGCCGTCGTCATCATCGGTGTCTGCGGCTTCGTGCTCTATCGTCGCAAGAAGGCCTAAGACCCTCACGTTCTAAAGGAGGGCGAGACAGCGTGAGCGGCCTTGCCCTCCTAGCCCGTCATCTGACCGGCGGGAAACGCCGCTGAAATCTTTTCAAAAAAGATTTCCCTGCACATATATCGCTGTGCTATAGTGCAGCGCAACAGCAATCAGGTGCTACCGAGCCACGGCATCACGAAAGGAGCCACCAACATGAAGAACTCGATGACGTCTCTCAACAACTGGTGGTGGCGTGATGCGAATACGATCGGTCGACGGTGAGTCCCTCACGCCTGTTTTTGCGCTCTAGGTGATTGGAAGGCCTCCGGTTTCGACCGGGGGCCTTTTTCTATCTCGAGCCCGATCGCATTCGCATCACGCGCCTCCGTTTTTTCTTGCACTCCCCTTTTTGAAAGGACTTTCACCATGTCTCAGAACACCACCGCCGCCCAGCCCCGCACCGTCCAGACCGCCGACCGTGGCAAACTCGATATCCGTGCCCTTGTCCTGCTCGCCATTCTGCTTGCTGCCGGCTTCATTCTCAACTTCACCGTCGGCAAGGCTATCTCCAGCATCTCGGGCGGCATGATCAGCCCCGAGTTCATCATCTCGGCCTTCTGCCTCACCATCTTGGTCGTTCGCCCCAACATTGGCCAGGCGCTCGTCATCGGCCTCATTTCGGCCGCCGTGATCCAGATCACCACCACCTCGCCGTTTGTCGATTTTGCCGCCGAGGGCATTGCCGCCATGCTCATGGCTGTCATTGTCAACGCTGCTACCAAGGGCGGCCAGGTTAAGCCTATTGTCGCCATCGTCGCAACGTTCGTGACCACCTTTGTCTCGGGCGTCATCTTCATGGTCATCAAGATGGCCATGCTCGGCGTGGTGGGCGAGCTCGCCGCAGCCATGCTGCCCGTTGTCGCCATGACCGCCGTCTTTAACGCCATCCTGGTCGGCGCCCTCTACCTGCCCATCCAGAAGGCCCTGAAGCTCAACTAACCCACAGTGCCCCATCGGTAAAGACTGTCCCAAACAACTAGCTCTTGGGGACGTTCTTAAACGACTAGTCATGTAAGAACGTCCCCGATGACTCTGAAAGGTATCCATGGAAACGATCATCAACGTCGACGATGTCTCGTTCTCCTATGGCACGCAGACCGAGCAGGTGCTTAAGCATATCTCGCTCGGCGTGAACAGGGGAGATTTTATTGGCATTATCGGTCCTTCGGGCGCCGGCAAATCTACACTTGCCGCCTGTCTGTCGGGAGCCGTACCCCACCATTACACCGGCACGTTCTTTGGCTCCGTCACTGTCGACGGCAACGACACCTGTGAAGTTTCGCTCACCGATGTGTCGCAGATCGTCGGCAGCGTGTTGCAGGACATCGACACGCAAATGGTCGCCTCGGTCGTCGAGGACGAGATGCTTTTTGGCCTGGAGAACTTTGGCGTTCCCCACGACCAGATCGAGCAACGTGTGAGCGAGACGCTCGAGACCGTCGGCATCAGCGACCTGCGCGACCGCGAGATCGCCACGCTTTCGGGCGGCCAAAAGCAAAAGGTTGCCATCGCCGCCATCCTCGCCATGCGTCCGCGCGTGCTCGTGCTCGACGAACCCACCGCGGCGCTCGACCCCGCCAGCTCCACGCTGGTCTTCGAGACCCTGCGTGAGGCCAACCGCGCACTCGGCATCACCATCGTCGTCGTTGAGCAAAAAGTCGCCCTGCTTTCGGAGTATTGCAACCGCGTGCTCGTGCTCAATCATGGCGAAATCGCGCTACAGGGCGAGCCGCACGAGGTCTTCGCACACGCCGATGAGCTCCGCGCCATCGGCGTCGATTGCCCGCGTGTCACGCGCATTTTCAACAGCCTCGAGGTCGATGGCCTGGCCAGCGGCACTCCCTGTTTGGATGTTGATGAGGCCGAGCGCCTGATTACGGGCATCGTCGACCCCGCACACGCAAGCAGCGACATTCAGGCACCCGCCGGCTCACCGCACGCACCGTCGTTGCGCCCGCACGCCAAGGACGCCGAGCCCGTGCTCACCTTCGATCACGTTGAGTTTGCCTATCCCAATGGCGGCGCCGCCGTCCACGACCTCAACCTGACCCTCTATCCCGGCGAGCTCGTGGGCATCGTCGGCCAAAACGGCGCCGGCAAGACCACGCTCACCAAGCTGCTCACAGGCCTGCTTAAGCCCGCCTCGGGCAGCGTGCGTGTCACGGGACTGGATACCGCAGCCGTTCCCACAAGCCGCATCGCCCGCGAAGTCGCAACCCTCTTCCAAAACCCCGACCGCCAGATCTGCAAGGACACTGTGCTCGACGAGGTCGCCTTTGGCTTGGTGCTTGCCGGCATGGACCGCGCCGAGGCTCTGCGTCGCGCCCAGCTCGTCATCGACCGCTTTGGCTTGCCGGCCGACGAGGCGCCCTTCTCGCTCTCGCGCGGTCAGCGCCAGATGGTGGCACTCGCCTCCGTCGTGGTCGTAGAGCCCAAAATCGTGGTGCTCGACGAGCCCACGAGCGGCCTTGACTACCGTGAGTGCATGACCGTCATGGAAACCGT
>UREE01000035.1 GCA_900546825.1 uncultured Collinsella sp. | reverse complement strand
CCTCCGTAGTGCGTTTTTGCTGCGTTTGAGCTGCGTGTGATTTAATCGCGCTGCATAGTACCCCGAGCAAATCGCGACCTGCGGTTTTACTCAAAAGGCGCACGTCAATTGCGTAAAACTCACATCCTCTCAACAGGAGTTTTCCACATCTCGATTGCATAAAGCGTGTCAAAAACCCTGTTTTTGCACCCTCTCTATGCAAAAACGACGCCTGTGCAACCATTGTTCGCACAGGCGCCTTGAGCAGGCATTTTATGCAGTTATACCTATCGAGTCGCAAGGGGTCCTTGCACAAGTCGCCTTACTCGTCCAGCGCGGCAAAGGCCTGCTTCAGATCCCAAATGATATCCTCGGCGTTCTCGGTACCGATGGAAAGACGGATCGTGGAGGGCGTGATGTTCTGCTCGGCGAGCTCCTCGGCAGAGAGCTGGGAGTGCGTGGTGGTAGCCGGGTGCACGACGAGCGACTTGACGTCGGCCACGTTGGCGAGCAGCGAGAACACCTGCAGATGATCGATGAACTTCCATGCAGCCTCCTGGCCACCCTTAATCTCAAAGGTAAAGATCGAAGCACCGCCACGGGGGAAGTACTTCTGATAGAGCTCGTGATCGGGGTGCTCAGGCAGGCTCGGGTGATTCACCTTGGCGACGTGGCTGTCGCCAGCCAGGAACTCAACGACCTTCTTGGTGTTCTCGACATGACGGTCGACGCGCAGCGACAGAGTCTCGGTGCCCTGGAGCAGGACCCAGGCGTTGAACGGGCTGATGCAGGCGCCCTCGTCACGCAGCAGGATAGCGCGGACATAGGTTGCGAAGGCGGTGGGACCGGCAGCCTCGGCAAACGAAACACCATGGTAGGAGGGGTTGGGCTCAGCGATCTGGGCGTACTTGCCACTCGCCTTCCAATCGAAGTTACCGCCGTCGACGATCACACCGCCCAGCGAGGTACCGTGGCCGCCGATGAACTTGGTTGCGGAGTGGACGACGATGTTGGCGCCGTGCTCCAGCGGACGGAACAGATACGGGGTGCCGAAGGTGTTGTCGACGACAACCGGCAGACCGTGCTTCTTGGCAATCTCGGAGATGGCGTCGATGTTGGGGATGTCGGAGTTGGGGTTGCCGAGCGTCTCGAGATAGATGACCGTGGTGCTGTCCTTGATGGCACCCTCAACCTCTTCCAGGTTATGGGCATCGACAAACGTGGTCTCGACGCCAAACTGGGAGAGCGTATGCTCCAGCAGGTTGTAGGAGCCACCGTAGATGGTCTTCTGAGCCACCACGTGGTCACCAGCCTGGGCAAGAGCCTGCAGGGTATAGGTGATGGCAGCAGCGCCGGAGGCGACGGCAAGACCTGCCACGCCGCCCTCGAGCGCGGCGATACGGTCCTCGAAGACGCCCTGGGTGGAGTTGGTCAGACGGCCGTAGATGTTACCGGCGTCGGCAAGACCAAAGCGGTCGGCGGCGTGCTGGGAGTTGCGGAACACATAGCTCGTGGTCTGGTAGATAGGCACGGCACGGGAGTCGGATGCGGGATCGGCACTCTCCTGGCCAACGTGCAGCTGCAGGGTATCGAAACCAAAGGTGTGCTCGGGGTTGTTGATGAACTGGCTCATGATGATCTCCTTGATCGAACGAAAGTAAGTAAAAAGAGAGAAGTAAGTCGCTGTCTCCTGATCACGCCGACGGGCGCAAACAGGAGCCCGGCATTCGTCTTGGTAAGCAATTCATATGCGGGCCTCCTTTCGCGTCCCGATTCCGTAGTCGGCTTAATAACCTACCGCCTTTGTGTGTTTTGAATAGTACGGGCATTGTCTTCCTCGGTCAATCACTAAAAAGCGCTAACTTGTTATCTGTTTTATAGATAACTATCGAAAGGATGGCGTCGATGACCCTTCAGCAGCTTCGTTTTCTGATCGCCGTGGCAGAGTCCGGCTCAATCAACGCCGCAGCTCAGCGCCTCTATACCGCTCAGTCCAACATCTCAAACGCCGTCAAAAGCCTGGAACAGGAACTCCATCTGGAGATCTTTACGCGCTCCAGCCGCGGCGTCACGCTCACCAACGACGGCACCGAGCTTTTGGGCTATGCGCGCCAGGTCGTAGAGCAGGCCGACATGCTCGAGGCACGCTACGAGGACGGCGGCCCCCCGCAAGCCCGCCTCGCCATTTCCGCCCAGCACTACGCCTTTTCGGTCGAGGCCTTTGTCAACGTGGTCGAGCGCTGCCGCGACAGCAAGTTCGAGTTCATCATGCGCGAGACCACCACATCGCAGATCATCGATGACGTCCGTGCGTTTCGCAGCGATATCGGCATTCTGTATCTGGATGACTTTAACGCCCGCGTTCTGCAGAAGGCCTTCGCCGATGCCCGCGCAAGCTTCCATCCCCTATTCGACGCGACGGTCCACGTATTCGTCAGCGAACGCCACCCGCTCGCACGCCGCCCTCAGCTGTCCCTTGCCGACCTCGCGCCCTATACGCGCTACAGCTTTGAGCAGGGAACCTCAAACTCCTTCTATTACGCCGAGGAACCTTTTAGCTATATCCCTTGCGACCGCAACATACGAATCTCGGACCGCGGAACACTTACCAACTTACTTATCACGTCGAACGGTTACACCCTGTCGACCGGAGTCCTCTCCAATGAAATGCAATGGGGTATGGCATCGATCCCGTTAGCAGACGCCCCAACGATGCACGTTGGCTACATCATGCACGACGAGCGCAAGCCCTCTCTCCTCTTGCAGCAATACCTCGACGAGCTCAACCGCATCATCCATGCCAGCTAACAGTCGGAAGACGGGGTAGAAATCGTAGATTGCTGGCCCCAGGCGGGCATGGCGCTACAATGGTCACTCACATGAAATGCACTCAAAGAAAGGAAGCCCGTGAAGGTCATCATCTATACCGACGGCTCGGCCCGATCAAATCCGGGACGCGGCGGCTACGGCGCCGTGCTCAAATACACCAACCCCGCCGGCAAGACCTTTACCTCCGAGCTTTCGCGCGGCTACGCCAAGACCACCAACAACCGCATGGAGCTCATGGCCGTTATCGTGGCGCTCGAGGCACTCAACCGCCCCTGCGAGGTCGAAGTCCATTCCGATTCGCAGTACGTCGTCAACGCCTTTAACAAGCACTGGATCGACGGCTGGAAAAAGCGCGGGTGGAAAACCGCCAACAAGCAGCCCGTCAAGAACCGCGACCTGTGGGAGCGTCTGCTTGCCGCAAAGAGCCAGCATAAGGTGGAGTTCATCTGGGTGAAGGGGCATGCCGGCCATGAGCTCAACGAGCGCTGCGACGAGCTTGCCACCACCGCAGCCGACGGAGCCAACCTCGATATCGACGCCGGCTTTAACGAGAGCGACCTGTAATAGCGTTTTCGCACAGCTTTATATCCCCACGCGCTACACTCATCCTGTAGACCAAACAACGCAAGGGGGACGTATGCTGCGCATCGCGACCATCGGCACATCCATGATCACCGACGACTTTATCCAAGTCGTCAATGCAAACGACCAGGCTGTATTCGTAGGCACGCTCTCGCGCAACGCCGAGCGCGGCGCTGCCTTTACCACTGAGCGCGGCGGCGAGCGCAACTTCACCGCACTCGACGAGCTCGCGTCCGCCGCCGACGTCGACGCCGTCTACATCGGCAGCCCCAACGCGCTCCATTACGAGCAGGCGCTCGCCTGCATCGCCGGCGGCAAGCACGTTATCGTCGAAAAGCCCTTCTGCGCCACCGAAGCGCAGGCGCTGGAAGTCTTCCGCGCTGCCGAGGCAGCAGGTGTCGTGGCCCTCGAGGCCATGCGCCCGCTCCACGACCCCGCTTTCCACGCCATCGAGGACGCTCTGGGCGAAATTGCGCCCATTCGCCGCGCCTCACTGCGCTTTGGCAAGTACTCCTCGCGCTACAACGAAATCCTCGCAGGACGCGCCAGCAACATCTTCGATTGCAATATGGCATCGGGTTCCCTCATGGACATTGGCGTCTACACCGTCGAGCCCATGGTCGAGATTTTCGGCATGCCCTCCGGCCTTACGAGCATGACTACTCTGCTCGACCCCACCACGCGACAGCTCACGCACGGCCCCATCGATGGCTGCGGTTCCATCCTTGCCAGCTACGGCGGTGGCCGTATCTCCGTCGAGCTCGCGCACTCCAAAATTACGAATGACCTGCTGCCCTCGCAGATCGAAGGCGAGCGTGGCACTATCCAGATTGACCATCTGTCCACGCCCCGCAACGTCCGTATCGACTATCGCGGCGATGTCGTACGCGGATCGGCGACCGAGGCGCCGCGCGAGCAAGGCGGCAACGGACGCGCGCTCGACCTTCCCAAGTCAAGCAACACCATGGAATACGAGCTCGCGGACTTTATCACCGCCATCGACGGCATCGATAACGTTAAGGAAGAGATTTGGGAGACCCCGGCGGGACGCCACGAGCTTGGCCACTACCGCGATGTCACGCTCGTCTCGCTGCGTATCATGGATGCCGTGCGCCAGCAGGCCGGCATAACCTTCCCGGCCGACGCAGGCAAGCAGGCATAGCGATGGGCCTCTTCGATACGTTCTTCTCCAGCGTCACCGGCGGCAGTCGAGAGCCTCAAAAACCATCAAACGTCGAGCTCGAGCTGCGCCGCAGGCTTACTGTGCTCGCAAGCGACGAGGCCACTCAAGACGCTCCCCTGCGCTATTTCCTGCGCTGGGAAGGGCAAGTCCAGGGCGTCGGTTTTCGCTTTACCAACACCAACCTCGCGCAGGCACGCGCACTCACCGGCTGGGTGCGTAACATGGAAGACGGCTCAGTCGAGATGGAGATACAGGGGGCTCCGGCAAACATCCTATCTCATCTCGAGGCGCTTCATGCCTCCTACGAGCGCATGGGAACGCGTTTTCGCCTCGTAGACGCCCAGACCCGAGCCCCACTTGCCAATGAAGACGGTTTCATTCCTCGTTATTAGTATTGTGTGCTAAATACGGTATCATTTACCTACGACCGTTGATAGAAAAGAGGCGAGGCGCATGGCGGTGCAAAGAAGGAATACCAGGCAGCGAAAGCTGGTTCTCGACGCCGTGCGCCAAAGCTATAACCATCCCACCGCCGACGAAATCTACAACGTCGTGCGCGCGCAGGATGACAAAATCAGCCGTGGTACGGTCTACCGCAATCTCAATCTCTTGGCCGACGCTGGCGAGATCCTCTCCATCAAGACGCCGGGCGGCAGCCGCTTCGATCGCACGATCGAGCCGCATGCGCATATCATCTGCACCTCGTGCAGCCGCGTCATCGATGTACCGCTCCCCTTCGATGCCCAGCTCGACGCCAAGGCGTCCGAGCAAATCGACTGGCACGTCACGTCGCACTACACCATCTTCGAGGGTCTCTGCCCCGACTGCCGGTAAATGTTTGGAACATGCCTTAAAATCCACCTTTTCGCACTTTGCAGCAAAAAATAGATTTCTAGGTATGTCCCGAAAACCTACTCGGCGAGCAGACGGCGCAGCTCCTCTTCGACCGTGCGCACGTAGCGGACGTGGTCGTTGATGCCACGCATAGAGGGATTGCAGCTCTCCATTAGATAAGGATGGCCCACTACGTTGAGCATGTCGCGGTCGTTTTCGTTATCGCCAAACGCCATCATCTCATCGGGCGAAATACCCAGGGCACGACCGTAATCGGCAAGCGCGGAGCCCTTGCCCGAACCGAAACCGATAAAGTCCGTCCATTCGGTTCCCGACGTCATCACGTCAACACGGTCGCTAAAGAGGCGCTCGAAATACTCCAGGGCCGCCGGCTGATCCACCTCGGGCGTCTGGAAGGCAATCTTAATGACATCCTCGTCGATGTCCTCGGGACGGCCGACCACCGCCACATCGCAGTGGACCTCATAGCGCAGGTGGTCAACAAACGCATCGTTGCCGCTCATGGTATAGAGGTGCGCCTCACACGACAGGGTCACGTCGGCACGGGGGTACGCAACCACGGCATTCGCGATATCCATGGCCAGGCCACGTTCCATAGAACGCTTGACCACGGCACGTCCCTCGCTCATCACCAGGGCTCCGTTTTCGCATACATAGGCGAGCTCATCGGCCACCGGGGCAAACAGGTAGCGCAGACTCGCATATTGACGGCCACTCGCCGGCATAAACACGATACCGCGACGATGCAGCTCATCGATAAGCTCAAAGGCCTCGGGACGCGGCTCGCGCTCCCCCGGATGCAGCAACGTGCCATCCAAATCGCATGCAATCAGCTTGATTCCCTCAAGACCCATATGCTTCCCCCAAAGCCTCCTATCAACAGCAAGACGGGCCTTGATCGGTCGCCCTCAAAGCCCGTCTTGCGCATACGCGCGCTTAGCCGCGCGCCTTTTTTACGATGGTAAAGTCGGGAGCCATGCTCACGACGACCTCCGCCGCACTCGACGCAAAGCGCCGGTCCGCATCGAGTTCACGGGTAACCACCGAGAGCCGAACACCCTCGACACCCTGGAGCATACGACCCAAAACCGGTTGCACCGGCGTATACATGCGCACGGTATGCTCGTCCGAGTCGCCCCGGAAGAGCGGCGCATGCATGTTGCCGATCTCCCAGCACGCATGCGCGAGCGCAATCGGGTCCATGCGGTCAACTTCGACCAAATAAACCTCGGCGCTGCGCAGGCGCACGACAACCGCCACGGGCACTATGCCCGAACGGTCGATGACAAGCACATCGCCATCGGCAAGGCGATCGCCATCGGCAGCGCCCAGCCGAATATCGACCGTACGCCCCAGCTCCGTCACGCCCACAAATGTGCGGGCATCGGCCTGGTCCCAATCGAGTAGTAGCTCATCGACCCCAAAGACACCGCCCAGCTCCCGGCGAAGCAAAAGCTCATAGGACGGGTCGTTGAGATTTCCGAGACACGCTGTCGAAACCAGATTCACAGGCATAGCCTAGTCCTCGACCTCGACCTCGACCTCGACGAGCTCGATATCAAAGTTGAGGTCCTTGCCGGCCAGCTCGTGGTTGGCGTCGAGCGTCACGGCCTCGGGCGTCACGTCGATGACCACGGCGGGGACGGGCATGCCGCTCGGCGTGGACAGGAAGAGCTTCATGCCCTTCTCGATCTGCTCGATATTGGGAACCTGCTCGGCCGGGAAGGTCAGAACCATCTCGGGATTGTGCTCGCCGTAGGCATCGCCAGCAGGAATGTGCACGGTCTTCTTCTCGCCCACCTGCATGTCGACAACAGCGGCGTCGAAGCCCTTGATCATCTGACCGGCGCCACAGGTGAACTCCAGCGGCTCGCCGCGATCGTAGGAGCTATCGAACTGCGTGCCGTCATCGAGCGTGCCGCGATAATGGGTCTTGACCTTCTTGCCCTGGTTGGACATGGAAACCTCCGTGATAGGGGCGGCGCAAACGCAAGCCGCCGTGAACATATGGCGCTAACTATACCCTAGTCATACAATTCAAAGACAGTTTGCAAAGAAACGCTGCAACCGGAGGAACCATGGCATATCCCGTATTTGACCTACATTGCGACACCGCCGACCGCATCGGCTGGGCCACGCTCGATCTCGACCTGCGCTTTACCGCCGGCACCGACGGTTATTTCCCCGGCGACGAAACGCATCCGCAAGATTTCGACCTCATCGAGGGCAACGCTTGCGCCATCTCGCTCGCAAAGATCGGCAACACGCCGTGGGCACAGTGCTTCGCCACGTTTGTCCCCGATGAGATTCCCACCGCCCACGCCGCACGCTTCCAGGCGCAGATCATGGCGCACATGAGCGGCCAGGCAATGCTCAACCACGACCGCATGGTCAACATACGCAGCGCGGCAGACATTCGCCCTGCGCTCAAAGACGGCAAGGTCGCCTGCATCCACACCATCGAAAACGCCACGTTCTTTGCCGAGGACCCCGCGCTGATCGAGGTGCTCAAGAGCCTGGGCGTACTCATGTCATCACTCAGCTGGAACGCGCAGGGACCGCTCGCGAGCGGCCACGACACCCACGCCGGCCTCACCGCCGCCGGCATCGAGGCACTTACGCAGATGGAGCACGCCGGCATGGTCCTCGACGTCTCCCACCTCAACGATGAGTGCTTTGACGAGGTTGTCGCCCACGCCACGCGTCCCTTCGTCGCCAGCCACTCCAACTCCCGTGCGGTTTGCGGCGTCAAGCGCAACCTCACCGATGACCAGTTCCGCACCATTCGCGACATGGGCGGTATCGTCGGCCTCAACTACTGCAGCGAGTTCCTTTCCAACGACGCAACCGACAAGGCCGCCGCAGACGTCACCTTCGATCAACTGGCGGCACATATCGAGCACTGGCTCGACCTGGGCGGCGAGGACGTCATCGCGCTCGGCGGCGACTGGGACGGTGCCACGGTGCCCGCTTTTCTCTCCGATGCCAGCATGATGCCCGAGTTCCAGAACATGCTTTCCAAGCATTTTGGCAAGACCGTGATGCAAAAGCTCTGCAGCGACAACGCGCTTGCCTTCTTCGAGCGTTATTAATTTCACATCCCTTGAGCGGGCCGGCATGCCGAACGGTCGACATGCCGGCCCGTCCCCAATCTGAAGGACCGCTTTTGACGCAGCAGTTTACGATTTCCGTATCCCGACCGGATGGGACGCCCATCCCCGTCGTCGTTACCAAAAAGCGCGTCAAGAACTTCAACCTACGCGTCACATCGAGCGGTGAGGTCCACGCCAGCGCACCGCTCGGCGCCAGCCGCGAGCGTATCGAAGCGTTTGTGAAGCGTAACAGTGCCTGGATTATCAGCCGACTTGCCCAGCGCGAACAACGTCAGGCGACGGCGCGAGAGCCGCTCAGCTCCTCGTCCATCATTGCACTTTGGGGCAAGCCCATCACGGTACAGGACGCACTCGATCACAACTTTGCATCACCTGCACCGCGGCCCAAGCAAGCCACCTTCGCAAGTTTTATGGGTACCGACGAGCCAAGTGGGTGCGCGCAGGCAAAGCAGCGCACAGCCCTTGACGGCCTAACGCCCAAAGAACTCCAGACCCGCATCGACCAACTCTATGCATCCGAGGTCACCGCAGCGCTACGCGACATCGTGCACGCGTACGAAATCGCAATGGGCGTCACCGTTTCCCGCATTTCCGTACGCAGCATGAAAACGCGTTGGGGCTCATGCACGCCCAAATCCGGCGCCATTCGCATCGGGCGCGAGCTCGCCGCCTACCCCGTCGAATGCCTCGACATGGTTGTCGCCCACGAGCTCGTCCACTTGCTCGAGCCAAGCCACAATCAGCGGTTTCACGCCCTGCTCGACACGTACTGCCCCAACAATAGAGCTCTGTCGCAGCGGCTCAAGCAGCCTCCCGTAGAGACGTATTAGAACCGGTTAGCGCACGCGCTCGATCTCGACACCGCAGCTTGCCAGGGGCAGGCCAACAGGAGCCCACGGCTTATCGAGCTTTATGCGCACACCAAGCAGCGAGGGATAACGGCGCAGCAGCATCTGGGCCGTCCCCTCGGCTGCAGCCTCGATGAGCTTAAACGTATGCTCGCGCAGATAGCCATCGACATCGTGGCACACCGAGCCATAGTCAATCGAGGCGTCCAAGTCATCGTGCTCTCCCGCTGCACGCAAGTCGGCATAGAGCACCAAGGACACGATGAATTTCTGGCCCAGCGCGTTCTCTTCGGGATACACGCCGTGGTTGGCAAAGACCTCGAGACCGTCGATAGTAATGCGATCGGCATGGCGAAGATCGTCATAGCTCACGTGGGGCACCGCCGTTGCAGTGGATATTTCGCCCCTTCCACGGCGGGCGAGCTCGGCGCCTTCAGTCTTGGTTGCATTCTCGGGCAGTTTCTTGTTACTCATCGCGATCGTCTCCTTCGTTTAGAACCCCGACCGCACAACTAACTACACGCGAATCGACAGGTTCTTTTTATCATCGCTCCAGTTGCAAGCATTGCGCGCGGGGCATGCAAAGCAGGCGCGCGACGCTTTGTCGGCTGCATAGAGCAGACGCTCAAGCGGTTGGCTGTTCACGCGCAGCTTTCGATGGCCCAGAATGGCCGTCTTAATGGCTGCGGCATCGGCCGGCTCAAACGCCACATCATCGGACATGCCGCCGAGGATCGCATCAGCGACGCGTTCGCTTGCAACATCATGGGATATACCCGATTCGTACTGTTCATCTTTGCCGATATCGTGAAGAAGTGCCGTGGCGTAGATGACCTCGCGGTCAAATTCGAGCTGTTCCTCGAGATTCTTGATCCACATAATGCGAGCGACATCGAGAAGATGGTCAATACCGTGGCGGCAGAAGATGCGCCCCGATTCCAACTGTGCAATGTTGCCCAGGTGCCGACGGAACAGCCCGTTGGCACAAATGTAATCAATGCGAGGCATGGCACCAAAGGGAGTCAGGCCCGAAGCCATAAAGCCGCGACGCGACGTCCCCTCATCGGTCTTCGATGTAAAGTCGTTGACGACCCTCATGCTAACGGCCCAGCATCCTAAAGAACCGCTCCTCGAGCGCGGGATCGGTCTCAAAGACGCCGCGGCGAGCGAGCGTCACGGTCTTGGTGCCGGGCTTTTGCACGCCGCGCATGGTCATGCACATATGCTCAGCCTCCATGAGCACAATCGCTCCCTGGGGAGCGAGATAATCCATGAGGGCGTCGGCAACCTGCGCACACAGCTGCTCCTGCAGCTGCAGACGACGGGCATAGACCTCAACCGTGCGAGCGAGCTTAGACAGACCCGCCACGCGACCGTTAGGGATATAGCCGATCGCAGCCTTGCCATAAAACGGCAGCAGATGATGCTCGCACAGCGAGTAAAACGTGATGTCGCGCTCGATAACCAAGTCGTTCGAAGCGACGGCAAAAGTTTTGGACAGGTGCTCCTCGGCACTCTGGTCCATACCGCCGGCAATCTCGCCATACATACGGGCAACGCGCGCCGGGGTCTCCAGCAGGCCCTCACGAGTTGGGTCCTCGCCTATGCCCTCAAGCAACAGCTTAATGGCGGCCTCGACTTTTTCCTGATCGACCATCTGGGCCTCACTTTTCCGATTTCACGTTCGCGCTATGGTACCACGCCCTCCGGCATCGACCACAAGCTACATAGTATGGGTCGAATAGACTGGATCGTCCCGCCAAAGCTCCACAGCGTCGCAAAGCGCAACGCCCTCACGCACAGCGCGGTCGCGCGTGGCGTTCATATCGATCACGCGCTGGTTACTCGAGCCCCTAAAGCGCAATGAGATATCGTACAGATCCTGAACAAACGGACCATCCACCAACATATCGAGGCAGGCAAGGATACGGTCCGTCACCTCGGTATGATGACGACCGCCCGGCATAAGCTCCTCGAGTACGTCGCCAGTAAAGCACCAAATGGTCTTTCCCGACCCCATAGGATAAGCGGCACGAACATGCTCAATGAAATCAACGAGCCCCACCTGATTCTCAGGTTCCATAGGCTCCCCGCCCAGAATCGTCAGGCCATCGATAAAGGGATGGTCGAGGCTCTCGATAATCTTGTCCTCGACGGCGCGATCAAAGGGCTCGCCCGCAGCAAAGTCCCACGCGACAGAGTTAAAGCAGTTCTTGCACCCACGACGGCATCCGCTCACAAACAGAGAAGTACGAACGCCTTCCCCATCAGCAATGTCGAAATACTTAATGTTCGCGTAGTTCATAGGTAACTCTCCCGGGAGGCCGGGACATATCATCCCGTCCTCAAACATTCTCGGCCTTCGGCCTGCGAAACTGCGGGCGGGACGATATGTCCCGGCCTCATGCAAAGGGCAACTCAATGAACGAAGCGAACATCGAGTATAGGGTTCGAGGTCCAATAAATACTTCGTTGCAGCTCAACCGTCATCGCAAGCAAAGCGTTGCTGCAAGTCAACTCATTTCCGCTAAGAACTTCGAGGAGTGAGTAGGCTGCGCGCCGCATCTCAGCTACGTCAACTTGGCTGAGCCGAGAGGGCCGCTTGGGCTTTTGCTCGATATGAGTTCCGCACGCAAAGAAGGCCACTTAATGTGGCCTTCGTCTTGCGCAGGACTGTCCGAAATAGCGAGCAAATGCCCAAGCGGCCCTCTCGGCTCAGCCCCGGAGCGGTATTAGAGATGCAGCACGCGGTCGCGGATCTCCTCGGTTCGACCCTGGTTCCAGAACTGGGTACCGATGTAGCCGCACGTACGACGGGCGACGTTCATCTTCTCCTGATCGCGGTTGCCGCAGTTGGGGCACTCCCACACCAGCTTGCCGTCATCCTCGACAATCTTGATCTCACCGTCGTAGCCGCACACCTGGCAGTAATCGCTCTTGGTGTTGAGCTCGGCGTACATGATGTTGTCGTAGATGTACTGCATCACGCGGATGACAGCCTTGAGGTTGTCCTGCATGTTGGGAACCTCGACGTAGGAGATGGCACCGCCCGGCGAAAGTTGCTGGAACATACCCTCGAACTTGAGCTTGTCGAATGCGTCGATCTCCTCGGACACGTGGACGTGGTAGCTGTTGGTGATGTAGCCCTTGTCCGTCACGCCCGGGATGATGCCAAAACGACGCTGCAGGCACTTGGCGAACTTGTAGGTCGTCGACTCAAGCGGGGTACCGTACAGCGAGAAGTCAATATCGCTTTCGGCCTTCCACTCCGCGCACTTGTCGTTCATGCGCTGCATGACGGCCATGGCAAAGGGCGTGCCCTCCTTCTCGGTGTGGCTGTGGCCCGTCATGTACTTGACGCACTCATACAGGCCGGCATAGCCCAGGCTGATGGTGGAGTATCCGCCCACGAGCAGCTTGTCGATTGTCTCGCCCTTCTTCAGACGAGCGAGGGCACCGTACTGCCAAAGAATCGGTGCGGCATCCGAAAGCGTACCCATCAGGCGCTCATGACGGCACAGCAGGGCACGGTGGCACAGCTCAAGGCGCTCATCGAAGATCTTCCAGAACTTGTCCATATCCTGATGCGAGCTCAGTGCGACATCAGGCAGGTTGATGGTCACAACGCCCTGGTTAAAGCGACCATAGTACTTGGGCTTGTTCGGGTCGTAGTTCAGCGCGTTGGCAACGTTGTTAAAACCGTTACCGGAGCGGTCGGGCGTCAGAAAGCTACGGCAACCCATGCAGGTATAGCAGTCGCCGTTGCCCGCGGTCTCGCCCTTCGACAGCTTGAGCTCGCGCATCTTCTTCTCGGAGATGTAGTCGGGCACCATGCGCTTGGCAGTGCACTTCGCAGCCAGCTGAGTCAGGTAGAAGTACGGGGAATTCTCGTGAACGTTATCGTCCTCGAGTACATAGATAAGCTTGGGGAATGCCGGGGTAATCCAAACGCCGGCCTCGTTCTTAACGCCCTCGTAGCGCTGGCGAAGCGTCTCCTCCACAATCATGGCAAGGTCATGCTTCTCCTGGGGCGTACGGGCCTCATTGAGATACATAAAGACCGTCACGAACGGCGCCTGGCCATTGGTGGTCATAAGGGTCACGACCTGATACTGAATCGTCTGGACGCCGCGACGAATCTCATCGCGCAGACGGTCCTCAACAACCTCGCGGACCTTTTCGGGGGATGCGGAAACGCCGAGCTCCTCGAGCTCACGGGCGACCTCGCCGCGAATCTTTTGACGACTCACCTCAACAAAGGGGGCGAGATGGGTCAGCGAGATGGACTGGCCGCCGTACTGGGAGGAAGCAACCTGGGCGATGATCTGCGTCGCGATGTTGCAGGCGGTCGAGAAGCTGTGCGGCTTCTCGATCAGCGTGCCCGAAATAACAGTGCCGTTCTGGAGCATATCCTCCAGGTTCACCAGATCGCAGTTGTGCATGTGCTGGGCAAAGTAATCCGAATCGTGGAAATGGATCAGGCCCTCATTATGGGCATCCACGATCTCCTGGGGCAGCAGCACGCGCTGGGTCAGGTCCTTGGAAATCTCGCCGGCCATGTAGTCGCGCTGAACGGAGTTGACGGTCGGGTTCTTGTTGGAGTTCTCCTGCTTGACCTCTTCGTTGTTGCACTCGATCAACGACAGGATCTTGTCATCGGTCGTGTTCTTTTGGCGCTTCAGGCTCTGAACATAGCGATAGATGATGTAGTGGCGGGCAACCTCGTAGCAGTCGAGACGCATAATCTCGTCCTCGACCAAATCCTGAATCTCCTCGACCGAAACGGTGTGTCCGGCATTCTCACATGCCTCGGCGACGTTTTGTGCCGCATAAACCACCTGACGGTCGGTTAGACGAGAGCTCTCCTCGACCTCCAAGTTTGCGGCGCGGATGGCATTGACGATCTTATCGATGTCAAAGACAACCTCGGTGCCGCTGCGCTTGATGATCTTCATCCTCTTGCCTCTTTCGGGTCGTAGCCTCATTGCGCTTCAGAGCCAAACGATGCCCGGCAGGGCTTGCCCCTGTCTTGCGGCGCCGTCGCGCAATCTGTGTTCTCGATAAACCATAGGTCCTCATGCGGACAATCCTCGCGGCCGATCAAGCGGCTCAAAGGCGTGTCCAAATGGGACGATTAAGGTCTTCGTTCTCTGTCCGCCATCTATCATACGACAAAGACGCATCTATATCCTGTATTCTTTTTTTAGGTCAAACACAACATATAGTGTTTCAGCAGGTCAAAGCAATTGGTCATTTTGCAGACGCATTAAAAATGAGGGGCATTGGACAAGTCGGTAAAACATTACCAACACGGCTACCTGCATGGCAGTTATAAAACCCCCTTAGTCAAGCCGCTGACAAATCCTACCAAAACCAAGCCGCTCACGCCAAAAGAATCCAAAAGATTATGCTTGACCAACATGTTGCGGTCGAATGCCGGCGGACGGAGCGACGGGACTGTAAACGCTCGGAAGACTACAGCCCCGGCACCCCGTCCGCCGGCATTCGATAGGCGAGGAGCTATTTCTTCTCTTCGCGAGCTATCATGCGGCCGAGAGCCGCTGTAAAGGGATCGAGCAGCACGCCGGCGATAACCACAAAAGCCCATCCCTTTGTGACAAGGCCTGCCCAACGCGCGAAGAACGTACGGCCTTCAATCGTTCCGAATCCTCCCCGGAAGGCAATCTCGCCAAAACCGATCACCATAAAAAGGAGCGTGGCACCGATGACCGTACCGGCGATCTTGTGCGATGTACTCCCCTGCTCAAAACCAAAAAAGTTCAGGCACATACCGACCGTTTTGCCAAACATCGGGAGTGCGCTCAGAACCTCGGCGATTACCGTGGCCACGATGAGTTGTCCCCAAAAGCCCGTGGGGCTCGTCAGATCCAAGCCAGGCGCCCCTTCGATGATGGGGAGAAACGCGCAGAGCAATAGCGGGTTAAAGAAGCCGTTGAGAATACCGATAACGCGCCTGACAGGTAACTTCATAGCCGTAAGCCTTTCAAAGTCATTGATAGAAAGAGGGCCGCCGGCATATGTCGGCGGCCCCGATAAAACATGATGTACGGCAAAGCAACTACTAGAACGGCTACTCTGCCTCGCCGCCGGCCGCCATCTTCTCGGCCTCGGCAAGCTGGGCCGGGGTGAGCTTGCGATACTTAATGGCGCCAAAGACGACACACGCCGCACAGACGATCATGCCGGCGATGAACTTCTGGTCAATCGTTGCACCAAACGGCGACGTTACGGCCTCAAACACAATGGGAGACAGTGCCATGCCAAAGTTGATGCCCGCCATGCCAATGGCGAGGTTAAACGCACGTCCCTCGGGGGCAGAGTTGCCGGCGGCAAAATTGCCCTCCAGCGGCACGTAGGTCTCCTTGCCCAGCGCGACGACAAAGCCCGCAACGCACAGCACCATAAAGGCGGGCGCAATCAGCGTCAGGCCCAGGCCAATGAGCGTCACGCCCCACGCGATCGGCATGGCCAGGTTCTTAAACTTGGCAAACAGCGGACCGACCAAAAGACCAGCCGCAATACCAGCAACGGTCATAACAGTAGAGGCAAGACCGGCCTCCACGGTACCGCCAAAGCCGCGACCCACAACAAGCAGCGAGACGTTAGAGCTGAAGAGCTGGAACGTGAGTACGAACACAAAGCTCATGAGCGTGATAATCGCGACCTCTTTAGGCATATTGGCGAACACGTTGACCTTGCGCCTGGGCTCAAGATGACCCTCGGGAAGGCAAACAGCCTCAATGACAATAAACACGATCATGATGAAGTACGCCGCATAGCTGTGGAACCACTCGGCAGAACCCAAGATGCCGGAAACCATCGTCCAGATAATGCCGCCAAGTGCAACAAAAGTGGAGTAGATGCCCATGACAAACGAGCGCTGCTTTCCGCCAAAGTAATCCGCGATAAGAGCGTCCGTTGAATTCTGCACGGCGCCGAGACCAAGGCCCATGACAGCAGAAGCCGCTAAGACCTGGCCGAGCGAGTCGTGGAACACCAGCACCGAGGCGCCTGCCAGCATCACGATAACGTGACCGACAAGCGTCGTCTTCTTCTTGGACACGCGAGAGGCAAGCTGTGAAGAGACGAGCATGGCGGACAGTGCCATCATCAACGGGATGATGCCGATGATCATCTGGACGGCAGCGATGTTTTCGTTGGGAAATGCCGCCGCAACAGAGGCCACGATGGGGACGGGCACCAACATGCCCATAATGCACATGGCGGCAGCATAAATGCCCACCAGGTACTTGATCTTGGTTTTATCAATGATCCATCCTTACACTTAGAAAAAGGGTCGGGGCGGCCGGACGTCATCATCGGCCGCCCCAAACACAGCACTATCAGTCGTTGAATCCGGTGAACACGGGCTCTCCGCTGTACACGAGCGCTTCCTCGACACCATCGAGCACGCGGCAGGCGCCAGACGCCATTGCCTCGAGTTCAAACTCGCCGGGATAAGCCGATACGGGGGCGATCCAAGAGCAGCACTCCTCAATCGAGGCAACGAGCTCCTTGCTGTGGACCATGCCGCCTCCGAGCAAGATGCCGTCGACGTCGCCCTTCAGCACGCAAGCCATCTCGCCAATCCACTTGCAGATTTGGTAAACCATTGCATCCCAGGCGCGAGCTGCGGCCTTATCGCCCGCAGCGGCACGCTCGCACACCTCGATGGCATCGGAGGTGCCCAAAAGATCGACAAAACCGCCGGTCTTCATGCAATGGGCGCGGGCGACATCAAGGCCGTGTTCCGCGGTGTACTTTGCGACCTCGATCGCGGGAACCGATCCGCAGCGCGTCGGTGCCATGGGGCCCTCGCCGCCGACGATGTCGTTGCCGTCCACCATCTTGCCCTTAAGATGTGCCGAGATAGAGATGCCGCCGCCGATATGGCAAACGATGAAGTTGCACTCATCATAAGGGCGACCGAGCTTTGCCGCATGGCGGATGGCGGTCTCTTTGAGATTAAGGGCGTGCAGGTGCACGTTTCGATACACGCCCTTAATGCCCGTCATACGTGCGAGGTCGCACAGCTCGTCGGTATCGGGAGGATTCACCACAAAAGAGGGCTTGCCCGTCTTTGAAGCGAACTCATGGGCAATCTGGGGACCCAGCTGCGCCGGGTGCTGAATGCCGTTCGCACCGACGCGGGCATGCTCGAGCATGATCTCATTGATGGCATACGTACCGCCGGGCAGCGAAAGCAAGCCACCGCCGCGACCGACAAATGCATCAAAGTCCTCGAGCTTTAGGCCCGCCTCCCCCAGTGCTCCAAGAATCAGATCGCAGCGGTACGGCATCTGAGCAGAAACCCCGTCGAACTGGGCAAGGTCTTTCGCATCGTGCGCAACGTTCTTGCTGAGCTTGCACTCATCACCCTCAAAAACGCCCACCTTCGTGGAAGTGGAACCCGGGTTGATTACCAGGACGCGCCAGGGAGTCTTATTTTCGGACATATCTTAAGCCTCCTTAAGCGCCTGGGCGCGCACGCAGCTCATCACCACGTTGCCGACGATCTCGTCGACGGGTGCAGAGCGCGAGCAATCGCACACGATCCTCTTGAAGCCCTGAAGCATGGGGCCGTAAGCATTGGCACCGGTCAGATTCTGGATAATCTTGACGCCGATATTGCCCACGTTGATATCGGGCCAGATGACCACGTTGGCTTGGCCCGCAACAGCGGACTCACGATGTACCTTCTTGGCCGCAACCTTGGGGTTAATCGCCGAATCAAACTGGAACTCACCGTCGATGGCAAGGTCGGGACGGCGATCGTTGGCAATCTCGCGAGCACGGCGCACTTTGTCGACAAGCTCATTGTCCATCGAACCGTCAGTCGAATGCGAAAGCAGCGCGCAACGGATATCCCATCCGGTCAGCGAGCGTACCGTCTCGCTCGACGAAATCGCGATCGAGGCAAGCTCCTCACTCGTGGGGTCAACGCAAACGGCAGAATCGCCAAAAGCCAAAAGGCCACCTTCGCCGCCGTTCCAGTGGGGAATGTCGGCGATACCGCACGAGCTCACGGTGTCCACCCCGTCGGCAAGGCCGACGATGGTCTGACCCGCCAGGATAATATCGCCCGTGGCGTTATCGATACCGGCGAACATAACGTCGACATCGCCGAGCACCTGCAAAATCAGGGCACGCTCAAGCGGACGCGTCATACGGCGCGCGGCGCCCTTGGGCTTAAACTTGCAATCCGGATGCGAAAGGTAGCGCTCGCAACAAGCGGCGTTCGCCTCCTCGTCGGTCACATCGACAATCTCGATGCCGTCAAGGGAGATGCCGCGCTCATCGGCAAGCTCCTTGAGCTTACCGCCGTCGCCAACCAGCACGCAATCGGCAAGATGCTCGGCGGCAATCTTTGCGACCGCCTGCATCATGGTCTCGTTTTCGCCCTCGGGAAAAGCAACGCGCATAGGCTTGGCGGCAGCCTGCTCGCGCAGGGTCTGCATCAGGTCCATGGCAGCTACTCCATCTCTTCGGCAGTGCGCTCGATAAGCTCGCCGACGGTCTTCATGACCATGACCTCGCGAACGGGAACCTCGGCATCGAGCTCGTTCTCGATCATGGAGGTCAGCGCGATCATCTTCATCGATCCCTTGCCCAGGGTCTCAAACGTCGTCTCGGGGGTCACATCGCCGTCATAGTTGTAAGCGGACTTGGCAAAATCGCAGA
The DNA here is from genome assembly GCA_900546825.1 of uncultured Collinsella sp. GTDB lineage: Bacteria > Actinomycetota > Coriobacteriia > Coriobacteriales > Coriobacteriaceae > Collinsella. The sequence goes on along the minus strand of UREE01000035.1, from coordinate 68 downwards.
TCTGCTGAGTGAGTTCTTCGTTCATGTTGGTGCCTTTCTAAGATAAAAAGAGGGGCGACCACGGCGGG
>UREE01000034.1 GCA_900546825.1 uncultured Collinsella sp. | reverse complement strand
CCCCCATGTCCGAGAAGAGGATGCTGCCCGAGGCCGAAAGCTGCGCCCCGCGGTATGCGGTGGAGAGCGAGTCGGGATCAAGATGACCCGCCGAAGCGATGTCACCGACAGTCTCGTCCGCATGGGTCGAGCCCCAGTCCGCCGGGAGCACCTCGCCGCGCGCCATCGCGCCGAGGAGCAGCGCCCAGGGCCCGCCCACGGTCAGGGTTGCCCCAAGTAGGACGAGGGCGAAGTAGCGCCCGACCACGAGGGCGAGCGGGATGCGCAGGCGGCCGTCCGAGTTGCGGAATCGCATCACTTGGCCGCCTCCCACTTGTACCCGACGCCCCACACCGTTGTGATGGGGTCGACACCCGCGACTCGGAGCTTGGCGCGCGCCTTGCCCACATGCACCGAGACCGCCGCGTCATCCGTCTCGCTCTCCCAGCCCCGTACTGCCTCGCGGATCTGCGCCCGGCTATAGGCACGGCCGGGGTGCTTGGCGAGGAACTCGCAGATGCCGTACTCGGTGGGCGTGAGGGGAACGGGCACGCCGGTCGAGCCGTCGGGAGCTGTCACACTGAGTTCGCGCGCGCCGAGGTCGAAGCGCACGCGCCCGAGATCGAGCACGCTCCGGCGCACCCGGCGCTCGCGGCGGAGCGACGCCGCCACCTTCGCGCGCAGCTCCGCCACGCCGAAGGGCTTGCGCACGTAGTCGTCGGCACCGAGGCCGAGACCCAGCACCGCGTCATCCTCATCAACCTTGGCCGTGAGGAACATGATGGGTCCGTCGAAACGCTCCCGGATGCGCCGGACGAGCTCGAAGCCATCGAGCCCGGGCATCATCACGTCCGTGAGAATGAGGTCGTAGCGCGAGAGGTCCATCGCGGGGACCGTCGTTGGGTCGTCGGCGCACTCGACCTTGTGACCGTCGCGGGAGAGTGCCCGCTCGAGCAGCTGAAGTATGGCGCGGTCGTCGTCGACCGCAAGGATGCGAGCCATCGTGCCCTCCCTCATCGAATGCCTGCCAAACGGCCTGCAGCTCAACCAATCCTATTCCAAGTCAGCAAGACTGAGCGCGAACGACCTGATGGGACCAATGGAGGCACCGGGCCGCACGAGATCCTCCGCCTTAGGGAAAACGTCGTTGTCAGGAAGGCCGTTCAAGGCGTAGACCGCGCCATCCCCCGTCGTGAGGCGCAGAACCGGATCGCCCGACGCATCGGGTTCGGCGCCGACCTCGCAACTGTCGAACTCGAACGGCCATTGGTCCCCGAACTCCTCGCGAGTGATGGTCTGAGGATTCGACACGGCCTCGACCGATGAGGCCGAGGAGCCAGACGTGGGAAACTCCTCCGGATGGGACAGGCCCCTGCAGCCGGAGAGGGCGGGCATCATCACCAGGGCTGCCGCAAGCACCAGAGCGAGGAACCGGGTACGGGGGCATCGCCCCAAACACACGCTCACTCCCCTCGCCTCCCCTCTTCGAAAGAACCCACCCAGGCAAGCAGAGCGATGAGGGCGATTGCCGTGACCGCCAGGGCGAAGACGGAGGTCACCTCAAGCTGCCAGATGACCGCGCGCAAACCCGCGCCCGTGGCCATGCCGAGTTCCACGAGGAGTGACCCCAGCCGCTCCGCCCAGGCGAACGGCACGTAGCCGAGCGCGCCTGCAGAGGCCGCGGTGAGCTCGCCGGTGACAAGCCCGTGCGCGAGGCCACCCACGGCGAAGAGGGCGCAGGCGAGGCCCGCCGCGCCGACGCCGATGGCGGCGTTCCTGCCGAGGGCGAGCGCGAGCAAGACCGACGCGACGTAGAGCACGAGCGAGCCCGCCGCCATGCCCACGGCCGACCGGGCGTAGACGCCCGCCGAGAACCCGTCACGCCCGAAGGCCCCGAGCACCACCGCGAACGAGCCGATCGCCACCGCCACGGCGATGACGCCGAGCAGCCACAGCGCGAGCACGCGCGCCGCAAGGGCGATGCGCCTCGACGGCACCGCGAGCAGGTTGGCAAGGCCGGACGCCTCGCGCTCACCGTCGACATCCAGGCCGCACACGATCGCGACCATGAGGGGCATGAGCGCGCCGATAAGCTGGACGAACGCGTCTGTGCCGAGTCGCGGATCCCACGGCGCCACGCCGAAGTATGCCCCGCAGGCAACGCCGGCGATAAGGCCGCACGCCAGGTGCAGTGCGATCAGCGGCGAGCGCCTGAGCCGCACGCACTCCGAGATAGCGGCGCGCCAGAGCGACATCCGGGACACCCGACCGGCGCCCGCAGCAACATGCCTTCCGCTTCCCATCACAGTTCCTCCGATCCCCTGAACCAGACCGCACCGACGACCGTGAGCAGCACGAACGCCGCCGCGCAAACCGCGAGCGCCGCCGCCTGAACAGGCCCGAACGAGCCGATCGCAGCCGCGAGCCCGGGCGACGCCGAGAGCGGCTCAGCCGTGGGCAGCACGGGCAAGAAGGCGCTCGGCAGGATGACGGAGGCCGCCGGCGGAAGCGCCCACCACAGGCCTCCCACCGCGGACCACGCGAAGCCCCCGCCGATCTGCACGGCGAGCGGCACCAGCACGCCAGCGAGCATCCCGGCCCGGCAGACGAGGAAGAGCGTCACCGGAATCATCCACGAAGTCGCGATGACGCTCGTCACCGCAGCGGACGCCATCGCGGGGACCGATGGCCCGCCCGGGTTCACGACGGCACCCACGAGGTACACGGCGAGTACGCACGCGTTCGAGAGCGCCGAGAGCGCGAGGCACCAGAGCGCCTTCGCCCACCAGGCCCATCCGAGCGGAGCCGGGCTGGAGAGCGGCACGTGGCCGCGCAGCCGCGCATCGTAGTTGGCCACGCACGCGGAGATGAGCGTGAGCGCCACGGGCAGGAGCAGCACGTAGTAGTAGTTCCATGCCGAGAACGAGAGCCCGGCACTCATGCCGAAGCGCCCCGAGAGCGGGCCGAAGAGCAACGGGAACGGCAACGCAAGCGCGATGGCGACCTTGACCGGCGCCCCGTGGGAGCTCTTCAGCGCTTCGGAGCGCAGGGCGCGGAAGAGGCCGGGACGGCGCGCTGATCCCGCCTGCGGCACCGGCTTCGCGACGCGCTCGGACACAGCAGCAGACCGGCTCATGCGGCCACCCCCGTCCGTCGGCACACGTCCATGAACAGGGCCTCGAGGTCCTGGCCCCTCTGAAGCGGCGCCTGGTAGGCGAGCCGGCCGCCCGTAATGATGCCGATGTCGTCGGCCGTCTGCTCCACCTCACCCAGGATATGGCTCGATACGATGACCGTGATGCCGCGCTTGGGGAAGCTGCGGATGAGCCCACGCAGTTCCTCGATGCCGATGGGGTCGAGCCCGTTGGTGGGCTCGTCCAGGATGAGAAGCCGCGGGCTCGCGAGCAGCGCGATCGCGATGCCGAGCCGCTGCTTCATCCCCAGGCTGAAGCGCCCGGCGCGCTTGGATCCGGTGTCAGTGAGGTCAACCGTCTCGAGCACCTCGTCGATGCGACCCTCCGGAATGCCGAGCAACGTGGTGCGCACGAGCAGGTTCTCGCGCGCCGTGAGGTTGGGGTAGAGCGGCGGCTGCTCGATGAGCGAGCCGATGGAATACAGGTCGTTTCGACTCCACGGATGGCCATCGACCAGGATCTGCCCCGAGGTGGGGCGCAGCATCCCCGTGACCATCTTGAGCGTGGTGGACTTGCCCGCGCCGTTGGGGCCGAGCAGGCCGTACACGCGCCCCTCCCCCACGTGCAGGCTCACGCCGTCGACCGCCATCTGCGCGCGGCTGCCGCGGCCGAACCGCTTCGTGAGCCCGCGCGTCTCCAATACGTATGCCATGAGAGCCTCCATCCCAAGGATTACTTACTTGCAATTCCTAGGGTGAAGGCCGTTTCTAAAGAAGCGTTAAAGGCCGGAAGATAAACTCACGATAGCTGCCCGGGACAAGGGTCAACTGCAATTGGGGCAGGCCGCACAGCGCCTGCGGGGCCCTGCCGCCGATGTCGCGCATCGTCGGCGTCAACAACGTCATGGCACACAACAACTAGCGCGGACGGCGATCGAAAGACGGTCGCCGTCCGTCTTTCGTCTTCTACCTTCTGCGTCGTAAACGACAATGCTCAGCGGTATACGTGGGCAGTGCGGCTATCATGGTACTTTACCGATATCCGCACTGCTCGCGTATACGTGCGGCAACCCATGCCAGACAAAGGAACGCCATGGATACTACCGATAGCGCCTATGGCGACAAACTCATCCGTCTTGACACGTTCGATACCGCCGTGGCAGTCAACCCCAGCGCCGAGGACGACGCCAAGCGTCGGTTTATGACGCTTATTCTCCAGACGGCCCACCGCAACAACGGCAACATCGGACACGTACTGCGCGCGACCAACACGAGCGGCGAGGTCTTTGCCGTCAAGCTACTCAAGGACAACGCCATCCTTTCCGGTCAAGCCCCCGACCGCTCCGCCGAGCAATCGGCCGCGCACCTGGCCAACACCGCCGCGCTGTTCGAGGAGTACCGTCATCTGTGTACCGTCTCGCACCTGCGCGGATTTCCGCGCGTCTATGGCTACGGATCGTGCGAGGATGACCCGCTCATCCTCATGGAGTGGGTCGAGGGCACCTCGCTCAAACGGGCGCTGCCCCTGCTTCCGCGCGACGCCTCGGGCGGGCTGACCACCCAGATGGTCGCCGCTGTCGGAAACGCCGTGCTTCGCGCGCTCTTGATGACCCAGGGGCTTGTGAATCCGGTCGTCCATCGCGACCTGTCGCCTGCCAATATCATGTTCCGCACCACCAGCCGAACGCTTGAGCAGCAGATTGCCGATTGCTCCTTTGACCCCTGCCTCATCGACATGGGCTCCGCGACCATGGCACTCGGCGACGACACGATCACCCGGCGCGCCGACATCTGGCGCTTTGCCACGCCCGCATACGCTGCGCCCGAGATGCTCACGCAGGATATCGAAGGCATCGCGGCCCTTCGCCGCTCGCCCGCGATCGACGTCTATGCGCTTTCGAGTATTCTGTACCAGCTCTACAGCGGTCGCAAACCGTTCGATGTTAAGTCGACGGGTGCCGCGGCAACCGGCTCGTTCTACCTCATAAAGACCAAGACCAAGCCGGCACCGCTCGAGCCGCGATGCGAGGGCGACAAAGCGCTTGTCCAGATCATCATGAAAGGCATCTCGGTCGAACAGGGCGATCGCCCTACCGAGCAGCAGATGCTCGAGGTGCTCTCGACATACCTCCCCGCTGCAGAATCTGAGGGCTGCGAGGGCGCGGGCAATGACGCCGTAATCGACATCGACTCCGGTACGCACCTTAAGGTCGACGTCGCCGGCGAGCGTGCACGAGAGATCCTGGAGCAGGCCCGTCACGATGCCATGACCCGCCGTCGATTTATTATCGGCGGCGTCGTTGCAGTCGTTGCGGGGCTCGGCGTCATTGGCGCGGCGACCCGTGGCTTTGGCATCCCCGACTACCTCGATGGCATCCGCAGCTCTCTTGACGACTACACCTGGGCTCAGCTGCAGGAGATTTCGCTTAAGATTAAGGCCGCCGGGACCCGTAGCGAGGCACGCGAGATTGCCAAGCGCTATCATCTGCTCGATGCCGATGGGCATATCCCCTATCCGTGCACCAAGCGCGTGAGGCTCACCAACGGGCTGGAGGTCGGCGCACAACTCGTGGGCATCCGCCACGACGAGCTTCTGGACGGGACGGGCAAGGCCGGACTGACGTTTATGTTCGATGCCGGCATTGCCGAACGCGACGCCGCGGCCCAACCATTGAGCGCCGGCTGGGCAGATTGCGAGCTGCGGGAATGGCTCGACAACGACGGCCTTGAGCTGCTGCCCAACGAGTTGCGCGTGCTCATCAAGTCTGTCAAAAAGATCTCGAATAACGTTGGCTCCGCCAGAAGCGCATCGTGTCTGAGCGAGTTGTCCGCAACCCTTTGGCTGCCCGCCATGGTCGAGCTGTGCGGTACGCAACCGCCCTATTCGTTTGCCGAGGGCTATCACTTTTTGGCCGACATCTACAACGGCGAGGGCAAGGAGTACCAACTGTTCCGCGAGCTTAAAGTGAGTCCGTATTCCACGAACGAGACGATGGTTCGCCAGTGGAAGGGCAAAGACACCTGTTGGTGGGAGCGCACGGTGAGTCCCGACACATCGGAGAGCGAAGGCACGCTCTACATGAACCGTGTGGGCCACGACGGCGACGCCTTTATGTACGCCACGCCTGCGGAAAAGCCAAACAAGCGAACCTGCGTGATCCCCGGATTCTGTATCTAGGCGGCGGGTGTCTTGCCGTAACAGAACCCCTCCCCGGCAATTGTCTCGATCTGTAACACTAGCTTGGCAGACACAGGTCAAGATGTTACAGAACGAGACAAACCCCAACCCCGCGAGACAACATCTCAATCTGTAACAGTAAGGGGTTAAAAAACCGGCCCAGATGTTACAGATCAAGACATTTGAGTTGACCGCGGACGGTTTGTCTCGATTTGTAACAGTTAGAGGTCATATTTGCTGCTACATGTTACAGATTGAGACATTGAGTTTCCCGCCAACTGTTTGTCTTGATCTGTAACAAATACTCGGTAAAACGGGGTCTAGCTGTTACAGATCGAGACGTTAGTTTTCGGCTGAAATGTTTGTCTAAATCTGTAACAGCTATGGTTCAAAAACCGGTCCAGACGTTACAGATTGAGATGTTTGGCAGAGGCGACCATTGATCGAGCCGCCACCCTCATCTGTAATGAAAAGTCATACATTCCAACTATTACTGGACACCCCCAGGGGGTATGGGTGTATAGTATCGACAGGTAAACATTTCCAACGCTACGCCACAGAAAGGAGAAGCCATGGCTCAAGATACGTTTGACGTGGGCGGCATGACATGCGCCGCTTGCCAGACGCACGTGGACCGCGCCGTCAGCAAGCTCGACGGCGTCCAAAGCGTCGCCGTCAACCTGCTCGCCGGCTCCATGCTGGTGGACTATGACCCCGCGCAGGTCTCCCCCGACGACATCTGCACCGCTGTCGATCGCGCGGGTTACTCGGCCTCGCCCGTCAGTACGGGCACCGAAACCGCCCCCAACGGCAGCGCGCAAGCCAGGTCCGGCGCCGCCCATATGGAGCCGCCCACCAAAAAGCTGGAGACCGTCCCCTCCGCCATGCGCCCCCGCCTCATCATCTCGATCATCTTCCTCATCCCGCTGTTCTACATAGGCATGGGGCACATGCTCGGCTGGCCGCTGCCCAGCGTCTTCACCGACCACACCCACAGCATGACGTTGGCGCTCACCGAGCTCGTCTTGCTCATCCCCATCGTCTACGTCAACGACGCGTACTTTATCAACGGCTTCAAGTCGCTCGTGCACGGCGCACCCACCATGGACGCGCTCATCGCCGTCGGTGCCACCGCTTCCATTGCCTGGTCGCTCTACGCCATGTTTATCATGGCCGACCAGCTGGCCGCCGGGCAGGTGCACGAGGCCATGATGACGGGCATGAGCAACCTGTACTTTGAGAGCGCCGGCACGATTCTGTCGCTCGTCACCGTGGGCAAATACCTCGAGACGCGCAGCAAATCCAAGACCGGCGGCGCCATCGAGGCGCTCATTGACCTGGCGCCCAAGACCGCGACCGTCGTGGCCGAGGACGGTACCGAGGCCACCGTTGACGTCGACAGTATCCTTCCCGGCCAGGTGCTGCGTGTGCGCCCCGGCGAATCCATCCCTGTCGACGGCGTGGTACTCGAGGGCGCATCGGCCGTGGACGAGAGTGCGCTCACCGGCGAGTCCATCCCCGTGGAAAAGACCGCCGGCGACACCGTCAACGCCGCCACGGTCAACCGCACCGGATCGTTTACCTTCCGTGCCACGCGCGTGGGCGCCGACACGTCGCTCGCCAAAATCATCCAGCTCGTCGAGGACGCCAACGCCACCAAGGCGCCCATCGCCCGCATGGCCGATAAGGTCGCCGGCGTGTTTGTGCCCGTGGTGTTTGCGATCTCGGCCGTGACCTTTGTGGCGTGGATGGCGCTGACCGGCAGCGTAAACGAGGCGCTCACCTCCGCCGTGGCCGTGCTGGTGATCAGCTGCCCGTGTGCGCTGGGCCTGGCCACGCCCGTCGCCATTATGGTTGGCACCGGCAAGGGCGCCGAGATGGGCATGCTGTTTAAGAGCGCCGAAGCGCTGGAGAATCTGCGCAACGTGGGCACCGTGGTGCTCGATAAGACCGGCACCGTCACCCGCGGCAAACCGGCTGTGACCGATATCGTGGTGGCCACGCGCACTGACGGCTCGCCCGCCATGAGCGAAAAGGCGCTGCTCAAGCTGGCCGCCGCGCTGGAACGCCAGAGCGAACACCCACTGGCCGAGGCGATTATGGCCGAGTGCGAGACGCGCGGAATCGTCGCACGCATGGTCGAGGACTTTGCCGCCGTGCCCGGGCGAGGCATTACGGCACGCGAGGGGCAGAATGTCATCGCAGCCGGCAACGTGCGCCTGATGAGCGAGCTGGGTATCACCGTGCCCGCAGGACTTGCGGGGCGATTTGCCGCCGATGGCAAGACGCCGCTGTTCTTTGCCAAAAACGGTGAGCTTGCCGGTATCGTCGCCGTGGCCGACGAGGTTAAGGAGACAAGTGCCGAGGCCGTTACCGCGCTGCGCTCGCTCGGCGTCGATGTGCGCATGCTCACCGGCGACAACCGCATGACGGCCGAGGCCATCGCCCGCCGCGTGGGACTCACCAGTGAGCAGGTTATCGCCGACGTCCTGCCCGCCGACAAGGAACGCCACGTGCGCGAACTGCAGGATGCGGGCAGCAAGGTCGCCATGGTGGGCGACGGCATCAACGACTCCCCCGCCCTGGCGCGCGCCGACGTTGGCCTCGCTATCGGCACCGGCGCCGACATCGCCAAGGAGGGCGCCGACGTGGTGCTCATGCGCAGCGACCTCATGGACGTCGCCCACGCCATCGAGCTGTCGCGCGCCACGATTCGCAACATCAAGCAGGATCTGTTCTGGGCGCTGTTCTACAACGGCATCGGCATTCCACTCGCCGCGGGTGTGTTCTTCCCCCTCACCGGCTGGCAGCTCTCGCCGATGTTTGGCGCCGCGGCCATGAGCCTGTCGAGTGTCTGCGTCGTAAGCAATGCGCTGCGCCTACGAACCTTTAAGCCTAAAGTGGCAAAATAGGCTCACCATTACGTCCATTTAGAACGGGTTTTCCAGGTGCCCGAGATTGACCTGAAAGAGGAGCGACGCGTACTTTGGTACGCGAGCGACGGCTTGAAGGTCAAGGTCGGGTGCCTGGGAAAGCCGACACAACAGAGAGGAATATCCATGCGTTACACAATCAAGACTTCCGGCCTTATGTGCGGCCACTGCGACGCTACTGTCGAGACCGCGCTGCTCAGCGTAGCAGGCGTGACCGATGCCGACGCCGATCACGAGACCCAGACCGTCCAGGTAGAGTGCGCCGACACCGTGACCGCCGAGCAGCTCGCCGACGCCGTCGAGGGCGCGGGCGAGAAGTTCCACGCCCTGTCTGTAACCGCTGCGTAGCAGCTACCAGAGGCATTCGACCCCATCGACCAGAAACGAGGACCCGCCATGATGGCAGACCACAAATCGGTGACCCGCATGCTCAAGACGGCACGCGGGCAAATCGACGGCATCCTGCGAATGGTGGAGGAGGACCGTTACTGCGTCGACATCTCCACGCAGCTCATGGCCACGCAGGCACTCATCGCCCGCATCAACGCCGATGTGCTGAAGGCACACATCGAGGGATGCGTCGCGTCGGCCATCGAATCGGGCGACGAGGAGCTCAAGGCCGCCAAGCTCGCCGAGATAGAGCGTGTCGTCGACAAGCTCGCCAAGTAATTGGTGCAAGGGGGGGCAGGTACGTTTGCACCAAAAGGGGTATAAAGGCGTGCAGCATATCGAACGAAAGGCAATTCGCATGAATGACTTTATGAAGGGTCGTAACGGCGCCGACGAGCTCACCATCGTGCTGGGCTTCATAGGAATTATTTTCGCGATGGTCGGATCGATGGCTCACATCCAGTGGCTCAGCTGGATCGCCATCGCCGTAATCGTACTCGGCGTGCTGCGCGGCCTGTCCAAAAACATCGACGCGCGCCGCAAGGAGAACGATGCCTTTGTCACGGCGACCGCAAACGTCCCCTGCCTGGGCAAGTTCGTCGCCAGCCTAGGCGGCGGAACTGCAGCGGCCAGCACCTCGCGCGCAGCTGGAACGAGCAAGGAAGACTTTGAGCGTGCCAAGCGCACGGCAAAGAAGATGTGGAAGGGCCGCAAGACCACGGCCTACCTCAAGTGCCCCAACTGCGGCCAGATGCTGTCCGTCCCCAAGGGCAAGGGCAAAATCCGCGTCACCTGCCCCAAGTGCCACGCTAAGATGGAAACGCGCTCCTAGCAGCTACACCATAGGAATACTAAAAGCCGAGGCCTCGTGTTGAGACCCCGGCTTTTTGCATGGGGCGACATCATTGGATAAAGCTGTTGCCCCGTCACACCAGCGCCTACGCTACACCATCGCGAGCGAGCTCCTCTGCCAGGGCTTCTGCCGGCATGGCCATAATCGTGTCGAGCTCGGCGTCCACCTCGGGAATGCGCTTGACCTTCAGCTTGCGCACCAGATCGCCGCGGCACATCACATGCATCGGCTCACACAGAGCGCGCAGGTCATCGAGCGGGTTCTCGCGCGTCACCAGGATATCGGCGGCCTTGCCGCACTCGATCGTACCGGTCTCGCCGCCCAGCCCCAGCAGCTCGGCATTGGCCTGCGTAGCCGTATGCAGCGCGAAGGCATTGCTCACGCCGACATACTTGGCAAAATAGGCCACCTCACGCCACATGTCGTACTGCGTCACGAACGGGCAGCTCGAGTCCGTGCCCAGGCCCACCTTAACGCCGGCATCGAGGGCGGCGCGAGCGCTCTCGATAATGCCCGAGCACACGATGTCACCATTCTTCTTTTGCGTGTCGGTCGAATGGGTCTTTTCCGGATCGAGCAACACAAACGGCAGCGCCGGACTAATCGTGCAGGTCACGCTCGGCGCGCGTCCCTCGAGCTGTGTCCCCGCGGCGCCACGGTACAGCTCCAGAATCTCAGGCGTCAGCGGAGCGCCGTGCTCGATTGTGTCGACGCCGGCCTGAAGCGCGGCCTTCACACCTTCGGTACTCTCGACATGGGCCATGACCGGAAGGCCAACCTCGTGCGCCGCCTTGCACGCCGCCGCGGCGACATCGAGCGGCATGCGCAGCACGCCCGGCTCGCCCACTTCGGTCGCATCGAACACGCCGCCCGTCACGAACAGCTTGATGACGTCGGCACCGCGCGCATACAGATCGCGCACCTGTTCGGCCGCCTCGCCGGGGGTATTGGCGACCTGCGCGAACAGCCCCGCGCCGTGACCACCCGGCACCGTGACGCCCGTTCCCGGCGCTACCAGGCGCGGACCCTGATACTTGCCGGCGTCGATGGCGTTGCGCACGGCGATGTCGGCGAACAGTGGGTCGCCCGCGCCGCGCACCGTGGTCACGCCGCTTGCCAGCTGCTGCTGAGCGCTGCCCTTGAGGATATGGCGCACGATGGCGCGGCCCACGGGATTATCGAGCTTCTTCATCAGCGCGCCCGCATCGCCCGCCGAAACCGGCCTGCCCGAACCGCACAGATGCACGTGCATATTGATGAGACCCGGCATGAGACACGCACCGCCCAGGTCGATGACCTCAGCCCCTGCTGGAGCTTGGGCCACAGCGCTCGGTCCCATCCAGGTGATGATGCCACGCTCGACGGCCACGGCCATATCGGGCTGCGGCTCCATATGCTCCGAACCATCCAGAACGGTCGCATTGATAAACAACGCGGGACGATCGGTAGACGCCATATCGAGCTCCTCCCTCACGATTAACATGAACATTTGTCCATTATCACCTAATGCAGCGACTAAAGTCGAACATATCGGTTAACGGAGGGAAGAGAGGGTCGTGAGGATGAACAGACCAGTGCAGCGATGCTCCGGTCGTTCCAGCAAAACGTCTTGATCTGTAACAGATAGACCGTCTTTAACCTTCCAAATGTTACAGATCGAGATCTTTCAGCACCGCGTCCAGCCTTTGTCTCAATCTGTAACAGTTGGGTCGAATTTTGGCCGTCAGATGTTACAGATCGAGATATTCTCCAGCACCGTCGTCAAACGTCTAAATCTGTAACAAGTAGACAGGTTTTCGGCCTCTAGATGTTACAGATTAAGATCTTTTAGCGGTAGCCAACCTATTGTCTTGATCTGTAACAGTTGCGAGGCCAAACGGTCCCCTGTTGTTACAGATTGAGACAGTCCGCTTCAGTGCCCATACCACTGGCGCTTCCATCCCTCAGCCAAATCGGTCCGCTGCGAAATACCCGCCAGCCTCATCTTTTCAGCCAGCTTCCCCGGGTTCTTGAGTTCATCAAACGTGAACCGAAGCACCTTGTGCCCGAGCATTGTCAGATGAGATTCCCGCTGACGCTCTGCCACGAACGGGTCGACCGACTCCCGACCCTCGCCGTTCTGCAAGGTATACTTCCCCTTTCCGTCGAGCTCGCCGATGACACATGTCCCGTCCTCGAGCCTCCAGAAATAATCAACCCGAAACACCCGGCTCGAATCGAGCGGATCGCGAAACTCCACCTGCAACTCCGGAACCGGAAAACCGTATGCAATAAAGAACGCTCGGAACCGAGACTCGCCACCGTTTTCGGACAGCCCGTCCGCATGCGACGCAATCGCCTGAGCTCTGCGATACCCTCGCCTGCCCTCGCAATCGACCTGGAGCCGTTCGCAGAGGTCGTCGCGCGACATACCCTTCGCCCGCAATGCAGAATCGGCAATCGCCAGACCATACGAAAACGGCGCACGCAGCAGACAATCCTCCACCGTGCGCCAAAACGGCGTCACCCGAACGCCGTCGACGCGCTCAAGCGCACCCGCCGCCTGCGGACGCAGCAGCCTACATCCTGCACTAAGCGTCACCGAACAACCCGTCTTGACCAAGTAACGCGGCCCAAGCAGATCATTCGGCACCTCCAGACCCCATATCAGCGCGGCGTCATACCCCCAAAACGCCCAATCGGGGTGAAACTCGGCAAGTCCCTTGATGGTCCACCGCGCCCGCTCCGGCGGCGTCAACGCATCCCATTCATGCTGAAAACAGAATAGGTGCAATTCGGGCTCCGCAATATCGTCTGTGCCCACATGGCGCCGCAGCCACATGAGCTCGGCATTGTCGTGCGTCACAAGCAGCACGCCTTGTTCAGCCGCCTCCGTGAGCCTGGCAAGCATCCTATTCCGCGCCAAGGTGTTACGTGTCGCCTGCTTGTGTTTAAGAACGGTATTAGACACTTTCATCACCACCACATCGGAGAAATGGGCCATCGCCGCTGTTGCCGCCGCCGACAAACGTCTCGATCTGTAACAGGAAGACCGGTTTTTGGCCGCTAGATGTTACATATCAAGATCTTTCGGCACCGCGTCCAACCTTTGTCTCAATCTGTAACAGTTAGGTCGAGTTTTGGCCTGTAGATGTTACAGATTGAGACATTCCCCCTGCCAGGCGCCAAACATCTCGATCTGTAACAGGTAGACCGGTTTTTTGTCCCTAGACGTTACAGACCGAGACAAATAGACAGGCGGCGGCGCGACTGCCCATCCCCTACTCCCATTCCTGTTCGTAGATGTTGAGGGACTTCACATACCGCCCCTGGGCACCCATGATGTCGCGGACCAGGCGCAAAAAGAAGCTGATGCACGAGGTGTCGAAACCGTCCTCCAGGTCCTCGGGATGCACCGCGCCCGGCCCGTCGACCGCCGTGTCGCTCAGGCGCGCGATATCATACAGGTAGAGCTGCCCCGCCGTCAGCCAGACATCGTCGACGCACGCGAGTCGCACCGCAATCGCGCCGTCGCTCCAATGCTCCTTTTGCACGATATGCGGGTCGTAGACATCAAAGCGACGGTCGGTGCGCGTATCCTTCAGTGCAACCATGCCGTTCGCAGGATCCTTGTCCAAAATGCCAAAGCGCGAGAAATACTGCGTGTCGCGCACCTGCTTAAGTCGCCCAAGCGAGGCAGGAGAAATTGACGCTGGCGGCTCATCCACATATAGCTCGAGCAGCGTCTTGCCATGGCGATAGGGGCGCTCAAACAGCAGCCAATCGGTAAATGCCATGTTGTAGGCCATGATTTCGTTTTGCGAAGGCTCGGTGCAATAGCTGAGCCACGGGTCGACAATGATCTCGAACTGTTCGCGCGCCGGCTCCAAAAACTGGAACTTCCGCAGCATCCAAAAATGGGCCATGTCGGCAATATCGTTGCCGACGGCTTCGGCCAGATGCGCTCGGTCTAAAGCGTGGTCAGTCATGGCATCCTCCTCAAACTGATAGACCTCAATTTGAGCTTACGAGGAGGGTGGTCGGCCACGACCAGCGCGGGCAAAATAGGCCTCCGGCTGCAAACCAGATGCTGACCAAACACTTGACGAAAAGCTTGACCGAAAATGCGCACCGCAACAAAACCGCAGGTAAACATAGACGGCCAACCCGCCCTTTTGAGCCAGATACCCACAGCCACCACAGAAACAACAGGTGACCACAGCCCAAGAAGTCGACAAATGAACACCCGTACGTCGACAAACGAGCAAATCGCTCGCAAAGAGTGTCCCCAACGACTAGACAAAAAATGACTAGTCATTGGGGACGTTCTTAAATGACTACTTTACAGCTCCAGCGCCTCGGCGACCTCGGCTGCGCAGGCCAGGGCATCGGCCATAGCACTCACCACGAGCGAGCTGCCGTTGCGGGCGTCACCGGCCACGTACACCGGTGCGGCATCCGCGGCGACACCCTCCGTGCGAGCCGCGAGGTGCGAGCCCTCGGCAGCCATCACCGGCAGCGGACGACCAGCGGTGGCAACAGGCACGCCCACCGCATCGAACACGCCGTGCTCGGGACCCGTAAAGCCGCAGGCGATGAGCACCAGCTGCGCCGGCACCTCGTGCTCGGAGCCCGCGATGCGCTCGGGCTTTCCCGCCGACCAGTCCAGATCGACTACGCGCAAACCCGCAGCCGCACCCTTCTTGTCCAGCAGCACCTCGAGCGTATCCACGCCCCAGGCACGCATCTCGCCACCCATCGCAACGATAGCCTCCTGCTGGCCGTAGTCGGTCTTCTTAACGTTGGGCCACTGCGGCCAGGGGTTGCTCGCCGTGCGCTTATCGGGCGCAGCCGGCAAGAACTCAAACTGGCGTACGCTGCGCGCACCCTGACGCACCGCGGTACCCACGCAGTCGTTTCCAGTATCGCCACCGCCAATGACCACAACGCCCAGGCCGCGCGCGTTCACCGCGGGCTCGCCGCCATCGAGCACCGAGACGGTCGAAGCCGTCAGGTAGTCCACCGCGTACACCACGCCCGGAGCGTCCACGTTCGCAGCCGAAAGACCGCGGGGCGCACGAGCGCCGGCAGCCACCACGACGGCATCAAAGTCATCGAGCTCGGCCGCCACCGCAGGGTTCGTAACGTCGACACCCAGCTCAAACACAATGCCCAGCTCGCGCATGAGCGCCACGCGACGCTCGATCACGGACTTCTCGAGCTTCATGTTGGGAATGCCGTACATGAGCAGGCCGCCCGGGCGGTCGTCGCGCTCAAACACCGTCACGCGGGCGCCACGACGCGCAAGCTCCCATGCCGCCACCAGACCAGCAGGACCGGAGCCCACCACGGCAACCGTGGGTGCGCCCTCCCCCGCCGGCTCAAAGCGGCGCGGACCGCCGTTGGCCCATTCGTGGTCGCTGATCGCGCGCTCGTTGTCGTGAATCGTCGTGGGCCGGCCATCGACCGAACCCAGGTTGCACGCGGCCTCGCACAGCGCCGGGCACACGCGACTCGTGAACTCGGGCATGGGCGAGGTGAGCGACAGGCGCTCGGCAGCCTCGTCCCAGCGGCCGCGGTACACCAGCTCATTCCACTCGGGAATCAGGTTGTGCAGCGGGCAGCCGCTCGGGCGTGCCTTGCCAAAGCTCGCGCCCATCTGGCAAAACGCCACGCCGCACATCATGCAGCGGCTCGCCTGGGCGCGACGTGCATCGTCGTCGAGTTCCGCGTACAGTGGATCGAAATCGCGGCTGCGCTCCTCCACGGGGCGCAGCTCGTGGGTCACGCGATCGATAACAAGAAAAGCACCGGGCTTACCCATGGCACTTACGCCTCCTTCTTGGTCGAAGCAACAGAGCTGGCAGCCACGGACGCAGCACCAGCGACACCACCCGCCACATCGAAGCGAGCGACATCCGCGGCACTCGCGCGACCGGTCACAATGTCAAACGCCAGCTCCTCAGCCTGCATATGCGTCTTGCCCACGGCCTCGCCCGCGGCGACAATCGCCAGCACGCGCTCGTACTCGGTCGGAATGACCTTCACAAAGTGCTTGCTCATCGTCTCAAAGCTGTAGAGCAGCTTAATGCCGCGCGGGCTCTGCGTCGCGTCCACGTGCTCCTGGATGAGCTCGCGAATCTGCGCCAGCTCGCCGGCCGTCGGGGCCTTGAGCTCCACGCTCTCGTGGTTCACACGGGCATCGAGCGTGCCGTACTGGTCAAAGACATAGGCCACGCCACCTGTCATGCCGGCGGCGAAGTTCTGCCCGACCTCGCCCAGGATGAGCGCCAGACCGCCCGTCATGTACTCGCAGCCATGGTTGCCGCAGCCCTCGACCACCACGGTGGCACCGGAGTTGCGCACGGCAAAACGCTGGCCGGCAAGACCGTTAATGAAGCCGCGACCGCTCGTGGCACCAAAGAACGCAACGTTGCCCACGATGATGTTCTCGTCGAACTTGTAGGTCGCATGCGGGTTGGGGCACACCGACACCTCGCCGCCCGAAAGGCCCTTACCAAAGTAGTCGTTGGCGTCGCCGCACACGTTGAGCGTAATGCCGCGCGGCAGGAAGGCGCCAAAGCTCTGACCGGCCGATCCATCGCAATCGATGGTGATGGAGCCGGCGGGCAGGCCCTCGGGATGTGCCTTGGTCACCGCGTTACCCAGGATGGTGCCCACGCAACGGTTGACGTTGGCGATATCGGCGCGGAAGCGAATCGGACGCAAGTGGGCACGGGCATCGGCCGTATAGGGCACGAACAGCGTGGAGTCGAGCGTCTTGTCGAGCTCGCTGTCCGCGGCCATCTGCGGCAGGAAGTGACGACCGTCGGCGCCTGGGATATGGGCACCGAACTCGCAGGTCGCGCTTGCCAGCACGGGCGACAGATCCAGCAGGTTGGCCTTGCGGTTGCCCGGCACCTCGATCTGGCGCAAACACTCGGGATGGCCAACCATCTCATCGACGGTGCGGAAGCCCAGGCTCGCCATGACCTCACGCAGCTGCTCGGCAACAAAGAGCATAAAGTGCTCAACGTGCTCGGGCTTGCCGCGGAAGCCGCGACGCAGGCGGCAGTTTTGCGTGGCGATGCCGGCGGGGCAAGTATCCTGCTGGCAGTCGCGCTGCATGAGGCAGCCCATCGAGATGAGCGGCATGGTCGCAAAGCCAAACTCCTCGGCGCCCAGCAAGCAGGCGACGGCAACGTCGGTGCCGTCCATGAGCTTGCCGTCGGCCTCGAGCACCACGCGTGAGCGCAGGCCGTTTTGCAGCAGCGTCTGCTGGGCCTCGGCAAGGCCAAGCTCCAGCGGCAGACCCGCATGCCAGATCGAATCGCGAGCAGCGGCACCCGAGCCGCCGTTGTGGCCGCTGATCAAAATCTTGTCGGCAGCACCCTTGGCCACACCGGTGGCGATGGTGCCGACGCCGGCCTCGCTGACCAGCTTGACCGACACGCGTGCGCCGGGGTTAGCGTTCTTAAGATCGAAGATCAGCTCTGCCAGGTCCTCGATGGAATAGATGTCGTGGTGCGGCGGAGGCGAGATCAGGCCGATGCCGGGCGTGGACTGACGGACCTCAGCGATCCAGGGGTAGACCTTCTTGCCGGGGAGGTGTCCGCCCTCGCCGGGCTTGGCGCCCTGGGCCATCTTGATCTGAATCTCGAAGGCGCTGCACAGGTAGCGGCTCGTCACGCCAAAGCGCGCACTTGCCACCTGCTTGATGGCGGAGTTCTTGGAGTCACCGTTAGCCAGCGGGGTCTCGCGACGCGGATCCTCACCACCCTCACCCGAGTTGGAGCGTCCATGCAGGCGGTTCATGGCGATGGCCATGCACTCATGCGCCTCTTTGCTGATGGAGCCATACGACATGGCGCCGGTGTTAAAGCGGCGGACGATGTTGAGCGCGGGCTCCACCTCGTCGAGCGAAACCGGCGTGCGGCCGCTGGCATTAAAGTCCAGCAGGTCGCGCAGGCGCACGGCACGGCCGGTGCGGTGCAGGCGGGCGCTGTACTCCTTAAAGGTGTCGTAGCTGTCCTCACGGCAG
This sequence comes from uncultured Collinsella sp., assembly GCA_900546825.1. Taxonomy (GTDB): domain Bacteria; phylum Actinomycetota; class Coriobacteriia; order Coriobacteriales; family Coriobacteriaceae; genus Collinsella. The sequence continues at coordinate 700 of UREE01000034.1, read as the reverse complement.
GCGGTCTGCAGCAAGTAGACAGTCTGCGGATCGATGAGGTGATCCTCGCCGCCGAGCGGGCGCCACTTGGTCAGGCCCAACGTGGGCAGCTGATCGGGAGCCGGGCTCTTAAGGATAGCGAGCGCGGCGTCGTATCGCTCGTTTTGCTCGCGCTCGACGTCCTCGACACCCATACCGCCCACACGGCTCACCGTGCCGGCGAAGTACGCGTTGACGAACTCCGGCGTAAAGCCCACGGCCTCGAAGATCTGCGCCGAATGGTAGCTCTGCACCGTGGAGATGCCCATCTTGGACATGATGGAGACGATGCCGGCGGTCGCAGCCTTGTTGTAGTTGGCGATGCCCTGCTCGGCCGTCACGTCCAAGTCGCCGCGTGCCGCCAGATCGCGGATGCACGCATGTGCGTTGTACGGATAGATGCCGCTCGCGGAGTAGCCCACCAGCGCCGCAAAGTCGTGCGGGGACACGGCGTCGCCGCACTCCACCACGATGTCGGCAAAGGTACGCACGCCGGCGCGGATCAGGTGGTTGTGCACGCAGCCCACGGCGAGCAGCGACGGCACGGGCACCTCGCCCGCGGCGGCGCGGTCGCTCAACACCACGATGTTCACGCCGTCGCGAACCGCAGCCTCAACGTCCTCTGCAAGCTGCTTGAGCGCAGCCTGCAGCGCGCCCTCGCCGGCATCGCGGCGGTAGACGG
>UREE01000033.1 GCA_900546825.1 uncultured Collinsella sp. | reverse complement strand
CGTGTACGAGGGCCGCCTGCAGCAGGCCGACAAACTCTACCTGGCCGGCATGAGCCAAACGCTACGATCCGTCGGCGTCATCGCGGTCTTTAGCGTGGCGCTGTTCCTCACGCGCAGTATGCCCATCGCGGCCATGGCCATGGGTGTCACCGCCATCGCCTCGCTCGTGCTGGTCACCGCGCCGCTTGCCCTGCTCGAGACCGAAAAATCGCGCCACGTGAGCCTGCGCGAGGTCGGCCACCTGTTTGTCCAGTGCGCCCCGCTCTTTGGTGCACTGTTCCTGTTCAACCTTATTGAGAGCATGCCCAAGTTTGTGATGGAAGGCACGCTGGCATACAAATATCAGCTGTACTTTAATGCCCTGTTCTTTCCAGCGCAGGCCATTTTGTTGAGCATCGGATTTGTCTATAAACCGCAGCTTCTGCGTCTGTCGAGCATTTGGACGAATCCGCGCAAGCGTCGCCGCTTTGACCTGATTATTGTTGCCGTTATGGCACTGATCGTGGTCATCACCAGCGTGTGCGCCGCATTTATGGCAGGTCCCGGTATTCCCCTCATGAGCTTCATGTACGGCCTCAATTTTGAGCGCTACCGCACGCTGGCACTGCTGATGGTTGTCGCCGGCGGCGTCACCGCGGCCATCGACTTTATCTACGCCATCATCACGGTGCTGCGCCATGCCGGCGACGTCACCAAAATCTACCTGATCTGCTTCGCCGTAAGCGTAGTGCTGCCGGTGATCCTGATCAACCTGCTGGGTCTGATGGGCGCCGTGGTGAGCTACCTAGCCATCATGGCCCTACTCCTGGTGCTGCTGATTATCGAATACGCCCACATCCGCCAACGCATCGAGCGCGACCGCAACCCGTACGGCGCCTAATTGGCGCAATGGGGGGTCTCGTTGCGGACGATTTGTGACACGCAAAACTAAGTGAGTAGACTTTTGCCGAATCCCTGACCACACCGGCAAAACACAAGTCAGTGACCTGCGGTTTTGTTGAGGCAAATTTGCCGGCTGCTCGGCATTTCCAAAAAAGTCTACTCACTTAGCCAGCGGGCAGCCAAAAAAGAACCGTCGCAACGTCGTTTGACTCCGTTGCGATGGTTTTTCGAGCATTTTCGCACTGCCGAGGACGCAGACGCTCCTCATTTCTCGCGCTTACCGAGCAAGAAGGCGCTATTCTCCGAAAGTAGTCAAAAAAGCTCCGTCCCAAATTAGCTACCCTTTGCACCGATTATTCGCCTGGGTTGATGTTCGCATAGAACTCGGCGCCGTCATCAAGGCGCAGGATACCGACGCGGCCGAACTCGGAGCCGGTGGCGGCGGCGCAGTCGATATCGATGCGATCGGGCACACCGGCGGCATCCTCGCCGCCCAGGCGCACGATCTGCCCGCGGCCCGACTCCTCATCGAGCCCCGCAAGACCACCGACCTCGCAATAACGCCCGAGCGACACCGTTGGCGTGTGACCGCTCACCACGACCGGACCCTTGCCCTCGGCAGAAAGCAGCCCGGTCGGCGCATCCCAATAGCCGTGACGAATCCACAGCAGGTCATCGGCCGACTGCACCGCGAGCATCTGCTGCAGCAGCTCGCGATCGGCACCCACCGCTCCAACGCCATCGGCACAATCGACGCCATGCTCAAGCAAAAACGCGCGCGCCGCCTTCATCTCGATTCCAGCATGTACCAGCAGATACGGGCGCTCCTCGGTCTCGGCCACCGCGTAGAGCGGCAGCGCGGCCATCCATCGCACGAGCTCCTCGTATGCGTCAAATTCCATGTCGTTGAGCTGCTCGCGCGTCGTCCAGCCACCGTTGATATCCCAGGTCTCGGCATCGAGCGGATCCTGGCCAATGATGGCATCGAGCATGATCTGCTCGTGATTGCCCTTGAGCACGCGGGCGTTGGGCAGCGAGCGCACGAGCTTAATAACGCCGACCGGATCGGGCCCGCGATCGATCATGTCGCCCAGCACGTACAGCGTGTCGTCGGACGCCAGCGAAATCTTAGACAGGGCCTCGTCAAGCGCACGCACGTGCCCGTGAGCATCAGATGTCACATAGATCGCCATGGTACGCCTCTCCTTGCATTGCGGCCGAAGCCCGGTGCCGCAACTAAAACTTCAAGTTGAACTTAAACGTTACCCATTGTACTCCGTTGCAATAAAGCTGGAAAGGGTTTCCGAGCAGAGGCAAAGACGGCAGCCGTCTATGACGATATCGCGCACGCCCGCAATCTAACCCCATAAACCCACCATCTTTGGGTACAAATAACCGCAGACAACTGACCGTGCCACGCCAACCACCCAGGAGCGGACACCATCCATGAACCAGATCCTTCTCTTTATCGGCCTCGTTATTATTCTGTGCCTGACCATCAAGCCCGTCGGCAAAAAACTCCCCTTCCCCACCCTGCTCATCTTTATCGCGCTCGGCATGCTGTTGGGCGTCAACGGGCCGGCTCACATCGACTTTAGCGACTACGCGCTCACCGAAACCGTCTGCAGCACGGCGCTGCTGTTCATCATGTTCTACGGCGGTTTTAACACCAACATCGACCGTGCCAAGCCCGTCGCCGCGCCTGCGGTGCTGCTGAGCACGCTCGGCGTCGTCATCACTGCCGGCATTACCGGCGTGTTCGCGCACTTTGTACTGGGCTTCGACTGGATCGGCGGCCTGCTGCTGGGATCAGTTGTGGCGTCCACCGACGCGGCCAGCGTCTTTAGCGTTCTGCGCGAGCACAGCCTTTCGCTGAGGGGCGGCACCGACTCGCTGCTCGAGGTCGAATCGGGCTCCAACGACCCCGTCGCCTACATGCTCACCGCCGTGCTCGCCACACTCGCAGCCGGCGGCGACATCAACATTCCCACACTGCTGGCCAAGCAGATTATCCTGGGCGTGGGCCTGGGCCTTGCCATCGGCTGGGCGGCGGGCCACCTGATTGAACGCGCACGCGCAACAGCCGAGGGCGCGCAGACCATCTTTTTGTTCGCCGTGGCAATCGTCGCCTACGCGCTGCCGAGCTACCTGGGCGGCAACGGCTTTTTGGCCGTGTACCTGGCCGGCATTGTGCTGGGCGCGAGCGACATCACCGGCAAGGTCGAGCTGGCGCACTTCTTTGACACCCTCACCGAGATGGCCGAGATGACCATCTTCTTTTTGCTGGGCCTACTCGTCACGCCCGCGCGCCTGCCGCAAATGCTGCTACCCGGCCTGGCGCTCATGGCGTTTATGCTCTTCGTGAGCCGCCCCATCGCCGTGGGCCTGCTGCTGGTGCCCTTTAAGACCAACCCTCGCCAGGTTGCGCTCGTAAGCTGGGCGGGTCTGCGCGGCGCGGCTTCGGTCGTATTTAGTCTCTTTGCCGTGGTAACCGGTGTTCCCGGTGGTCACGACCTGTTTGACCTGGTGTTTGTGATTGCCGTGTCAAGCATTGTGGTGCAGGGATCGCTGCTACCGGCGGTGGCGAAGAAGCTCGACATGATCGATGCAGCAGGCGATGTGCGCCGCACCTTTAACGATTACCGCGACGAAAACGGCATGTCGTTCGTCAAGCTCAAGGTGGGCGCGGGTCATCCGTTTGCCGGGCGCTCACTCGCGGACATTGGCAGCGTCACGGACATGCTCGTGGTCCTGGTGCTGCGTGACGGCGCACACCCCGTGCTGCCCAACGGCGACACCGTAATTGAAGAAGGCGACCTTCTGGTTATGGCCGCGCCAACGTTTGAAGAGCGTGCCGAGGTTACGCTGCGCGAGGTCACCGTGACGCCCCACGGTCGCCTGGCCGGTCAGCGCCTGCGCGACGTGCCGCAAGGCAAGCACCCCTTTATCGTCGTGATGCTCAAGCGCGACGGCCAAACGATCATCCCCGACGGCAACACCCAAGTCCACGCCGGCGACGAAGCTGTCATCGCCACACTGGCGTCGTAGTGACCAGGGGTTAGCTAATTTGCGACGAAGAAATCAAGCGCCTAGAGAACCTCATGCCTTCGCTCGCAGATTTGGATTTGCCCGAGGAGTAAAGCACCCCTCCCCCATGTAACCATCCTGTAAATCATAGCGGCGCACTCGAGTTTTACCGTGATGCGGTCGCGCCTGACGCTGCACTGTGCTAAAGTATCCCGAACGTTCAAACGACTACGAGGGGAACTAGAAGATGGCACGTGTGCACAACTTCTCAGCTGGCCCGGCCGCGCTGCCTACCAGCGTGCTCGCCGAGATCGCCGACGAGATGATGGACTACCACGGTTGCGGCATGTCCGTGCTCGAGATGAGCCATCGATCTAGCATGTACCAGCAGATCATCGACGACGCCGAGGCAACCCTGCGCCGCCTGCTGAGCATCCCCGATAACTACCGTGTTCTGTTTTTGCAGGGCGGCGCCACGCTGCAGTTTGCGGGCATCCCGATGAACCTCATGCGCCGCGGCCGCGCCGGCTACGTCGTGACCGGCAACTTCGCCAACAAGGCGTACAAGGAAGCCGCCAAGTACGGCGAGGCCGTGCTGCTCGCGAGCTCCGAAGACACCAACTTCGACCGCATCCCCGACATGGCCGACATCAACGCGCGCATTGCCGCCGAGGCCGCGGGCGGCGGGCTCGACTACGTCTACATCTGCCAGAACAACACCATCTTTGGCACCATGTACCACGAGCTGCCTAACTTCGGCGACGTACCGCTGGTCGCCGATGTCTCGAGCTGCTTTTTGTCGCAGCCGCTCGACGTCGAGCGCTACGGACTCATCTACGCCGGCGCTCAGAAAAACGCCGGCGCCGCGGGCGTCACCGTGGTTATCGTGCGCGACGACCTGATCGCCGACGGTCCAGCCTTTGCGCAGACGCCGCAGTACATGGACCTTAAGACCCAGGCCGCCAAGGGCTCCATGCTCAACACGCCCAACACCTTTGGTATCTACGTGTGCGGCAAGGTGTTCCGTTGGGTTGAGCAGACCGGCGGACTTGCCGCCATGGCCGAGCGCAACTGGGCCAAAGCCAACCTGCTCTATGACTTGCTCGAGCAAAGCGAACTGTTCCATGGCACCACGCAGGCCGACAGCCGCTCCATCGCCAACGTCACGTTCCGCACCGGCGATGCCGACCTCGACGCCGCCTTTGTCGCAGGCGCGGCCGAGCACCAGATTCAAAACGTCAAGGGCCATCGCCTGGTGGGCGGCATGCGTGCCAGCGTGTACAACGCCGTCACCATGGAAGACGTGCAGGCGCTGGCCTCGTACATGAAGGACTTCGAAGCGCAGCATAGTTTGAGCCCGCGATCTAACTAGCCCGCAACGCGCGGGCCGACCAGCCACTTCAAACCACCCTGCTTAGATCAAAACCTGCTAAGGAGTTTTTCCATGCGTAAGATTAAGACCATCGACGACATCACTAAAGACGGCAAAGTCGAGTTTGGCGAGGGCTACGAGTTTGTAAGCACCGCCGAGGAGGCCGACGCCATCCTGATGCGCTCGACCGACCTGCACGGCTACGAGCTGCCCGAGGGCATTCGCGCCATCGCCCGCTGCGGCGCCGGCGTCAACAACATTCCCGTCGAGGAGTACGCCAAGAAGGGCGTCGTTGTCTTTAACTCCCCCGGCGCCAACAGCAACGCCGTCAAGGAGCTCGTCCTAGGCATGCTGGTGCTCTCGAGCCGCGGCGTGGTACAGTCGATGAACTGGGTGCGCGACAACGCCGACGACCCCGAGATCCAGGTCGATGCCGAAAAAGCCAAGAAGGCCTTTGTGGGCCGCGAGCTCAAGGGCAAGCGCATCGGCGTCATCGGCCTGGGCAACGTAGGCTCCAAGGTCGCCAACGCCTGTGTCGACCTGGGCATGGACGTTTACGGCTACGATCCGTTCATTTCCGTCGAGCACGCGTGGGTGCTGAGCCGCGAGGTGCAGCGCGTGGGCACGCTCGAGGATCTGTGCCGCGGCTGCGACTACCTCACCGTGCACGTGCCCAGCAAGGCCGACACCATCGGTATGATCAGCACCGAGCAGATTAACCTGCTGGCGCCCGACGCCGTGCTCATCAACTACGCGCGCGAGACCATCATTGACGAGGACGCCGTCGACGCCGCCCTGCGCGAGGGCAAGCTCAGCTGGTTTAGCTGCGACTTTGCCACGCCCAAGACCGTCAAGATGCCCAATACGTTTATCACCACGCATTCGGGCGCCGGCACCGGCGAGGCCGAGGCCAACTGCGCCGACATGGCCATCAGCGAGCTCAAGGATTACCTGGAAAACGGCAACATCGCGCACAGCGTCAACTACCCCGCCTGCAGCATGGGCAAGGCGCGCGCCGCAAGCCGCATTGCCTGCCTGCATGCCAACGTGCCCAACATGATCGGCCAGATCACGGCCATTCTCGCCAAGGACAACGCCAATGTGCAGCGCATGACCAACGAGTCCGCTGGCGAGAACGCCTACACCATGTTCGACACCGATGAGCACCTGGACGGCAGCACGATCGAGGCGCTCAAGCAGATTCCGTCGATGTATCGCGTGCGCGTGATTAAGTAGCGCCGGCGCCAAACCTGCCAGACAGACCACGAAGCCCATTCGCCCCCCGTTTTCACGAAACGGGGGGCGATTTTGTTGCTCCGGACGACTTTAAAATGATACCCAGAACAAGTTTTTTCAGATAATCGATAGTGAGGCTCCAGTCGCTAAGCACGCCCGCTTTGATAAACAGCTTTATCAGGGACTTTAGTAGGTAAAAATCGGTCTCTATGTGCCGAATGTAAGTTGACTGTCTATTTTCCGAAACAACTTATTCTAGATAGCATTTTTAGGGTCCCTCCAAGGCAAAATTGAAGCCTTTTTGCGACCAGAACTCTAGCTCGCGCTACCGTTTACCCACCGCGCGACTACATTCCCGCCCAATCGATAAAAATCTCCTCACGAAGCCGCCGTTCGAGCTCCTGCTGTCGCGGCGTCTTGTCTTTCAGCGGCACATCGAGATAGGACATGATGAGCTCCATCACCACGCGGAAGGCATCGAAGTCGGCCAGCTGACCATAGGTCATCAGAACGACGGGATATCCCATGGCTTGCAAGGCCGTCGTTCGATCGGAGTCCGAAATCTTGGATTCAATGGATCCGTGAATGGCTTTACCTTGGCATTCAACCAGACACTCTCGACTGCCGTCCTTATTTGCCAGCAGGATATCGGCATAGCGCCTATCAAGCCCCGAAATCAGGCGGGCGCTGCGCGTCATACGAATCTCAACGTTATTGGTAAGGCGCAGCCCTTCGCCGCCGCGCAACCTCGTAAGGCCAAACAGCATCGAAGCCTGGACCTCGAGCGGCGATGCTGCCACCCCCGTAATGCATTTCGCGGCTCGTATGAACGTTTTAGCGCCGCGGAGCCCCCGGACCTTATCGACGAACTCTGTAAGCTCAGAGAGCTCGATCAAGGGAGGTCGTTTCCACAAGTCCGTTGGATTCCCCGAGACATCCTTTACGTTTTCCCAGCCCGACCGTGCGTCACCCCACCGGCCCCCGTATGCCTGCTCAAGTGCCGACTTTACCTGAGGCGCAATCTTGCACACGGCAAAGGTGCCGCACATCTCATACATGCACATGATCAGACGCTCGTTTGAGACCGAGGAAGCCAGGGTCAGCAGGGTAAAGAGCGGGGACGCGACATCGAGGCCAAACTCTGTCTGTCGCATGGAATCAAACGGCCTCTCCCCGTTCCAAACATGCCTGACAATGCGATCGCCCTTACGTCCGCAGCTGCCCTGCGCCAACACGTGTAACGGGGTGCCCAGGAAATGCGTGACGAGCGGATGCTCACATAGGTGCTCCCTGCGCGGATCGTCCGCAGAATCGGGCAGGTCCGGCATTATTGCCAAGACCTGTGGAGGTATCCGGTGATACCGAAAGGCAGATATGTCGCACAGCATGTCGTCCATGAAGGGTACGTACCCGCTGCGTCGCTTGTGAACCCGCTCGGACGGCAAACGCGCTGGCTCGGCCTGCGAACGGTAAATACTGCCACGCCCACGTCGCGGATCTCTCAGGAGGCTTACAATCGGTTTGGAAAGCAAACTGATTGTGAGGTTGCATATGGTTGATGAGGACTTTGCCTGGCGGCTTGCGCAGGAGCTTGTGCGGATCGACAGCTCAGACCCGGGCGCGTATGAGGATGAAATTGAGCGCTTCATTAAGAGGCTCATTGAGCAGCAGCTGGCACAACTTGATAGTTCTGCGCTCGATGCCGTGCAGATTGAGGAGCTCGAAGTGCTGCCCGGGCGCCGCAACCTTAAAGTCACCGTGCCGGGCCAAAGCGTCGAGCCGCGGCTGATCTATATCTGCCACATGGATACCGTCACCTTGGGCGATGGCTGGGACGCAGACATCGCACCGCTTGGGGCGGTTGTGCGCGACGATAAACTCTATGGCCGCGGTGCCTGCGATATGAAGGGTGGCCTGGCCTGCGCTATTGCCGCACTGATCCATACGCTCGAGCGCGTGGCGGCGGATGGCGCGTTGCCCCGCCGCGGCTTTTCGCTCATCTGCTCGGTCGACGAGGAAGACTTTATGCGCGGCTCAGAGGCCGCGATCGATGCCGGCTGGGTCGGCTCGCGTGAATGGGTGCTGGACACCGAACCCACCGACGGACAGATTCAGGTGGCGCACAAGGGGCGCACGTGGTTCGAGATTGAAATGGCTGGCGTAACGGCGCATGCGAGCCAGCCGTGGAAGGGCGCGGATGCCGTCGCCGCCATGGCCGAGGTCGTGTGTTCGCTTCGTCGCGCGTTTGCGGCGCTGCCCGCGCACGATGAGCTGGGGCCTTCGACCATCACGTTTGGCCAAATCGAGGGCGGATATCGCCCCTACGTCGTACCCGACCGCGCCAAAGTTTGGGTCGACATGCGCCTGACCCCGCCGACCGATACGGCCGCCGCAATCAATATGGTCGAGCATGCCATCGCCGTCGCCGAAGCCACCGTTCCCGGTTGCCATGGCAGCTACACCGTGACGGGCGACCGCCCCGCCATCGAGCGCGATCCGGTCTCTCCCCTTCTAGCTGCACTCAAGTGCGCAGCAGACGATGTAACGGGCACGGATACGACCGTCGGCTTCTTTACCGGCTACACCGACACTGCCGTCATTGCCGGCAAGACGGGTAACCGTAACTGCATGAGCTATGGCCCAGGCTCGCTCGCGCTCGCCCACAAGCCCAACGAATATGTGCCCCACGCCGACATCGTTCGTTGTCAGCAGGTGCTAATCGCGCTCGCCGATAACGTGCTCTGGGACGCGAGCGGCCAAGTTGGGGCATAATAAGCCGCGAACAAACTGACTCGTGCGTTAGGACCGCCCCATGAAAGCACTTCCGTTTCCCTGCATCCGCCCGGCTCAGGACCGCGTGCTCGAGGCACTGCCTGCAATGGGCAGCATCCTGAGCGGCAACGATGCTCTGCGCGGAGCCATTGCCGATGGTCTGATGCTCAAGGATCCAGGCGCGGCGTATTACGTGTACGAATGCTCGGGTGAGCCGGGACGCGTGACGGGTGTCGTGGCGATTTGCCCGGTTAACGTGCTGACGGGCGGCGACGAGGCTGCCGCCGAGAGCATCGACGTACTCGCCACCGCGCGCGCGATCGCCGAGCTCAAGGTGCAGCCGCGCCCCGTGTCGCTCGCCTACGAGGCGTCGCCCGTCATGGATATCATTTTGAGCGCTGCCAAAGAGGGCGCATCGCTCTACGCCGTCACCGATCCCGCGGGCGTCACACATCGCGTGTGGGAGGTCAAGCGCGAGGACGCCGTCGGGGCCATCCGCGCTATGCTCGACCAAGCACCGGAGCCGGCACTGACCGACGACCCCGCCTACGCCGCCGCTCTGACCGGGGCGTCGCAGCTGCTGGCCGATGAGGCCCGTGCCGCCGGAACGTACACCGGCAAGGAGCCGTTCAACTTTACCGTTGCCGTGCTCTTCCCCGCCGCGCAGGTCAGCGGCGCCGCGCCGCAAGTTCCGACAGGTCTGCTCACGCACCAGGTCGCGCGGTTCTAGCAAGACCAGACCGCCCAGCACAAAAATCGGCAGCTCAACAAACAGGGGGCGGAGATGCAGCAGGTACATGCATCTCCGCCCCTTTTGCGTCGAGAAGTAAGTCGGCGACCCGCACCGCCACGCCCAAACTACCCGCGCTGCGGACCCGCGGCAGCCACGAGCGGCTCAAGCCCCAGCTCGCGCGCGTAGTCTTCCTGCGTAAAGATCTCAACCAGTTCAAACGTATCGGTCGTATCGTCAAACACGAAATGCAGCACCGAGCAGTTGCCCGGCACGCGCTCGCGCTCGTCGGCCTCCGTGCCCTTCACGTAATCCAAAAACTCCTTGATGGCCGACCCGTGGCTTACCGCGAGCACGCACGTATGGTCCGGACGCTGCATAAGATCGGTCAGCGTCGCCACCATGCGCGTGCGCACCTGGATCTGGCCCTCGCCGCCAAACTGCCGATAGAAGTCGCGCCACGGGCGCTCGGGCATAAGCATCACGCGCTCGGCCTCAAAGTCGCCAAAGAACCACTCACGCAGGCCGTCCAGGTGCTCGTACGCCAAGCCCGGCCACAAGTTGGCGATAGTCTGCTCGGTGCGATGAAGCGTAGAGGTGTAGGCATGATCGGGCTCAATGCCGCGCGCACGTAAAAACATGCCGGCGCGCGCCGCCTGGTCGCAACCCAGCTGCGTAAGCGGCGAGTCACTCCACCCCTGAATGATACGCTTAAGGTTGAATATCGTCTGTCCATGACGGACCAGATACAGATCTTTATTCATAGGGGTCCTTTCGTTCGTTACCAACCCAAGAGCGAAAACGCCCCGTCGCAATAGCCAAAATGAAGCACGGCACCGTTGTCGGGTAGCTCTCCCCCGCCAGTCACATACTCAAGAAACTCCTGGCAGGCTGAGCCGTGGGAAACCGCCAGCACGCAGTCGTGCTGCGGCCGGGCCATAATACGGGACAGCGCCGCGACCATGCGCGACTGAAGCTGCACTTCCGACTCGCCGCCAAAGGCCACCGGATAATCGCCCCAGGGCTGCGGCGGCATCTCGCGATTTGATGTGCCCTCCAGCGAGCCAAAATGCCACTCACGCAGGTCATCGACCAGCTCAATGGAACGGCCCTCGCCAACGATAAGCTCGGCCGTATGCCGCGCCCGGCCCAACGGCGAGGAATACACATGATCAAAGGCCACGCCACGCGCCGCAAACGCCGTACGCGCCGTCAGCGCCTGCTCGCGCCCGTGCGCCGTAAGCGGCGAATCGTGCCAGCCCTGCAAAATGCTCTGCACATTGAGCTCAGTCTGCCCATGCCGCACCAAATACAGATCTGCCACACACCCTCCCCTCGTACCACCACAAAGGGGACAGGAGCCTTTGTGGTGATTTTGCCGCCGGATTGCACCGCAACGACGCACAACTACAGCAGCACGTCGGCAAGCGGACGCTTGGGTACGTGGTGCACCTGCGCCTCGTCGCGCCAATAATTGATGGAGCCGTCGGGGTTGGAATCGATCGCATCGATCACCTGTGTCTCGGCCGGAACGCCAAAGGCCATGATCAGCTTGAGCTCATACTTGTCGTTATCGAGCCCCATGGCATCGATCGCGCGGGGCGTAAAGGCCTTGAACATGCAGGCTGCCACCTCGGGCGTGGCGCTGCGGGCGGCGAGCATCATCGTCTGCGCGGCAATGCCCGTGTCGACCTCGGTAATGGGAGCGGCAGGCTTGCCCGGAACGGCGCGCTCGGCCAGAATCGCGATATAGCCGGTCGGGCGCTCGCCCTCATCGGGACCCGGCCAATCCTTAAACGCGCCGGCCCATGCAAGCTCGTCAAATACACGCGCGCAGTCCTCTGCACCGCTTACCACATGAAAACGCAGACGCTGAGCATTGGCGCCGCAGGGAGCCAGGTGCGCCAGTTCCGCCAGCTCGAGCAAAAACTCGCGCGGCACGCGCATGGACTCGTCAAAGCGACGGCACGTACGGGCACGACGGACCAGCGCATCAAACGCTTCCAGACCGAGCTTTTCGCAACCTTGCTTTGCCATCGATTCGACACTCGACGGTGCCTCGGGAACTGCTTCGTTCATAGGGACCCCCAATACAAGCCAATTGTCCTTAGGAAAATCTAACCTAAAACGTAGGCAATAACGAACAGGGCTGCAATGTTCTACACCTGTTGAATAGAAAATCGCGACGTGGGGAACAACGGAAACAATTCGGGGCCTTTGGGTTACGTTTCGCCCTCCCCGACCCATACGTCAGCGCCCTTAGGGGATACTGGTTGTAACGATCAAGGCTTACGCCGCACGGAAAGGAGACATTATGGGCATCTTTAAGAACGATGACCAAAAATCGAGCCAGTTTGGATTTGACGAGAAAAGCATGGCGGGCAAAGCCGTCAAGGCCGTACGCTGGATCTACGCCATCACGGGCGTCTTAGCACTCATTGCTGGTATCGCGCTGCTTTTTGCACCCGCCAAGTCCCTCGTCTTTTTGACGACCGTCCTGGGTTTTTACTTTGTAATCACTGCTGCCATCAGACTGTTCACTGCCATTTTTGAGCCGCTGCTGCCCACCGGCTGGCGCGTGACGAGCATCATCTCCAACCTACTCATTATCTTGGGCGGCGTCATAATCCTGCGCAACCAGGCCTTCTCGACCGCGACGCTCACCACGATGGTGGTTATCGTGGCCGGCTTTGGCTGGATTGTCGAAGGTGTCATGTCCATTCTGGAGTCCGAGCTTTCGTCCAACCGCGCCCTCGCCATCCTGAGCGGCGCACTTTCCATCATCGCCGGCATGTTCGTGTTTATCTATCCGCTGTGGTCGGCCAAGATGCTCGTCATCTTTAGCGGCGCCGCGCTGCTGGTGTTTGGCGTAACGCTGATTGTTCGCGCTATTCAATTTGGCAAACTGGTGCGCTAGATGCCACGAACGCTCTTTATTGATGCAGACGCCTGCCCGGTCACGCGCGAGTCGATTGACTGCGCGCGGCGGGCGGGCGTCGCCGTTGTTATCGCCGGCAACAGCACGCAAAACCTGGAACGGCACATTCGCCGCGACGACCCGCGCGATGCCGAGCACGCGCGACGCGGCTTTTGGGTCACGACGCTCGACGTGAGCGTGGGCGCCGACAGCGCCGACTTTGCCATTGTCGAACGCCTGCAGGCGGGCGACGTGGTCGTGACGCAGGACATTGGCTTGGCGAGCATGGTGCTCGGGCGCGATGCCGCCGCTATCGGTGTGCGCGGGCGCGTCTACGACAAAGCAACCATCGACATGCAGCTGTTTATTCGCCACGAGGAAAAGAAGGTGCGCCGCGCCGGCGGACGCACTCGCGGGCCGGCGGCATTTACCAGCGAAGACCGCGCCCGCTTTAAACGCAACCTCACCGAGCTGCTGCGCTAACCAAGGTAGATTTTTGGGACATGTCCGGAAATCTACCTATTTGTTTTGGCGGCGGGGAATGCCCTGGTCACAGAGGTAGATCGTAAGACATGTCCCAATAATCTACTTAAAGGCCAACGGCGGAGAGGATGAGGCCCCAGCCAGCGCCGATGACGTACATCATGATCAGGAACACGGCATTTTCGCGGGCGCTGCGGTTGGTGCGGAACAGCACCAGATAACCCACGCCGGCGGAAATGAGCGTGCCGGCGAGCATCGGGGCCAGCTGCAGCGCGCCTTCCAGGTACAGTTGCGTGATGACGACGCTGGCCGAGCAGTTGGGGATCAGGCCGACGAGTGCCGAGCCCAGGACCGCAAGCGTCTCGTTGCCGCGCAGGAACTGCTCGATTGCGGACTCGCCGAACGTCTCGAGCACGGCAACCAGAATCAGCGTCACCAGGAAAATGAATACCGATACCTGCACGGTGTGGGAGATGGCGCTGCGGATAATCGACAGGACAGGCGTCCCTTCGTGGGAATGGGAGTGACCGTGACCATCATGGTGTTCATATTCGCCCTCATGACCGTGATCGTGGCCATGTCCGTGTTCGTGCTCGTCCTCGTCTTCATCACAACCGCAATGGTCGCGCTCGCACAGCTCGTGGATGTGGTCGGCGCTCACGCCCGCCTCGGCCACCTCGTCGATGATGTCACCGCCAGTGTGGTCGTCGTGCGCGCAATTCACGTGGGCCGGGTTGGCCGCGGTTCCCAGCACGGTGCGGCGAATCGCCGCATGCGCGCGAGCGTTACGACGCAGGCCGCGAATGGCGGCGTCCACGATAAAGCCCGTGACCAGCGCGATCAGTGCCTTCGAAGCCAAAAGCATCGCCATGGTCTGCACGGGCACCTGCTCGGCGAGCAACAGCGGCAGCATCTCATCGGAGGTCGAAAGGAACACCGCCACCAACGTGCCCAAGGTCACGACACGACCGGCGTACAGTGTGGCCGCCATTGCCGAAAAGCCGCACTGCGGCACCATGCCCAGCAGCGAGCCAACCACGGGACCCGTGGCGCCGGCGCGCTTGATGGCCCCGTTAACGCGGTCGCCCGCGACGTGCTCCAAGGTCTCGAGGGCCAGATACGTCACCAACAAAAACGGCACCAGCGACAGCGTGTCCTTGCCGGCGTCGAGCAAAATATCAATCAGCAAATCCATGAAGGATGGAACCTTTCGTGTCTTTCGGCAGCATTGTAAAAGTCCTAGCGGTCAACTAGGGTATTGTAGTTGTCCCGGGCGCGGTGCCAATAGTTGCCCATGGTAAACTATCATCTCGCCACAACTCAGTAACCCCGAGCCGCGCGACGCGGCCCGTCCAAGGAGCAGCCTATGAACGTTTCGCAAGCACTCGAATACGAACGCCAACCGTTTATCCCTATGTTTATCTATGGCGATCACGGCGCCATGGAGTCCGAGCGCCAGAAGGGCGAAGAGGCCCTCAAGGTGCTCGAGACCGAGTACTTTACCGCCGAGGGCGACCCCAGCTTCGACTTTGCCACCGTGCGCGACCTGGCCGACCGCAACCGCGACCTGTGCGACCAGATTGGCGAGGCACGCCTGCGCAACGTGACGCCCGCGACGCTTTCGCGCGGCCTGTCCGATGCTGACACCTGCGCCGCCATCGGCAAGATGCAAAAGCGCACTGCCGCGTCCGTTATGCGCGAAATCCGCGGCGACCGCGACGCGCTCGGCGTGGCCTACGCCCGCAAGCCCATCCAGGGCACCGTGCTCGGTATCGACATCGAGACCACCGGCCGTGCACCCGAGCGCGGCTATATCATCAACGTGGGCTGGGAGATCATGGAGCTCACCAGCGACGCCGTCCCGCACGACGCCGAGGCACACTACTGCGGCCTGCCCGACATCTACCGCGGCGAGGATGTACCGCTGTCGAATATCCACCACATCACCTGGGACGACATCGACGGCAAAACGCCCTTCCGCGAGAACAAGGAGCTGCAAAAGCAGCTGCTCAAGCTTATGAAGAAGTACCCGTACATGGCGCATAACGCCGCCTTTGAGGACAGCTGGTTCAAGATTCACCTGGACGGTTACGCCGAGGCACGCCGCGCGGGTAAGATCATTGTCATCGACTCGCGCCAGATCTGCCGCAGCCTGGACGCCGACGTGCGCTCGCTCCCCCGCGAGTCCGCCCCCGCCGCGCTCGAGAACTGGGCACGCCGTCGCGGCACCCTCGCGCCCGACGCCAACGAGCAGCATCTGGGTCTGGACGACACCGACCTCATGCTCCGCACGGTACAGGCCGAGTTCAACCTCAAGAACCTATTCGCGAAATAGCAACGCCTGCGACAAACACTGCTTGCTCACGAGCGGCCTCGCAGCGGGAAACACCGCAGCGGGGCCGCCCTACGTTCCACAGATAGATCTGCCATCACAAATTCTGAACCCTCATTTTGAACGATTTCGGCCAATTCCCGACACGTAATTCGTTGTCGGATGGTGATGCATCGATATCAAATGTGCAGCAATTGAGTTTTTATATGCTATAGCTAAGCTGCGAGAACATTGATTTTAGGCGTGCCAGCCCATAATCGCGTCAAGCTTTTGGACAGCATTTGGTTAGACCTCTAAAACGGCTTTTCCACTCAGCGCCATCAACACGGCATTAGCTGACACGATATATACCATGAGTATCGTATTGTCACATACCACTGCAAAAGCGGTCTACCAGGCCGCGCATTCGGCTTCTGCGAAAGACACCGAGCCCTTTAACCCTGCCGCGATTTACGGATCATGTCCCACCGGAACGCTCCTTGACGCAGCCGCAGAATGGCTCACCAAACACGATGTTTCCCTTGACGCAAATGATTGCCTCGAAGTAATGGTGTTTGATCGCAGGAATGCGCGCTATGCAATGAACTGTCAATGCCACGTTTCGTCAAAACGATTCTCGAACTCACGCTTTATAGAGCTCAAAGATGGCATCTTCATTGTTGGCGTTGAGCTTTGCGCACTTCAGGCCGCCACCTATCTCCCTTTTCGCGAACTGGTGGAGTACTACTTTGAATTGTGCGGCGCTTACTCCCTTGGAACGGGCTCTTCCACCTCGTATAACGAGCGTTTCGCGCTCACCTCGACCGAAAGGTTAAAACAGTTCTTTAATTCCATTACCAGATGCGACGGTCTGGCCCTTGCCCGAAAGGCGATCCAATGTGTGCGCGACGGATGCCGGTCTCCTATGGAAACGGCCTTTGTCATGATGCTAACGCTGCCTAAAAGCGAAGGAGGGCTTGGTATTAAGGGAATTGAAACCGATTACGAGGTGCAGGTCACCGCTGCCGCAAAGAATCTCACGAGACGCAAAAAGTTCTTTATGGATGCGTATCTAAAGAAATCTCGCACAGACATTGAATACAACGGGTTTTATCATGACGCGGAAGAAGACCGCGCCATCGATGAGGAGCGCAAGAATGCGCTTGCGTCCATGGGATACGGAATCATCACCGTCAGTCGTTATTCCTTTATGCATGCCAGCGCTTTCGTTAGGGTCATGGAGGCGATCCAACGGAAAGAGGGCATACGCCCCTCGCGTCTGCCAAAAGACTTTCAAATCATGCAAGAGGACCTGAGACAGTTTGTGCTCAGAAGGTTTATAGAAGAGAAAAAGCGAATTCAGAAGCAGCTTCGCCAGGATTCCGAAGATCGTCAACGAATCGACCTCGAAAAAGCAACACTCGAAGGCATCACGCTGGATGACCCGACAATAAATGAAGTTCCGGCAATCGATGACATGCAGACTGTCGAATCCGACAGCCCATCATTTGCCCAAATAAGCAGCCTCGCGCCCGAGGGCAGAATCTTCGGGGCCGGAAGCTAGACCGGCTAACAAGGTGGGTACCCTAGCGATGTGCAAAATTGCGAGTATTCAGCAGGGTCGGCCCTCCAGCACCCACAAGTTAATCCAAACGAGAAACAAAAACGCTATCGAACGGGAACGTTAGGCAACATTTGAGGAAGAACTTGTCTGTTTACCGCCCTTGGATAACTCTTGAGCGGCTTTATTTGGCCTGGAATAGATTAACGGACCCCCTATAGTTGCAGAATACTCCAATTTTTGCACGGCGCGGGGGCACCCACCCCGGCATCGGCTATCAAAACCGCTCAGTCCGGAATCTCGTCCACTATTCCCCATCATTTTGTGCGACGAATTACCTGAACGTCATTGACATATGAACATGCGCTCATATAATCGGAAGTAAATTATATGAGCGCATGTTCATATGAAAGGATATTGCAATGAGCATCCGCGTTGATGAAACGAAACCCGACATCGAGGCCGCCGAGCCCGTGATTCCCACCAGCTGCTCGCCCGAGGACCTTCCCGACGAGGAGCTTCTCTACGACCTTGCCGACCTGTTCAAGGTCTTCAGCGACACCACGCGCATCAAGATTCTCTATGCCCTCATGGGCCGCGAGCTCTGCGTGGCTGACATCGCCGAAGCGACCGCGACCTCGCAGTCTGCGGTGTCGCACCAGCTGCGCACGCTTAAGCAGTCGCACCTGGTCAAGTTCCGCCGCGACGGCCGCAACATTCTCTACTCGCTTGCCGACGATCACGTCTACACCATGCTCAACCAGGGCATGAGCCATATCTGCGAATAGCGATCAACCACGGTATCAGCGCGGCCGGCACCCAGACCGCTAACACAGGGAAAGGAACCCACCATGAAAAAGCAGTTTAAGCTCGACGAGATCGATTGCGCCAACTGCGCGCGTGAACTTCAGGACGAGCTGGCTAAGCTCGATGGCGTCAAGTCCGTTTCGGTCAACTTTATGACCCAGAAGCTGACGCTCGAGGCCGACGACGCCGAGTTCGACGAGGTCCTGGACCGCGTCGTTGAGTTCACCGCCGACGCCGAGCCGGACTGCGAGATCATTCTCTAACCCGCGCATACGTTGACCTGCGAGGCCGCGCTTGCCGCGGCCTTTGCTCGCGAAATTATATGAGCGAGTGTTCATACACTCAAATGAGAGGTTTGAATCATGACAGCCGCCGATCCCAAAAAGAATAAGAAGAAGCGCAAGAAGAAAGAGTCCCTTGAGCATAAGCGCAACCGCATCCTGGTAGCACTGGGCATTTTTGCCGTGGTGTACGCCCTCGATGAGCTCGGCACCCTCACCGCCGCATTCGGCACCCCGGGCGACATCTACGCCAGCTTTGTGCTGTTCCTCGTGCCGTTTTTGATTGCCGGCTACGACGTACTGCAAAAGGCATTCAATAACGTCCGCCGCGGCAAGGCCTTCGACGAGAGCTTCCTCATGGCCGTCGCGACCATCGGCGCGTTTGCCATGGTGCTCTTCCCCGATACCGACCCGCACATGGCCGAAGGCGCTGCCGTCATGCTGTTCTACCAGGTCGGCGAGCTGTTCCAGGCATACGCCGTGGGCAAGAGCCGCAAGTCGATCAGTGCCATGATGGACATCGCTCCCGACTATGCTAACGTCGAGCAGCCCGACGGCACGCTCGAGCAGGTCTTCCCCGATGACATCGCCGTCGGCACCGTGATCGTGGTCCAGCCCGGCGAGCGTGTGCCCATCGACGGCGTCATCGTCGAGGGCGCTTCCACCCTGAACACTGCCGCCCTCACCGGCGAGAGCCTGCCCCGCGATGTCCACTCCGGGGATGAGGTCATCAGCGGCTGCGTCAATATGAGCGGCCTGCTCCGGGTCAGGACCACCAAGGAGTTCGGCGAATCCACCGTCTCCAAGATCCTCGACCTTGTGGAAAATTCCAGCATGAAAAAGGCCCGGGCCGAGAACTTCATCACCCGCTTTGCCCGGGTCTACACCCCGGCGGTCTGCTACGGCGCTCTGGCGCTGGCCTTCATCCCCCCCATCGTCCTGCTCCTCATGGGCCAGCCGGCCCGCTTCGGGGACTGGGTCTACCGTGCCCTCACCTTCCTCGTCATCAGCTGCCCCTGCGCTCTGGTCATCTCCATCCCGCTGAGCTTCTTCGGCGGCATCGGCGGCGCGTCCGCCTGCGGCATCCTGGTCAAAGGCTCTACCTATCTGGAAGAGCTGGCCAACACCGGCGTCGTGGTCTTCGATAAGACCGGCACCCTGACGCAGGGCACTTTTAAAGTTACCAAGATCTGCCCCGTGGAGGGCGGCGCGGAGGAGGCCCTCGTGGAGGCCGCTGCGCTGGCCGAGAGCTGGTCGAAGCATCCCATCTCCCTGAGCATCAAGGCCGCTTACGGCAGGGACATTGATGCCGCCCGCGTCACCGACGTGGAAGAGCTTGGCGGCCACGGCGTCACCGCCAAGGTGGACGGAAGGCCGGTGGCGGCGGGCAACGCCCGCCTGATGGAGAAGCTGGGCCTCTCTGTCCCCGATGTGCCCCAGACCGGCACCATCGTCCATGTGGCCATCGACGGCAGGTATGCGGGCTACCTGCTCATCGCCGATGTGGTGAAGCCCCACAGCGCACAGGCCATAAAGGGCCTCAAGCAGGCCGGCGTCCGCAAGACCGTCATGCTCACCGGCGACGCAGAGCCGG
>UREE01000032.1 GCA_900546825.1 uncultured Collinsella sp. | reverse complement strand
GAAGTCCCAGGGTTGAACCTCGGCCGTACGGACAATCCAGCGCGCAACATCGGCAAGTTCAATCTGAGGCGACTCGACCATCTGGGCAAGCTTAGCCAAGTCGTTATCGAGCATGCGCGTGTTTTCGCCCGAACGCGAGACGAGCTCCTCGGCGGCCGCCGTCGAAATCGACTTACCGCGCTGCGTCGCCATCTGCTGAACACGGCGCGGCAGTTCCCAGCGCTTGGTACCCGAGCAATCGACGATAGCCTTCTTGTCGATCTTGGCGATTGCCTTATACAGGCGCGTATTCTTGGAAAGTGAGTCGGCGATGATGAGGCAGACCGTTGTGGGGCTGGGACTCGCCAGATACCCAACGAGCGGCTCCGAGACCGCCTTAGCGAGCTTTGAGCAGCCATCGAGGATTACCAGACGAAACTCACTGCCCATCGGAAAGGTGTTAAGCGATCCGATAATGGACTCGATATCGGGGTCCTTGGTCATGTCTCGCTCGTCGAGGTTGAACTCGACCATACCCGACTTTTCCAGACGCGCTTTCATACGCGAGACGGCGTGGTCGCGCTTAACTCCGTCGGTACCGACGATCAGATATGCCGGCAGCAAACCGGTTTCGGACATTGCGCCCCCCTCCCGCAGGCCTTCGTATTCGTTCCGTGCCATTCTAGCCCAGGGGCCCACCACACGCCAACGACGTCGTCACGGTCGCTGGCATCGCATCGCAAAGCCATTCGCAGTCGGTGTGACGGTAATGTCGCCGTGTTCGATGGTACACGCGAACACACCACCCGCTTCCTTAACGGCATCGATGCAGGCATCGGACGGATGGCCGTATCGATTCCCCTCACCGGCGCTTGCGAGGGAAAGCTCGGGCTTCAGGACGTCCAGCAACTCGCCATCGACTGAAACCTTGGAGCCGTGATGCCCAAGTTTAAGGACATCGATATCCCCCACCTCCTGCACGAATTCCCGCTCTTGGTCGAGCTCGGCATCACCGGTGAGGAGCATACGCAGGCCCTTGCCTTCCTGAACATAAGAGAGCAGAAGGACAAGCGAGTCCTCATTTCCCTCGCCATCCACGGACTCGAATGGCCACATCACGCGGGCGCAAAATGAGCCGATGTCGACCGTATCCCCACGGCGCACCTGCCGATACTCCACGCCAGGTCGGTTCAATACCTCGGCAGGAGCATCCTCCAGCGCATCCGCCGCCACGGCAATCGTTCCGACCGAAAACTGTTCGAGCACGGCAGGCAAACCACCCCAGTGGTCCTCATCCCAATGCGTCACAAAAACGGCATCGATATGGTGCACGTTATTGCGAACCAACGCCGCAACCACACGCTCGTCGAGCCCGCAGTCGACGAGAGCTACTGCGCCGCCTTGGCGGATAAGAATCGCATCGGCCTGGCCCACATCGAGAACCGTCACCGAAGGCGGAGCGAATCGATCCCAATAGACGTACGGAATCGCAGCCAAGAGCATCAGGCTTGCAAGCCCCACCGCCATAGGACGTGCACGGGGACGCGGCCACCAGACCAGCAGAACCGCCAGAAAACACGGCACTAGGTAAATCCACATGCTATCGGGCGGCACGCTCACGTATGCACCCGGCACGGCTGCAAACAGCTGCTCGAAGAACAGCGCGCAACGGGCGGCAATCATGGGCACAACGAGCGCCCAAGTCCGCAACGGTCCCACGAGCGAAAAGGGAGCCAGCACGATCGACACAGCGAGCAGTACGCTCACCACCGGACCGATGACCGCATTTGCCAACGGAGCAATGAGCGAGAATGTACCGAAGGCAGGAATGGTAATGGGAAGTGTCGCCAGTTGCGAGCACAGCGTGACGGAAAGCACGCTGGCAACGCCCGATGGCACTCCTAGCTCACCCAACGCGTAGGTCGCATAGGGACAAAAGCACAGAATGGCTAAGACGCTGGCGCATGAAAGCTGAAAGCCCATCTCGAACAGCACCGTCGGCCGCAGTAGCACAAAGATGGACATGGTTACGAAGAGTGCCGAAAGGCCGTGCCGACGACGCCCCGCGCCGTTTACGACAAGCGTCACGAACACCATGCAGCACGCACGCACGGCCGAGGGAGACGCGCCCGTAAAGGCAGCATAGCCCACAAGCGTTATCGCCAATATCGCCCGCTGAAGACCACGTGAGCACCGAGTCTTTTGCAATACACCCTCGATTACAAACCCCACGATAGCCAAATGGCTGCCCGAGACGGCGATAAGATGCGCCGTTCCCGTCACCGAAAACCAGTCGCCCGCCGGCTGGGCGCGCAGCTCGGCCGAACGACCGCAGACGACACCGGCTATGAGCGCACGCGCCGGGTCGGTCGCAGGCACGATGGACGCAAGCAGCCCATTTCTCAGCCGAAGCAGCGGCACCGGAGAGCCCTCATCGACCGACACGATTCGAACGGCTTTAACCTTGCGCACCTCGCCTCGGAGCACGCGCGATCGTCCATATGCATCGTTCTCAAAACGTGAAACGCGACCGATAACACGCACGTGCGCCCCGACCTTGAGCTCACGATCACACGATAGGCGAACCGTTGCCAAGTTCTTACCGTCCGCGTGTGCCTCGCAGGTATAGGAATACACGTCGTCGTTTATGGATGGATCACCCTGCACGACAAACTCGAGGCCGCTTGCCGCTCGACCGTCGAGCGCCCTCGAGGCGCTTAGCGCACCCACAGCCCACCACGCCGAGACGACCGCTCCCGCCACGAGACCGACGGACGCGGCATACAGCCACCGCTTCAAAGGGGCAAGCCCCGCACAAGAGTGAGCCAGCACAACGAAAACCGCTGCCGCAACGGGAATGGCCCATAGCGGCCCGACCGCCGTCGCCCGCTCCCCCAGCAGCGCATCAGCGGCTATGCTGAGCACCAGGGCGCAGCTCACGCACATGCCGGCACACAGGGCCATCGTCCACGGAATCAGGGGCCGCGGAGGCATCACGTGCTCTCGCTCGGTCGCACTCATACGCAGATGCAATCTTTGATTTTGGCAAGCTTCTTCTCGCCGATTCCCGACACGCGCATCAGATCGTCAACCGAAGCAAAAGCACCGTTCTTTGTCCGTTCATCGATAATCGACTGTGCCATTGAGGGACCGATTCCCGAGAGCGTCTGCAGCTCTGCCGAGCTTGCCGTATTAATGTTTACTAGGCCTGTTGCGCCACCGACGCCTGATGATGCGGAAGTCCCACCATCAACACCGGCTTCCGCAATGGACACCTGCTGCTCCCCTACCGTTGGAACGTGAATTTTTTGTCCATCAGTGACCTTGGATGCACGATTAAGCCCCGTAACGTCTGCTTCGGGCGCCAGCCCGCCGGCGGCATCAATCGCCTGAGCCACCCGCGCGCCGTCCTTGAGACGATATACGCCGGGCGACACAACGGCGCCATCAACATCGACATAAACCTCTGCCGCAGCAGAAGCCTTAGTCGAAGAACCTTCGGATGTCTTTCCGCTCGAGGCATCACCGGATCCCGGCTCCACCAACGAGCCCGAACCGTCAGTGCGCTCAAACGACACGCCACCGGCACCGCCGCCAAGGTTCGCCATCGCCAAGCCGCTCGCCATCGCAATGACAACCAGTATCGCCATCACCACTGCCTTATGACCGAGCAGCTTGTCCGCCAAGCGGTCCATCCGTTTGACCCGTTCGTGTTGTTCGCGCTGCGCCATAGCAAAACCTCCCAACAACATCGTGTCAGGAAAAGAGCCCTGCAACAGCCACGCTCCAAAACCGGTTTTAGCGGTCAAACCAAAAGCTGACCAAAACCTTGCACAAATCTGTCCATTTATTCAAGCACGCGTCAGCAAATGAACACTTAGCCGCAAAATGCCCAGATAGCAAAAGACCGACGATGCAGACGCATCGTCGGTCTATGCACAAAATTACTCGTGATCTTGGTAAATCTCACGCGGAGCAAGCTCCGAATGTTTGCGCTTTAAGGTCTTAGGGGCCTTATACGTGTTGCTCTCGAAGTCGATGTACTCGGTCTGCTTGAGCAGGCGCTCGATCATCTCCTCGTGATCGAACAACTCCCAGGCCTCATGCACGGCATCGAGTTTAGCGTGCGTCTCGGGACGGCGCGGCATAAATAGCGTGCAGCAGTCGGGAGCGGCCTCAGTCGAGATATCGAACGTACCGATCTCCTCAGCGCGCGCGATGATCTCCTGCTTGTCCGAACCGATGAGAGGGCGGAACACGGGAATCTTCACGGCTTCGTTGACGGCCATGATGTTCTCAAGCGTTTGGGAGGCAACCTGCCCAAGCGATTCGCCCGTAACGATGGCCCTGGCACCCTCGATGTGTGCAATGCGCTCGGCAACCGAATACATAATGCGGCGATACATGATCACGCGCAGGTTGCTGGGACAGGTGACCGAAATCTCACGCTGGCAGTCGCCAAACGGCACCACGTACAGGCGGCCGATCTGGACACCCGGCTCAAGCGCACGGATGATATCCTGCACCAAATACTCGCTCGTATCGGGCGTCTGCGGACGACCGGAGAAATGCACCGGCACGCAGACCGCGCCGCGACGCGCGAGCATCCAAGTCGCCACCGGAGAATCGATACCCGACGACAGAAGCGTCACGACCTTGCCGGCAGATCCCACCGGCAGACCGCCCACGCCGCGCTCGGAGCGTGCGTACACGTAAACGCTACCCTGGACCACCAGTACGTGCACCATCGCATCGGGGTCGTGCATTTGAACCTTTTTATCGGGGAAGGCCTCACACAGTACCTCGCCCACCTGACGATTGATATCGATCGAGGTGAGCTCATAGTCAGTATTGGAGCGCTTGGCGTGCACCTTAAACGAATCGAAGGAACCAAACTCGCGCAGCGCCTTCACGGCGGCGGCGCAGTACTCCTGCGGGTCGCGGTTGGTGTGATACGCCAAAGACACACGGGCAACGCCGGGAACGGTGCGAATGACACGCGCCGCCTCGTCGGCCTGATGTTCGTTAAAGGTCACGAGGATATAACCGGAAATTCGAGACACGGCATTCACGGAAAAGGCGGCCAAGGCCGCCTTGATGTTATCCATGAGGATATGCTCAAAATGTGCGCGGTTCTTGCCCTTCAGCCCAACCTCGTGATAGTGGACTAGGCAGACGCGAGCCGCCATTTAGGCTTCAGCAACCTTGTGGCCGAGCGCCTTCTCGTAACGGGCCTCGTCGTAAGAGATGTCGCCGTCGACAATCTCGTCCATAGCCATCGAGATGGTATCGGCACCGGAAAGCCCGATGGTGATGTCATCGACATCCTGGACGGCAAGTACGCGGTTGTGCTGGCCACGCAGCATGCTATTGATGTCGCAGGCGCGCTTGGAGGCAAGCGAAGCGAGCAGGAAGCGGTTGTGATCGGTCTTCTCCAGAAGATCGTCAATGCAAGGCTTTACAACGGACACGGACCTCAGATCCTTTCATGCATATCGAGAACGCGAACGAGCTCATCGGTCGCGCGGTCGAGATCGTCATTCACCACGACGTCGTCGTAGCGGTCGGCAAGGGCAAGCTCATCGGCGGCGTTTGCCATACGCAGCTCAATCGTCTCGGGCGTCTCGGTACCGCGACCGACTAGACGCTCGCGGAGCACCTCAAGCGAAGGCGGCTTGATAAAGATCAGCACGGCCTCGGGGAAACGCTCCTTCACCTGCAGGGCGCCCTGGACATCGATCTCCAAAATCAGAGACGAGCCCGAGGCGAGCTTGGATGTGACCTCGCTCACCAACGTGCCGTAGCAGTTACCGTGGACCTCGGCCCACTCAACAAACTCACCGTTTGCCACGCGGCGGTCGAACTCCTCGCGCGTCAGAAAAAAGTAGTTGACGCCGTCGACCTCACCTTTGCGTGGTGCTCGCGTGGTAGCCGAAACCGTCAGACCCAGGTTCGAGCGGCGCTCGCGCACACGAGTGACGAGCGTACCCTTGCCTGCGCCTGACGGTCCAGAAATCACAAAGAGCTTGGAATCCTGAGCGCTCACTTATTTGGTCAGCTGCTCGAGGAGCTGCTCGCGCTGACGGACACCGAGGCCCTGGACGCGACGAGTAGCGGAGATACCGAGCTCCTCCATGATCTTGGCGGCCTTGGCCTTGCCATAACCGGGGAGAGACTCGATGAGGGTGGAAACCTTCATGCGGGAAGCGATGGGGTCATCGGAGTTGAGCACGGACTCGAGGGACTTCTCGCCCTTCTTGATCTGCTCGCGAAGCTCAGCGCGGGCGTGACGTGCGGCAGCAGCCTTCTCAAGAGCCTGCTTGCGCTGCTCGTCGGTAAGCTGAGGGAGTGCCATTCGTACCTCCAAATAGTTGGGTTATATCTGATTCAATAATTGGCATTTTAGCACGTAGAACGTACAAAATGCCTAATCGCGGCTCCATAGGTTAGACGATACCCGCAAAAAGTGCAATATACTGCGCCCAAAGTTAAGCCCCTGACCTGCGATTCCACACAAAGGATGGGAAAGTTTACGCAGGCACAGGGGCTATTTTGTGCTAATGAGACCCAAAAGTGGTGACTTAGGGGAATCTTTTACGCAACGTTTTCGACCAGCTCGGCGACGATGGCGTCAAAGGCGGCAACCGGATCGTCGGCACCGGTGATGGGACGGCCCACCACAATGTGGCTTGCGCCACGCTCGATAGCCTGGGAAGGCGTCGCCACGCGGGACTGGTCACCAAGGGCGGCACCCACCGGACGCACACCCGGAGTCACGATCAGGGCATCAGGACCCAGCAGCTCACGCATGTCGTGAGCCTCCATCGGTGAGCACACGATGCCATCGATGCCATTGGCCTGAGCAAGCTTTGCCAAGCGGGCGGCCTCCTCGGCCACGGGAGACTCGACGCCGATCTCGCTCAAGGCATCTTGATTCATGCTCGTGAGCACGGTGATGGCGACGAGCTTGGCGCGGTCCTCACGCGCCTCCTCGGCACCCTCGCGGCAGGCAGCGAGCATAGCACCCGAGCCCAGGCCGTGGACCGAAAGCAGGTCGGCACCGGCAAGCGAGGCCGAGCGGGCAGCGCCGCGCACCTGATGCGGAATGTCATGGAACTTAAGGTCGAGGAAGACCTTAAAGCCAAGGTCCTTAAAGGTCTTGACGATCTGGGGACCCTCAGCGTAATAGAGCGTCATGCCGACCTTGAGCCAGGCGGCATGGCCCGAAAGCTCGTGGGCGAGCTCGAGCGCGCGCTCACGGTCGCAGTCGAGGGCGACGATAACACGGTCGCGGACATCATTCTCTAGCATTCGAAAGCACCCACCAGCTCGTTGATGTCCTTTACGCCCTGGGACTCGGCCCAGGCCTCGAGCTCATGCGCGATCTTAAGCGAAGCGCACGGACGAAGTTGGCCATGCCGACCGACACGCAGGTGGCGCCGGCCAGGATAAACTCAGCCGCATCCTCGCCAGTCATGACACCGCCGACACCGTTGATGGGGATATCGACGGCCTGGGCAACCTCCCAGACCATGCGCACGGCGATGTGGTGGCACAGCGGGCCCGAAAGGCCGCCCTTGGGCTTGGCCACGCGGGACTTGCGGGTATGGACGTCGATGGCCATGCCCTGGATGGAGTTGATGACCGAAAGGCCGTCGGCGCCGGCAGCCTCGAGGGCCTTGGCGATCTCGGCGACGTTGACCGGCGCCATCTTCACGAACAGCGGCTTATCGGTCACCTTGCGGCAAGCAGCCATAACGGAAGAGGCGCCCTCGGGCGTGGAGCCCATGGCGGCACCGCCGGCGGCGATATTAGGGCAGCTCACGTTGATCTCGTAGCCGGCAGCCCAGGGGCACAGCTCGACATACATCTCGAGTGCGCGGACAAACTCGTCAACGGAGTGACCGGCAACCTGACAGATGACCTGGCAGCCGTCCTTGGACAGCTGTTCGAGCCACGGACCGGACTCGCGGGCAAAGGCGGCCACGCCGGGGTTCTGAAGACCCACGGAGTTGATCATACCGCCGGGAATCTCGGCCATGCGGGGCGCGGGATTGCCGGGCCAGGGCTCGGCAGCGCAACCCTTGGTGGTGATGGCGCCCAGCTGGGAAACATCAAAGAAGTTCTGGAACTGCCAACCGTAGCCAAAGGTACCGGCTGCGGTGTTAATGGGGTTCTGCATCTTGACGCCGCCGAAATCGACGGCCATGTTCACGGTACCCACTAGAAGACCACCACCTTGGAAGCATCGAACACGGGGCCGCACATACAAGCACCCTTCATACCGTCGACCGTCTCGACATTGCAGGTGTTGCAGGCGCCAAAGCCACAGCTCATCATGCGTTCGAGCGACACCTCGCAGTACACACCGGCCTCGGCGGCAGCGGCGGCGACCTTCTTCATCATGACGGCGGGGCCGCAGCTGGCGACGTAGTCGTAGCCGCCCTCTCCAAGCAGCTCGGCTGCCGGATCGGTGCAAAAACCGTGCGTGCCGAGCGAACCGTCGTCGGTGCACACGTTAACCGTGGCGCCCAGCGCACGGAACTCATCGACACCCACGGCCTTGGAAGCGGTGCCAAAGCCCAGGCACACGTCCACATCAACACCCTGCTCGGCAAGCATGCCGGCAAGACACAGCACAGGCGGAACGCCGATGCCACCGGCGACGAGCAGTGCCTTCCTGGTGCCCTCGGGTACCATCCAGCCACGGCCACCGGGGCCCAACAGGTTAGAGGTGGAGCCAGGGCCCATCTGGGACAAACGGCGGGTATCGTCGCCCACGACGGCGTACCACAGCTCGACGGTGCCGGCCTCGG
Organism: uncultured Collinsella sp.; assembly: GCA_900546825.1. Classification (GTDB taxonomy): domain Bacteria; phylum Actinomycetota; class Coriobacteriia; order Coriobacteriales; family Coriobacteriaceae; genus Collinsella. The sequence continues at coordinate 11,586 of UREE01000032.1, read as the reverse complement.
CGTCGGCGCGGTAGAAACTCAAGGGCACACGAAGCAGAGAAGACGCATCGCCGGGGATGGCGATGTTCACAAACTGACCGGGCTTGAGCGCACTTGCAAGCTTGGGGGCCGAGATAACGAGCGAGAAGATGCCGTCGGCGATCTCCCGGTTCGAGACGACCTCGAAGTCGTGCATGCGTGCAGTGGAAGGTGTGGGCATAGACGCTCCAATCCCCCATGCGGTTGCATGGTTCAGGCGAACAGAAAGCGCGGCACCGCAAGGGCGCCGCGCACAAAAGCGATAAGGCTATGCTAGCAGATGCAGCCGTCGGCAAGCGTCTGTTTACCGCCGACAAATACATCGGTGGCACGACCGGTGAGCGTGCGGCCGGCAAAACCGGAGTTCTCGGCGCGCGACTCGTAACCGTCCTCGCCAACCGTCCAGGTTGCGGAGGGGTCGAACACGGTCAGGTCGGCGACAGAGCCCGCCTTGACCTGAACCTGATCGAGGCCCAGAATCTCACGCGGCTTGATGGCCATGAGCTCGACCATGCGGCTCACGCTCATCTTGCCCGTGTTGACCAGCTCAGTGAGCACGAGCGACAGCGAAGTCTCGAGGCCAATCATTCCAAAGGGCGCGAGCTCGAACTCGCGGGCCTTCTCCCACGGGGTGTGGGGAGCGTGGTCGGTAACGATAGCGTCGACGGTACCGTCGATGACACCCTGACGGATGGCCTCGGCATCCTCGTCAGTGCGCAGCGGCGGATTGACCTTGAGCGAGGTGTTGTAGGTCTCGTCCAGGTCGTTCTCGGTCAGGAACATGTGGTGCGGGGTGGCCTCGCAGGTCACCTGGACACCGGCAGCCTTACCGGCACGCACGAGCTCCAGGCCATGAGCGGTGGAGATGTGCTGGATGTGCAGCTTGGCACCGGTCAGCTTGGCAATCTCGATGTCGCGGGCAATCTGAAGCTCCTCGCCGGCGGCCGGCCAACCCTCGAGGGCCAGACGGGTCGAGACCTTGCCCTCGTTGATCTGGCCGTGGCCGACCAGATCCTCGTCCTGGCAGTGGCTCATAAAGACCTTGCCGAACATCTTGCCGTAGTCCATGCAGCGACGGAGCATGCCCGCGCCCTGCACGCCGCGACCATCGTCGGTGAAGGCGACGGCGCCGTGGGCGACCATATCGCCCATCTCGGACATGGCCTCGCCCTTAAGACCGCGGGTCATGGCGCCCGACGGATAGACGCGGCAGTGGCCGACCTCGGCAGCGCGGGACTTGACGAACTCCACGACGGTGCCGTTATCGGTGACGGGATCGGTGTTGGGCATGGCGCACACGCCGGTGAAGCCGCCCTTGGCAGCAGCGCGGGTGCCGCTCTCGATGTCCTCTTTGACCTCGTAGCCAGGCTCGCGCAGATGCACGTGCATATCCACCAGGCCGGGGACGAGATACTTGCCGGAAAGGTCGCGGACCTCGGCTCCCTCGGCGGCGAGGTTCTCGCCGACCTCGGCGATCTTGTCACCGTCGATCAGGACGTCGACGACACCGTCAAGCTCGACGGACGGATCGACGACGTGGGCATTCTTAAGAAGCAAGGCCATTATCGGCACCTCCAAGCAGCAGATACAGGATAGCCATACGCACGCAGATACCGGCGTAGACCTGCTCCAGGATGACGGAGCGTTGCGGGTGGTCGGCCATATAGGAGTCGAACTCAACGCCGCGGTTGATGGGGCCCGGGTGGCAGATAATCGCATCGGGCTTCATGAGCTTCTCGCGGTCCTTGGTCAGACCGAAGAGCTTGTGGTACTCACGAATCGTGGGGAACGGTGCGCCCTCGAGGCGCTCCTGCTGCACGCGCAACATGTAGACGACGTCCAGCTCGGGCAGGACGGAATCGAGGTCGCTCGTCACGTGGTCGCAACCCAGAACCTCGGGCGCCGGCGGCAGCAGCGTGCCGGGGGCGACAGCGTAGGTCTCGCAGCCCATGATCTTAAGGGCGGGGATCAGCGAGCCGCACACGCGGGAGTGCGCGATATCGCCGACGACGGCGACCTTCAGACCGTGGAAGTCACCCTTGTGCTCCCAGATGGTGTACAGGTCGAGCAGGGCCTGCGTGGGGTGGTTGTGCTTGCCGTCGCCGGCGCAGATGACGCTCGCGGGCGAGTTCTGCGTGACGATGTAGGGAGCACCGGCGTGCTTATCGCGAACGACGATGCAATCAATCTTGTAGGCGTTGAGGGTCTCGACGGTGTCGACGAGGCTCTCGCCCTTGACCGTGGAGGTCGAGGAGCCGCCAAAGTTGAGGCTGTCGGCCGAAAGGCGCTTCTCGGCGAGCTCGAAGGAGCTGCGGGTGCGCGTCGAGGGCTCGTTGAACATGTTGACGATGGTCTTGCCCTTGAGCGTGGGGACCTTCTTGATCGCACGCTCGTTGACCTCAGAGAACGCCTTGGCGGTCTCGAGGATGAGCTTGATGTCCTCTTCGGAGTACTCGGTAATGTCGATCAGGTGCTTATGGTTGAACGCCACGGTACTACTCACCTCCCAGCGGCGCGGAGCCCACGTGGGAACCCGGCGCGACGTCGTTAATCTCGACGGCGGTGTGGCCGTCGACTTCCTTCATATATAGGTGCACGTTCTCCTCATGCGACGAGGGAACGTTCTTGCCGACAAAGTCCGGCGAGATGGGGAGCTCACGGTGACCGCGGTCAACGAGAACTGCCAGCTCGATGCGGCTCGGACGGCCCAGGTCCATGACGGCATCCAGAGCGGCGCGGATAGTACGGCCCGTATACAGGATGTCGTCCACCAGCACGACGCGCTTGCCGTCGACGCTGAAGGGAATGTTGGTAGCGTGGATCGCGGGAGCGAAATTGGTCGCATAGTCATCGCGGTAGAAGCTGATGTCCAGGCTGCCGAGCGGAACGTCGACGCCCTCGATCTCCTTGATCTCCTCGGCGAGCTTCTTTGCCAGAAGGTCGCCGCGCGTGACGATGCCGACCAGAGCGAGGTCTTCACAGCCCTCGTTGCGCTCGAGAATCTCGTGCGCGATGCGGGTCATCGCTCGATTGACGGCGGTCTCGTCCATGATGACCGCCTTGGGGGAAGTCGTGCCCATCGATCTCCTTCCTCACATGTCTTGACTGCTGACACAGTCAAAAAAATAGATGCCCGACCGCTTAAAGCGGACCAGACACCCACAGGAAGGGCTGCTCTTTGGCAGCTATGTAATTCCATGTGGGTATCTCGTACCCCTTTAATGGTCAAGGGATAGTGTAGCCAACCTCGAGCTTAATTGCGAGCATAAATACAGAACAATCCGTAAACGGGCGCAGGCGCTCCATAAACCTATATATATTTGTGGGACGAGCTTGAAAACGCACGCACGAGCTGGCATAATCCCCTCTGCTGCACGCAAATCGGATCTACGTCCAGGGCCGTGGCGTGAGCACTATCGCCAAAAGAGGAATATCTCTGTGTAGATTACGCACAGGGAGCTGCTTCTGTGCTATAGTTCAGGCTTGTTTGTTAACGCGACATGTTCGTTTGTCGCCCAAGGAGGGTCAGTTATGTCCAAAGTTTGCGAAGTTTGCGGTAAGCACCCCGTTGCCGGTCGCTCCATCAGCCACTCTCACCGCGTCACCAACCGTAAGTTCCGCCCCAACATCCAGCGCGTTTACGTCGTCGTCGATGGTCACCGTCGCAAGATGAACGTTTGCTCCACCTGCCTCAAGTCCGGCAAGGTTGCGCGCTCCTAAATAAGGTCTTACCAACAAGTACCTCGGACTCTCCGGGTCAAAGACCTCGCGTTCATATAGAACTTACCAAAGGCGTCCTCCCCCACGGAGGGCGCCTTTTTGCACTCATTGGGGACAGACTTACATGAGTGTTTGCAGATGTCAAAGGAATCATAGCCCAGCTGATATGCCTTAAAGCTTGACCAGCGGTACGCATCGAGCGAGTCGAGCGCGCCTTTCACAGGATTGAGATGGATATAATCGAGCAACTGGACCGCCTGCGTGTCCGACTCGACCGCGACCCGCGAATAGCGATTGTCAAACAGGTGCCCCGTTCTCCCCGTTTTCCCATTGAAATACTCATATAAGTCTGTCCCCAATGAGTGGGGCGATGCGGCAAACGGAAAGTTAAAAGTTATAGTTGAAGCGTTTCAGTTTATTGAAGCGTTTTAGTGTGCCTTTTACGGGAATCTTACCGTTTACCGAATTATTTCTTGCTATCATGCAAGACGTAGGGTAAATCTCCGATCGCAAGGAGACACAAATGGTGAAAAAGTCACCGGAAAACACTACTCCCGCAATTGTGGACAACGTAGAGGCGCTTGAGGCTAAGCTCGCTCAGATGCGAGAGGCCCAGGCGCTTTTTGCTACGTACACGCAGGAGCAGGTCGACAAGATCTTCTATGAGGCCGCCATGGCCGCCAACAAGGCTCGTATCCCGTTGGCGAAGATGGCCATCGAGGAGACCGGCCGCGGCGTTCTTGAGGACAAGGTCATCAAGAACCACTACGCCGCAGAGTACATCTACAACGCTTACAAGAACACCAAGACCTGTGGTGTCCTGGAGCGCGACGAGGCTTATGGCATCACCAAGATCGCCGAGCCCATCGGTATCGTGGGCGCCGTCATCCCGACGACCAACCCCACCTCCACTGCGATCTTCAAGACGCTGATCAGCCTGAAGACCCGCAACGCCATCATCATCTCCCCGCACCCGGCTGCCGCCAAGTGCACCATCGCCGCCGCCAAGCTCGTGCTTGACGCCGCCGTCAAGGCCGGCGCCCCCGAGGGTATCATCGGCTGGGTCGATGTCCCCTCCATCGAGCTGACCAACATGGTCATGCGCGACGTCGACATCATCCTCGCCACCGGTGGCCCGGGCATGGTCAAGGCCGCCTACTCCTCGGGCAAGCCCGCCCTGGGCGTTGGCGCCGGTAACACCCCGGTCGTCATCGACGACACCGCCGACGTGCTGCTCGCCGTCAACTCCATCATCCACTCCAAGACCTTCGACAACGGCATGATCTGCGCTTCCGAGCAGTCCGTGACCGTCATCGACACCATCTATGACCAGGTTAAGGCCGAGTTCCAGAAGCGCGGCTGCTACTTCGTCAAGCAGGGTGCCGAGATGGAGGCCCTGCGTGCCGCCATGTTCAAGAACGGCGCCCTCGATCACCGCATCCCCGGCATGGCTGCCGCCAAGATCGCCGAGCTCGCCGGCATCGAGGTTCCCGCCAAGACCAAGATTCTGATCGCCGAGGTCACCTCCACCGACCCCGCCAAGGAAGAGTTCTCCCACGAGAAGCTCTCCCCGGTCCTGGCCATGTACCACGCCAAGGACTTCCAGGAGGCCGTCGACAAGGCCGAGCACCTGGTGCTCGCCGGTGGCCCGGGCCACACCGCCTCTCTGTACGTGCACCCCGCCCAGGCCGAGAAGATCAGTCTGTTCGAGCACGTCATGAAGGCCTGCCGCATCGTCATCAACACCCCGTCCTCGCACGGCGGCATCGGTGACCTGTACAACTTTGGCATGAAGCCGTCTCTGACCCTGGGCTGCGGCTCCTGGGGCGGCAACTCCGTCTCCGAGAACGTTGGGGTGAAGCACTTGATCAACGTTAAGACTGTGGCCGAGCGCCGTGAGAACATGCTGTGGTTCCGCGCTCCCGAGAAGGTCTACTTCAAGAAGGGTTCCACGCCCGTCGCCCTCGACGAGCTCGGTACCGTCATGGGCAAGAAGCGCGCCTTCATCGTCACCGACCAGTTCCTCTTCAAGAATGGCAACACCCGCGCCATCGAGGCCAAGCTCGACGAGATGGGCATCGCCCACGACTGCTTCTACGACGTCGAGCCCGATCCGTCGCTGCAGTGCGCACGTCGCGGCGCCAAGCAGATGGCTCTCTTTGAGCCTGACGTGATCATCGCCGTCGGCGGTGGCTCCGCCATGGACGCCGGCAAGATCATGTGGATGATGTACGAGCACCCCGAGTGCAAGTTTGAGGACATGGCCATGGACTTCATGGACATCCGCAAGCGTATCTTCACTTTCCCCGAGATGGGCAAGAAGGCCTACTTCGTCGCCGTCCCGACCTCTTCGGGTACCGGCTCCGAGTGCACGCCGTTCGCCATCATCACCGACAAGGAGACTGGCATCAAGTGGCCGCTCGCCGACTACGCGCTGCTCCCCAACATGGCTATCGTCGACGCCGACAACTGCATGACCGCCCCGCGCGGCCTGACCGCTGCCTCCGGCATCGACGTCATGACCCACGCCATCGAGTCCTACGTCTCCATCATGGCTTCCGACTACACCAAGGGCCTCTCCGAGCGCGCTGCTAAGCTCGTCTTCGAGAACCTGCCCTCCAGCTTCACGAACGGCGCCAAGGACCCGCATGCCCGCGAGGAGATGCACAACGCCTCTTGCATGGCCGGTATGGCCTTCGCCAACGCCTTCCTGGGCCTCAACCACTCCATGGCTCACAAGCTCGGCGCCTTCCATCACCTGCCCCACGGCCTCGCCAACGCCGTCATCCTGACCCGCGTTATGCGCTACAACGCCGCCGAGGCTCCCGTCAAGATGGGTACCTTCTCCCAGTATCCTTACCCCAACGCGCTGCACAACTACGCCGAGATGGCCAAGTACTGCGGCATCGAGGGCAAGGACGACAAGGAGGTCTTCGAGAACTTCATCACGAAGCTCGAGGAGCTCAAGGACTTCATCGGCGTCAAGAAGACCATCGCCGACTACGGTGTTGACGAGCAGTACTTCCTCGACACCCTCGACGAGATGACCGAGCAGGCATTCAACGACCAGTGTACAGGAGCTAACCCAAGATATCCTCTTATGAGTGAGATGAAAGAAATCTACCTGAAATGCTATTATGGAAAATAAAAAAGGCGTAAATATAATATCCATGAGTTTTTGTTTGTAGATTGGATAATGTATTGAGCATAGGAAAAGTGCAGCGTTTGACGTTGCACTTTTTCTTATGTCAAAATATTGATAAAAAAATAACAATAAATATGCAGAATAAAAAATAGTGAAAAAAATATCAAAAACTATTTAAAAATCTGACAATAAGGTATATAATACAGATAACAAGAAGGAAAAGGGCAAAAGATTCAATAAAAAGGAGGAATCTGTATGAAGCTCGAAAAGAAGAATTTGATCGTAGAGAGACCTTACAAATCAGTTTATAAGACCGAGGAAGGTGTTGTTAAAATATTTGTAACAGATCATCCAAAGTCAGCAGTATTTAATGAAGCATTGAACACTGTGAAAGTTGAAGAAACAGGATTGGATATTCCGAAACTAAAAGAGGTAACTCAGATTAATGGGGAATGGGCGCTGGTCATTGAGAACCGGGAAGGAAAAACTTTGGAAGAAATGATGAAAATTGACCGTGCCAATCTTGAAAAATATATGTCAGATTTTGTAGATCTTCAGCTGAAAGTACAGAGTAAAACGGCAGAAACATTACCGAAATTAAAAGATAAACTCGCAAATAAGATAAGAAATCTGAAAGTTTTGGATGCAACAGAGCGTTATGAACTTTTGACTAGATTGGAATCTATGCCGAGACATACAAAATTGTGTCATGGTGATTTTAATCCAAGTAACGTAATTGTTGAAAAGAACGGAAAGATGACTGTGATTGACTGGGCACATGCTTCACAGGGAAATGCAAGCGCAGATGCGGCAATGACATATTTGCTGTTTGCATTACACGATCAGGAGAGTGCAGATCTTTATCTTAAGTTATTCTGTAAGAAAAGCGATACCGCAAGACAGTATGTAGAACAATGGCTTCCAATTGTTGCTGCCGCAGAACTTGAGAAAGATATCCGGCTGGAAAAAGATTTTCTGATGAAATGGATCGATGTTATGGAGTATGAATAAATCGTACAAAAAATAAGCCTCCGAACGAGGCTTATTTTTATATTTCATAATATACATAAGAGACAAAATCAACTGCTAAAAATCAGAAAAATACATTTCCACCAACATTTATACCAGATACGCCGGTAGATGCTGAGCGGAACTGTAAACAATTTATAACTGCAGAATGTCTTGCGCCGCCAAGTGCTGCCTGGGCAACGGAATAAGCAGTTGAGGAAGCACCTTTGCTGAGAACACGGTTCAATGAACCGTTCCAGGTTGGGGCAAACTGACCGGACTGGTAAATGACTGCGCGCAGATTGTTCGGATATGCCGGACTTGCCACACGGTTCATTATAACAGTTGCAACGGCTAACATTCCATCATAACCGCCTGCTTCACACTGGAGAATTGCCGCTAACAGGGCAACATCTGTGGTTGAAGCCGGAGTTGAATTACCATTATTAACAGTTGGAGAATTAGTGTTGGTATTGGTGTTGGTAGTGTTGTTCTTATTTGTGTTATTTGTATTTGTTGATGCTGTCTGATTATTTTTATTCGCGTTATTCGTATTGGTATTAGTGTTGCTTGTCTCAGTATTTTTTGTGTCATCTGCCTTTACAGATCCTGAGACTTCATCGTTCTGTGCAAGCTTTAATGCTTCCTCAGCAGCTTTGGCACGGTCTAATTGTGCCTGATAATCTGCCAGTTCCCCGGAAGTAGATGAAATTTTTGAATTTAATTCATCACGCTTGCTGGTTAATGTCTCCTGAAGGCCGGAAAGCTTGCTTTGCTGCTGTTCCAGGTCATTCTGTTTCTGTTCTACATTACTGCGAACCTGCTGTAATTCTTCCAGCATCTTTCGATCATACTGACTAATAGTGGCAACATATTCAGCCTTGTTCAGGAAATCTCCCATACTTTCTGAAGTAAGAAGAATCTGAACCAGAGATGCGCCGCCGCCTTCATACATGAATTTGATTCGGTCTTTCATCGAATCATACTGCGCTTCTTCATCAAGCTGCGCAGAAGCGAGATCCAGCTTGGATTTTTCAACCTTAGCAGATAAATCCTCAATCTGGCTTGAAGTATTGTCCAGTTCCTTGCTTAAGGAAGATAACTGGCTGTTCAAATCATTTAACTCACCTTTTAAACCAGAGGTGGTACTTTCCAATTCATCTGTGGAAGGTGCCGAATATACTGGAGTATTAACAGAAGCAATTGTTACGGTACAGATGGTAATTGCCAAAGCCGATCGTAATGCTCGTTTCTTTTTCATACTTATCATAAACATATCCTTTCCCTTTTCGCGAATGCGTATTTATTATACTACAAAACATAAGATAAAGCAAATTTTTGACCGGAAACATAAGAAGAGACAGAAGTTTTTTGTTTCTTTCGACAGATTAAAGGTATTTAAAACTTTATATAAACAAATCCGGAAAAGGTTTACACAGAGGAGATTTGTGTATAAAATAAATAATGAGAATGTCTAAGTGAGAGAGGAATATTTAATATGAAAAAATATGAAGAAGAAAATTATAAATATGAAAATATCTGCGATAAGATCTATCCGTGGGTAAAAACAGAGCTTACAGATTCACATGCATTGAACGGAAAAAATTTTTCCAAAAAAGATGCTCCGGTAATTAGTTTTCTTGGGGATTTGAATGTTGTATTTGCAATCAAAAGGGCCGAAGATGTATATGAGATATTAAAAGACAATATGCTTCCGCCGGAATGTGATATCATAGAATTGTATCATAAGTCTTGTGAAAATCTGAACAGAGATGTAGAATTTGTAGTTGCGAATACCTGGTACGGAGGATTTGGAATTGTGGCAGACGGACATCATGAAGCAAGTTCCGTATGTTTCAAACATATCTGGCAGGTGTGTGCAGACAAATTAGAAGATGATCTGATCATTATGATTCCGAGAAAGGATGCGGTTCTTTTTGCACCGGCGGGCAATAAAGAGACTGTTCAGAAGATGATCGATCACGGGGAACAGGCTTATGAACAGGGCGAGAATAAGATCAGTAAGAATCTGTACCGGTTCTCAAGAGAAAGAAAGGAATTAGTTACATATGAAGAATAAGATCAGAATGATCGGTATGGATTTAGATGGAACTTTACTGAAGACGAATAAAGAACTGACCGCATACACGAAAGATGTACTGAAAAGAGCGGCAGAACAGGGAATCATTGTCATGCCGGCGACAGGAAGACCTTTTTCCGGCATTCCGAAAGAGCTGATCAGGCTGCAGGAAATCCGTTATGCAGTTACTGCAAATGGAGCAAGAGTCATAGATATGAAGAAAAATGAGGTGATCGTGGAAGAACTTCTTGCGTATGATATTGCAGAAGTAATTTTGACTATATTTGAACGTTATGATACGTTCAGAGAGATTTACTATCATGGCATTGGATATGCATCAAAAGAGGCACTGGCCAGAATTGATAAGTATCTGAATATACCGGCGATGGCAGATTATATTACGTCTACGCGTGTACCCGTGGATGATGTGAGGGCAAAGTTTGAAGAGATGAATCAGCCGGTAGATAAGATCCAGGCATTATTTACATCGGTAGAAGACCGTGATGCAGCCAGAAAAGATATAGAAGAGGTTCCGGGAATCGAGATTACCGGTGCGCTTCCGATGAATCTGGAGATTAATGCTGCAGGCGTCAATAAAGGAAAGGCAATGATCGAACTTGGGAAAGTTCTTGGTATTTCAAGAGAAGAGATCATGGCATTCGGAGATGGAAATAATGATCTGAAGATGTTAAAAGAAGTCGGAACAGGTGTAGCAATGGAGAATGCCATTCCATCGCTGAAAGAAGCAGCAGATTATGTGACACTGTCCAATGATGAAGAAGGCGTTGCGAAATTTATAGAAAAATATGTGCTGGATTAAGGAAAGGAGCGCAACATGTTAGATGTTATTAAGGTAATTATTTTGGGAATTGTGGAGGGAATCACGGAATGGCTTCCGGTCAGCAGTACTGGACATCTTATTCTGGTAGGAAATGTATTAAAGCCGAGTATGAGTGATGCATTTATGGAAATGTTCGATGTAGTGATCCAGCTGGGTGCGATCATGGCGGTTGTCGTATTGTACTTCCATAAATTGAATCCCTTTTCACCGAGAAAAAGTCATAAACAGAAGATGCTGACATGGCAGATGTGGATCAAAGTATTGATTGCCTGTGTACCGGCCGCTGTAGTGGGATTGCTTTTCGATGATATTCTGGATAAGATTTTTTATAAGCCGCTTCCGGTAGCTGTGATGCTGATTGTATATGGTGTACTATTTATTATAGTAGAAAACCGTAATGAAGGAAGAAAACCGGCTGTCCGCAGAATCTCTGAACTGGATATTAAGATGCTGTTGTGGATCGGTGCTTTCCAGATGCTGGCCCTGATACCAGGAACTTCAAGATCAGGTGCAACAATTGTCGGCGCGCTGATCATCGGAGTATCCAGAGAAGTGGCAGCTGAGTTCACATTTTTCCTGGCAATTCCGGTTATGTTCGGAGCAAGTGCACTGAAGCTTATCAAATTCGGATTCCACTTTACAGCAGCAGAATTTGGATTCCTGATGCTTGGCTGTGTAGTTTCTTTTGGAATGTCTGTTATTGCGATTAAGTTCCTGATGAACTATATCAAGAAGAATGATTTCAAAGTATTTGGATATTATCGAATTATATTA
>UREE01000031.1 GCA_900546825.1 uncultured Collinsella sp. | reverse complement strand
AGCACACGGTGCGGCCAAGTCACCGCAGGCCGGGGCGGGAGGCGGACCTTTCTCTCGGAAAACTTCGCGAAGCCCAGTTTCCGAGAGAAAGTGTCCGGCTGCCGCCCCGGCCGACCAGGTCACACTACACCGTGTGCTGCGGCAGGTCCTGCAGGGCGATGACGTCCATGCCCATGTCGTTGGCGCTGCCGTGACCCTGCTGGTCCTCGCGCACCGCCTCGATGGCACTCACGTACGTGTTGGCGGCAGACATTGCGGTCACGCAGGTCACACCGCGTCGCACTGCCTCGGTGCGCAGCAGATAGCCGTCGCCGCGCGAGCCCGGACCGTACGGCGTGTTGATGATCACCGCGATCTTGCCATCGGCAATGAGGTCGCCGATGTTGGGGCGCTCGCCGTCGTGCGGGCCGCTAATCTTCTCCACGATCTCGCACGTCACGTTGCCTCCACGCAGCACGCGCGCCGTACCCTCGGTAGAGCAGATGTCAAAGCCCAGGTAGCGCAGGATGCGGGCGACCGAAAGGATATGGCGCTTGTCGCGGTCGCACACGCTGATGAACACCTTGCCGACGCTCGGGTCGGGCAACTTGTAGTCAATCGCCAGCTGCGTCTTGGCGTATGCCTCGGGATAGCTCTTGGCGATACCCATGACCTCGCCCGTCGACTTCATCTCGGGCCCCAGGATGACGTCGGCGCCCGGGAAACGGCCCCAGGGCATAACGGCTTCCTTCATGCAGAACCAGTCCAGCTGACGTTCGTCGCTCGGCAGGCCCAAGCTCGCGATGGAATCGCCTGCCATGATGCGCGCCGCGCACTTGGCCAGCGGCACACCGGTGGCCTTGGAGATAAACGGCACGGTACGGCTGGCGCGCGGGTTGGCCTCGATCACGTAGACGGTCTCGCCCTTGATGGCATATTGCACGTTGACCAGACCGCGGACTCCCAGCGCCATCGCGATGCGGCGCGTGGTCTCGCGGAGCTTCGCCTGCAGGCTCTCGCTAAAGCTGAACGGCGGGATGCAGGTCGCGGAGTCGCCGGAGTGAATACCGGCCTCCTCGATATGCTCCAGGATGCCGCCGATGTAAACCTCTTCGCCATCGCACAGGGCGTCGACATCGGACTCGATCGCACCCTCCAGGAAGCGGTCCAGGTATACCGGGTAGTCGGGGCTAATGCGCGCAGCCTCGGCCATGTAATCGCGCAGATGCTCGGCATCGTAGGCGATCATCATGCCGCGGCCGCCCAGCACGTAGCTCGGACGCACCAGCAGCGGGTAGCCAATGTTCGCGGCCACGGCCTCAGCCTCCTCAAACGAGGTTGCCTGGCCCGCCGGCGGATACATGATGCCCAGCTTGTCGAGCAGGGCGGCAAAGCGCTCGCGGTCCTCGGCAAAGTCGATGGCATCGGGCTTGGTGCCCATGATGTTCACGCCGCTCTCCTCGAGCATGCGCGCCAGCTTAAGCGGAGTCTGGCCGCCGAGCGTCACCACGACGCCGTCGGGGCGCTCAACATCGATGACATCCATGACGTCCTCGTAGGTGAGCGGCTCAAAATACAGGCGGTCGGACGTGTCGTAGTCGGTCGAAACGGTCTCGGGATTGCAGTTGACCATGATGGTCTCAAAGCCGCGGGCCGCCAGCGCGTAGCTCGCGTGCACGCAGCAGTAATCGAACTCGATACCCTGGCCAATACGGTTGGGGCCGGCACCCAGGATCATCGCCTTGGGCTTGTCCGCCGGCATGGTCTCGTCGGGAGCCACGCACTTCTTGGCGAGCGGGCTTGTGCGGTAGATGTTCTCGTACGTCTTGTAGTGGTACTCCGTGGCGCTCGAGAACTCCGCAGCGCAGGTATCGACCGTCTTCATGCTGGGAACCACGCCCAGGCCCTTGCGGTAGGCGCGCACAAAGCGCTCGTCCGAGCCGGTCAGCGCGGCGATCTCGGCGTCGCTCGTGCCATACTGCTTGAGCAGGCGCATCGCGTCGGCGTCGATATCCTCCACACGCAGGCCGCGGATGCTTTCCTGGACCTGCACCATGTCGTTGATGCGGTTGAGGTACCACGGATCGATACCGCAGATGGCATGGATGCGGGCGATGTCCCAGCCACGACGTAGGGCCTCGACCACAAAGAAGATGCGGTGCTCAGTCGGGGTGCCCACGGCCTGGGCGAGTTCATCATCGCTCAGTTTGTCAGCGCCCTCCTTGCCACCGGCGCAAATGCCCTGGTGTCCATCCTCCAGCGAGCGCATAGCCTTGCCAAAGGCCTCCTCAAAGGTGCGGCCGATCGCCATAATCTCGCCCACGGCCTTCATGCGCGTGGTGAGCGTAGGATCAGTGCCCTTGAACTTCTCGAAGGCAAAGCGCGGCACCTTGACCACGCAGTAGTCGATCGTGGGCTCAAAGCAGGCGGGCGTTGCCTTGGTGATGTCGTTGACGATCTCGTCGAGCGTGTAGCCCACAGCCAGGCGCGCGGCGGCCTTGGCAATGGGGAAACCCGTGGCCTTGGAGGCCAGCGCGGACGAACGGCTCACGCGCGGGTTCATCTCGATGACGATCAGGCGGCCGGTGTTGGGGTTCACGGCAAACTGCACGTTGGAGCCGCCGGTCTCGACGCCGATCTTCTCCAGAATGGCGAGCGAGGCCACGCGCATGCGCTGATACTCAAGGTCGGAGAGGGTCTGCGCCGGCGCCACGGTGATGGAGTCGCCGGTATGCACGCCCATGGGGTCGAGATTCTCGATGGAGCACACGATGATGCCGTTGCCGGCGTGGTCACGCATGACTTCCATCTCGTACTCTTTCCAACCCTCGATGGACTCCTCGACCAGCACCTCGTGGGCAGGCGAGAGCTCCAGGCCCTGGCTCACGATGGAGACGAGCTCCTCGTGGGTGTGAGCGATGCCTCCGCCGGCGCCGCCGAGGGTAAAGCTCGGGCGCAGTACGCAGGGATAGCCCACGCGCTCGGCGATAGCCTCGGCGTCGGCCACGCTGTAGGCATAGCCCGAGCGCGCGACCTCCAGGCCAATCTCGGCCATGGCCTCGTTAAAGAGCTTGCGGTCCTCGCCGCGCTCGATAGCGGCCAGGTCGCAGCCGATCATCTCGACGCCGTACTTGTCGAGCGTACCGTCCTTTGCCAGCTCGACGGCGGCGTTCAGACCGGTCTGGCCGCCCAGCGTGGGCAGCAGCGCGTCCGGGCGCTCTTTCTTGATCACGCGCTCGATAAACTCGGCGGTGATGGGCTCGACATAGGTGCGGTCGGCCAAGCCCGGGTCGGTCATGATGGTCGCCGGGTTGGAGTTGACCAGGATGACCTCAAAGCCATCCTCCTTGAGCACCTTGCAGGCCTGGGCGCCGGAGTAGTCGAACTCACAGGCCTGACCGATAACGATGGGGCCCGAACCAATAACGAGGATACGCTTGATGTCAGTACGTTTCGGCATGTTAGTTCTCCTCGGTCTCGGTCGCGGCGGTCTCGGCAAAATTCCAGCCAGCCAGGCGGTCCTTCGCGGTGTCGATGTCCAGGTAGTTCTCCTCGCCGTCCATGAGTCGCGTAAAGGCGGTAAAGAGATAGTGGGCATCGGTGGGGCCAGGCGAGGCCTCGGGGTGGTACTGGACCGAGAAGCACGGGGCATCGAGCAGCTGGATGCCTTCGGCGGTGCCGTCGTTGAGATTCACATGTGTTAGGCGAATACGGCCAAAGCGCTCGTTCATCACGACCGGCGCGATTCCGCGGCGCACCCAAACGCGCAGATCTCCATCGGCCGCATGCTCGGTCTCGCCGCCGGAAAGCTCGGGGACAAGCTTGCCCAAGCTGGGGAACAGCAGGCCAAAGCCATGGTTTTGTGCGGTGATCTCCACGCGACGGCTTACCAGGTTCATGACCGGCTGGTTGCCACCGCGGTGACCGAACTTAAGCTTTTCCATCTGGGCGCCGCAGGCCAGGCTGATCATCTGGTGACCAAGGCAAATGCCAAAGACCGGCACCTTGCCGATCAACTGCTGCACCTGCTCGTAGGTCTCCACCACGGCATCGGGGTCGCCGGGGCCATTGGACAAAAAGACGCCGTCGGGATTCATGTCGAGCACCTCACTCGCGGGCGTATCCCACGGCACGACAGTAAGGTCGCAGCCGGCGCGGACCAGCCCCTCCAGAATGCCGCGCTTGACGCCGCAGTCGTAGGCGACCACTTTGTGGCGGGCAGGAGCGGCAGGGGCAAGTGCAAAGTCATGCGTGGCAGGCAGGTCGGCGGCCACAAACTCGTGAGGCGCGGAGCAGCTTACGGTCTTGACCAGGTTCTCGCCCACCAGCGTGGGCGCTGCGGCCAGACGCTCGGCAAGCTCGTCGACGTCGAAGATCTCGGTCGAGATAATGCCCATCTTGGAACCATTGTCGCGCAGATGGCGCACCAGAGCGCGGGTGTCGACACCCTCGATAGCGACAATGCCGTGAGCGCGCAGGTACTCCGGTACACTGACGGCCGAGCGCCAGTTAGAAGGCGTGGCGCACATATCGCGAACGATCATGCCGCGCATAGCCGGAGCGCTCGCAGGGCGCACGGCGTCGCCGGGGAAGGCCGACTGGACATCGGTCTCGTCGATACCGTAGTTGCCGATCTGCGGATAGGTCATGGTTACGATTTGGCCGGCATAACTCGGGTCGGTCATGACCTCAAAGTAGCCCTCGAGCGAGGTGTTGAAGCAGACTTCGCCGGTCGCGGTGCCCTTGGCGCCGCATGCACGTCCATAAAAAATGGTCCCATCCTCAAGATACAGGATGCAGGGACCGCAGGTGCCCTTGCTGGTTTTGGCCAGCATACGCTGGCAAAGCTCGCTGGGCGCGAAGGTGCGGGCGGCAGCGCCCGCGGTATGGTTGTTCGCCATAATTCTCCTTCCCGGTCTCACAGGACCGGCTTAAAGGTGTGTAGTTAGGCCTCGCGGTATTGTAACCGCAAGCATGCCTCATGGCGTTAATTTCATCGAAATGTTTACGAAATGATAATTATGACTTTCTATGCATAATGATTATTTAATCCACGTCCCAGAAAAATTATCCCGCGTGGGCTTGTGGCTCACGCGGGATAATGGCCTCTTACTTTTTCTTGTCCTGTTCCAGCAGATCGGACGGCGTTCGGTCGGGCTTGCCGCCGCGGAAAATCTCGCGGCCATGCAGACGATGCTCCAGGTCACGTTCGGCCTTTTCCTCGTCAATCTTGGTCTGGCTCACCACCGGGTCCTCAATCAACGACGACACCGAGTTCACCTGCTTCTGAATGCGCTCGGCGATGGTGTCATCCATACTCACGATGCGCATCTTCCAGTCGATACTCGTAGCGTTGGATGAACTCTTGGTCCACACGAACGTCAGGATGGCGCTCTGGTGGCCCCGCGCGGGGAACATGCCAAAGAAGGAATCGTGCTGAATGTTGCTATCCTCGTCGATATAGGCGTGAACGTTATACACCACGCGGTCAATCTTATCGTTGAGCAACGCGTTGGTCGCAAGCGCCGCGGCCTGAATTTGCCCGTTGGACAGCAGCTCGAGCTCGTTGGCAGACGATGTGTCCAACACCGTCACCTCGACCGTGCCCGTACGCTCATCGGCTTCATCGACGGTAAAGTCGAGCGGGAACTGCGTAAAGCCGTTGCCCCACTCAAGGCCGCCCTTCAGCGCCGTCGAAACGGTATCGACCGAAACGCTCTCGGACAGGTTGGCGGTGTTCAGACGACGCATCACGCCGTAGCCAATCTGCATGCCCACGATCAGCACCAAGATGCCGATAACCACGGCCATGGCAGTCTTCGTAATGGTATGGCTCACCTGCGAACCCGAAGGATCGTCCTCGGACAGCGGGTCGATATGTTTTGCCTGGCTCGCGCGGTCCTCGCTGCGCAGCTGCGCTAGCGCCGCTTTGTCACCGCGCTTGGCCGCCGCCTCCTTCTCGCGCATGCGCTCGGTGCGCTTTTTGGCAAGCGTGGGATCCAAGACACCGGATGCATCGATTTCGGAGAATAACTCCGTCACTTCTTCCGGAGTCAAAGGGTTCTTGTCAGCCATAAACTTCCTGTCATATCAATCAGTCGAGCTCGTGCGCACGCGCACCTTCGAACTGCATTCGATAGTAACGGGCATAGGTGCCGCCACGGGCGAGAAGCTCCTCGTGCGTGCCACGCTCCACAACGCGACCATGCTCAACGGTCGCAATCTCATCGGCATGCTTAATGGTCGAAAGACGGTGGGCGATGATGATTGTGGTACGGCCGCGTGCCAGCTCTTCGAGTGACTCCTGCACCGCCTCCTCGCTCTCGTTATCCAAAGCACTCGTCGCCTCGTCCAAAATCAGGATCTTGGGGTTCTTGAGAAACACGCGCGCGATGGCAACGCGCTGTTTCTGTCCGCCCGAAAGACGGCTGCCGCGCTCGCCCACGACCGTGTCATAGCCCTGTGGAAGCGACTCGATAAAGGCATCGATGTTGGCGCGACGGGCGGCCTCGGCGATCTCTTCTGCCGTAGCGCCCGGCTTGCCGTAGGCGATGTTCTCGCCGATTGTTCCGTCAAACAGGTAGACATCCTGCTGCACCAGGCCGATGGCGCGGCGCAGGCTCTGCTGCGTCACATCGCGCACGTCCTGGCCGTCGATGCTAATGGATCCGGCAGCAACGTCATAAAAGCGCGGCAGCAGCGAACAGGTCGTGGACTTGCCGCCGCCCGAAGGGCCAACCAAAGCGATGGTCTGCCCGGGCTTGATGGACAGATTCATATGGTCGATAACGGGACGCTCTTCGGCATCGCCCTCGCCCAGCTCAACGTCCTCGTAGTTAAAGCACACGTCGTGATACTCCACGGCGCCGGCAGTCACCTGCAGATCCGTAGCGCCCGGCTTGTCCTGGATATCCGGCGCGGTCGAGAGCACCTCGTCCATGCGCTTAAAGCCGGCGATGGCCTTCTGATACGTTTCGGCCGAATTGACGAGTGTCTCGAGCGGCGTGCAGAACAGCGAAATATAGAGCGCGAAGGTCGCCATGTCGACCGCCTGCAGCTGGCCTTGGGCAACGAGCCAGCCGCCCAGCAGCACCACGATCACATAGAGCACACCCGAGAGCAGGCCATACGTCGCGGTATAGACGCCCATGGCGTGATACATGTTCTCCTTGGACGAAAGATAGCGATTGTTGGAGGCGCGGAACTTGAAGCGTTCGGTCTCCTCATTGGCAAAACTCTTGACCACGCGCATGCCCGCCAGCGAATCCTGCAGCTGCGCATTGATGCCGCTGATCTTTTTGCGGTTGTCGCTAAAGACCTCGCGCATGCGCATGTTCTGCCAAAACATGATGACCGCAAACGCCGCCGTCACCACGGCCATGGCGAGCGCCAGCACCGGGGCGATGGTAAAGAGGATCACAAACGAGCCGATAATCTCGATGCCGCAGATGATGATCCACTCGGGCACGTGGTGCGCCGCCTCGCAGATATCGAACAGGTCGTTGACCACGCGGCTCATCATGTCGCCCGAGCTGTTGCGGTCAAAGTACGCAAAGCTAAAGCGCTCATACTGGTCAAACAGGTCCTCGCGCATCTTGGACTCCATACGCGCGCCCATCACGTGACCCCAATAGCTCACAAAATAGCGGCAGGCGCAGCGGGCGGCATACATCAGCACCAAGCCCACCGCAATCATGCCGAGCGCCTGCATAATGACAGCCTGACCCTGAGTAAAGAGCCCACCGGTCAAATTGCGCAGGATAATGGGGAACGCCAGGTCAATGGCAGCAAGCACCAGAGCACAAACAGTATCAGCAACAAAAAGCCCCATCTGGGGCTTGTAGTACGAAAGAAACCTTTTAAACATGCAATCCTCGAAGAGAAATAAATAGCGTGAGAAATCCGGTTGAACCGGTCAGGCTGAAAACAAAGCGTCCCAACAAGCATAACGCCGATGTTCTGGCAGCGTCAGCGAAAACGTCCCTAAGCGAGCAAGGTGCCTTGAAAGAGGAGCGACGCGTACTTCGGTACGCGAGCGACGATTGAAAGGCAGATTGCCGCTTAGGGGCGTTTGCAGCGTCGACTCGTTACGCGGTTTGGTAAAACCGCGTAACCTAGAGCTCCGCGCCCCCAAGGCGATGCGCGATGCTATCGCAGGCCAAGGCGCCCACGACGGTCTTGGCGTCTTCGATCTTGCCGTCGAGTACGGCGTCGATCAACTCGTGCAGCGGCACCAGGTCCACGTTGACAAACTCGTCATCATCGGGGTTGGGCGCATCAAACTCCAGCTTGGTAGCCAAGTAGATGTGAATGATCTCGTCGCAAAAACCACAGGACGTGACAATCGACGTCAAAAAGCGAATGCGACCAGCCCTAAAGCCCGTCTCCTCATGCAGCTCGCGTTTGGCGCAATCGAGCGGGTCCTCGCCTGGATCGAGCTTGCCGGCGGGAATCTCGACCGTCACACGGTCGATGGCGGTGCGGTACTGACGCACCAGCACAATCTTGCCGCTCTCGGTCAGCGCCACAACGGCCGCCGCACCCGGATGGCGAACGATATCGCGGGCGCTGCGGCGACCGTTAGGCAGCTCAACCTCAAGACGGTGGACGTCGAGGATCTTGCCCTTCCAGGCGCACTCCTCCGAAAGAATCTTCTCGTGCAGCTCGGCATCGTGCGGGTCGTCGTCGCCCAGCACCAGCGCCGGCTCGTCAGCGACCTCGCCACCAGGTTCGCCCTCGGCGTGCCCATACATGCGGCTGTCCTCCTCGACGATCTGTGCGTCCACGAGCTCTTCGTTCTTCTCGTCCATCCGTCTCATTCCTCTCGGATTTTAGGCATCCCAGGCGTCGCGGCCGCGCAGCGCACGCAGGCCGATGTCGTGGCGCAGGGTCTTACCCTCAAAATCAATCTTCTCGCAGGCCTCGTAGGCAAGGTTGCGAGCGTTCTCGAACGTGTCGCCCAGAGCGGTCACGGCAAGCACGCGACCACCATTGGTCAAGAGCTGGCCGTTCACCACAGCAGTGCCCGCGTGGTACACGGTCACGTTCTCCATGGCCTCGGCATCGGTGATACCGGCGATGACCTTGCCCCTCTCGTAGCTGCCGGGATAGCCCGCGCTCGTCAGGACAACGGCCACGGCCCACTCGTCGCGCCAGTCGAGCTCAATCTGATCGAGCTCACAGTTGGCGCAGGCCAGCATGACCTCAACCAGGTCGTTCTTAAGGCGCGGCAGCACGACCTGCGTCTCGGGGTCGCCAAAGCGGGCATTGAACTCCAGCACCTTGGGGCCGGCGGGCGTGAGCATAAAGCCGCCGTACAGGCAGCCGCGGTAGTCGATGCCCTCGGCAGCAAGCTCGGCAACGGTCTGCTCCATGACCTTCACCATGGTGGCGTGCTCCTCGTCGGTCACGATGGGCACCGGGCTGTAGACACCCATGCCGCCGGTGTTGGGGCCCTTGTCGCCCTCGAGCGCGCGCTTGTGGTCCTGCGAGGTGGCCATGGGGCGCACGGTCTTGCCGTCGGTAAAGGCCAAAAGCGAGCACTCGGGGCCGGTCAGCATCTCCTCGATAACCACGGTGTTGCCGGCATCGCCAAAGGTGCCGCCAAAGCACTCGCGCACGGCCTCCTCGGCCTGCTCAAGTTCGGTCGCCACGATAACGCCCTTGCCCGCGGCAAGGCCGTCGGCCTTGACGACCAGCGGAGCGCCCTGCTCACGCGCATAAGCAAGAGCCGAAGCCTCGTCGGTAAACGAGCCGTAGGCTGCCGTCGGAATGCCCGCGCGCTCCATGAGCTGCTTGGAGAACAGCTTAGAGCCCTCCATCTGGGCGCCCTCGGCACCCGGGCCAAAGCAGGGAATACCCACCGCGCGCACGGCGTCGGCCACGCCCGCCACGAGCGGAGCCTCGGGGCCAATTACCACGAGTCCGCATCCGTGGCTCTGCGCAAACGCCGCCACGGCCGCAGGATCGCAGTCGTCGAGAACAACGTTCTCGCCGCAGCTCGCGGTGCCGCCGTTGCCCGGCGCGATGTAGAGCTTGCCGGCGCGCGGTGATGCTGCGAGCTTAGCTGCCAAAGCATGCTCACGGCCGCCGCTGCCCAACAACAGGATGTCGATGGTTTGAGTGTCCGCCTTCAAGGGTGCCTCCTCTATGGATGAATGGCCCGCTCCGCGCGAGCCCTTTGCAAGCAAATATACCCCTCGGCCGCCCGCTTGGGCTGCAAAGGGGTATATCGCAATAACCAAATAGTCCCGATTACTTCCAGAATCGGTTGATGATCTGCTCGCGACCGGCGCCGACGCCAATGAACGTCACGCGGGTGTGTGCCAGATCCTCGATAAACGCCACGTAGTCCTGAGCCTCCTGCGGCAGCTCATCAAAGCTGCGGCAACCGGTGATGTCGCACTTCCAGCCGGGGAGCTCCTCGTAGATGGGCTTGGCATGCTCAAAGCGCACCTGATGCTCGGGCACGCTGGTGTAGCGCTCGCCATCGACGTCGTAGGCCACGCACACCTTGATGGTGTCGAAGGCCGAAAGCACGTCGAGCTTAGTCAGGGCGATATCGGTGAGGCCGTTGACGCGTGAGGCGTAGTTGGCGATGGGGCCGTCGAACCAGCCGCAGCGACGACGGCGACCGGTGGTCACACCGTACTCATAGCCCTCCTCGGTCAGCGTGTGACCGGCCTCGGACTCATAGGAAAGCTCGGTGGGCATGGGGCCCGAACCGACGCGGGTGATATAGGCCTTCATGACGCCCAGCACGCGGTCGACGTTCTTCATGCCCACGCCGGAGCCGGTGATGGCGCCGCCGGCGGTGCAGTTGGAAGACGTCACGTACGGATAGGTGCCGTGGTCGATGTCGAGCAACGTCGCCTGGGCGCCCTCAAACAGCAGGTCCTTGCCCTCATCGATCATGTTGTTGAGCAGCAGGCTCGTCTCGGTGATGTAGGGACGCAGGCGCTCGGCCATGGGCAGGTACTCGTCGCAAATCTGGTCCACGGTGTAGGTGGGCAGGTTGTAGATGAGCTCAAGCTCGGGGTTCACGCGGGCGAGAGCGGTCTCCAGCTTGTCGCGGAACAGCGCCTCGTCCAGCATATCCTGCATGCGCAGGCCAATGCGGGCCATCTTGTCCTGATAGCACGGACCGATACCGCGCTTGGTGGTACCGATGTTCTTCTTGCCGAGCTTCTGCTCAAAGGCGCCATCCAGGTCGATGTGGTACGGCATGATGACATGCGCGTTGCCGCTAATCTTGAGGTTCTTGGTGGTGATGCCGTCGGCCTCGAACATGTCGATCTCCTCAAGGACAACCTTGGGGTTGACGACGCAGCCGTTACCGATCACCGACACATGGTCGGAATACATGATGCCGGAGGGCACCTGGTGCAGGCCGTACTTCTTGCCGTTGACGACGATGGTGTGACCGGCGTTGTTGCCGCCCGAGTAGCGTACGACGGCATCGAAGTCGCCGGCGACCAGGTCGCAAATCTTACCCTTGCCCTCATCGCCCCACTGGGCACCGACCAAAACGGTTGACGGCATGTTTACTCCTTACATTCATGGACTGTCTACGCGCCACGCCGGCACGCAGAAGCACAAAACATTCCCAGTATACCCGTGCAACGGGTGCCTGTCCTACTCCTCGGCATGTGCCCCATCAAGCTCATAGAACTTCGTGGATGCCGGCAGGAACATCAGGTCGACGTCGCCGATCGGGCCCGAACGGTTCTTGGCCACGACAATACGCGTAACGCCCTCGTCGGGTCGATCGTCGCGCGAGGCTTCGGCCTCGTCGGCGGAGCGGTCCAAGAACATAACGATATCGGCGTCCTGCTCGATGGAGCCCGATTCACGAAGGTCGGAAAGCTGCGGGCGCTTGCCGGTACGGGATTCGACCTGACGCGAGAGCTGCGACAGCGCGATGAGCGGGATCTTGAGCTCCTTGGCCATGATCTTCAGACCACGCGACATCTCGGAGACCTCGACGGTACGGCTCTCGGAGCGGCGTCCCGGCGGAGGACTCACCAGCTGCAGGTAGTCCAGGATGATGATAGCTTTCTCCTTGTTGTGGAGCATGCGGCGGCTCTTGGCGCGAATCTCGGTCACTGTGGTGCCGGGCGTATCGTCAATCAGAATATCGAGCTTGGACAAGGTCTGCGTGGCCTCGTTGATATTTGCCCACTGCTCGGGGCTAATGCGGCCCATGCGGAAGTCACTGATCGAGATCATGGCGTAGGCGCAAATCAGACGCTGGGCAATTTCCTTGCCCGACATCTCCAGCGAGAAGAAGCCGACGGTATAACCGGCAGCGGCAGCGTTGAGCGCCAGATTCAGGGCGAACGACGTCTTACCCACAGCAGGGCGGGCGCCGATGATGATGAGCTGGCCCTCGCGAAAACCCATGAGCATGCGGTCGAGCGACGGGAAGCCCGTGGGCACGCCCGCAGCCTGGCCGCCTGCCTGGCACACTTCCTCGGCCTCGTTATAGGCCTCGACCATAAACTCGGTCAGCGTCTTGTAGCTCGACTTGACCTCGCGCGCCGTGACCTTGAGCAACTTGCTCTCGGCCAGCTCCACGACCTCTTTGGTATCGGTGGGAGCGTTATAGGCCAGCGCGTTGATCTCGTTGGTGGCGCCGATCAGCTCACGCAGCATCGAATCGCGGCGAACGATAGCGGCATGGTGCTGCCAGTTGACGAGCGACAGGGTCTGACCCATCAACTCCAAAATGTAGGCCTCGCCGCCCACGGCATCAAGCTTGTTGATGCTTCGCAGGTAATCGATCAGCGAGATGGAGTCGATGGGAATGCGGCTGTTGTACATATCGACCATCGCGGTATAGATGGTCTTATGAATGGGCCGGTAGAAGTCATCGGGCTGCAGCTCGACCTGGGCCTCTTCGACCACCTCGGGCGATAGCAGCATAGCGGCCAGTACATTGGCCTCTGCATCTTGGTTTTGGGGAAGACCCAACTTGGAGCCGCGGTCCTCAACCGTCAGCCCGGTCTCCCTATCGTCATATGCCATGAGCATCCTCATTCATATCGCTTGCGAGCATCCATAGTATCAGCCACGGTCCCAAAACGCGCCGCGCGCCGCCAATCATCACCGAACCAAACGGATGAACGGTCCTGTATATAGGACTTCGACGCAACGTTCACCATGAAACTCACTCAGCGCAAAAAACAAAAGGGCGCCCTGGTTTCCCAGAGCGCCCTTCTTAGAACAAGATTGTTGCGTTGCAGCAAATGCTACTCGGCAGCAGCCTCAGTCTCGACCTCGGCGGTCTCGGCCTCGGCGACCTCAGCGGCCTCCTCGACCTCAGCCTCGGCAGCGAGCTCCTCGGCGGTAACGCCGACGAGAACGACAACCTCGGCCTTGATCTCGCGGTACAGCGAGATGGCAACGGTGTGGGCACCGGCAACCTTGATGGGCTTACCGAGCTCGACGCGCTTGCGGTCGATGTCCATACCGAGCTGAGCCTTGATGGCGTCAGCGATCATAGCGGCGGTAACGGAGCCAAAGAGGATGCCCTCGTCGCCGACCTTGACGTCAACGGTGACCGTCTTGCCCTCGAAGGCAGCCTTGGTCTCGTTGGCGGTAGCCAGACGGACGGCCTCGCGCTTGGCGATGTTGTTGCGACGCTCGTCAAGCTGCTTGAGGTTGCCCTTGGTGGCGGCAACAGCGAGCTTCTTGGGGAACAGGAAGTTCTCAGCGTAACCCTGAGCGACCTCTACGACGTCACCCTCGCCGCCCTTGCCCTTGATCTCATCGAGAAGAATAACCTTCATGATGCGTCTCCCTTCTTAGCCGCGGTCGCGGTTGCCACGAGAGGAAACCACGGGGACGGTGTACGGCAGGAGAGCCATCTCGCGGGCGCGCTTGATGGCGTTGGCGATGTCATGCTGATGCTGCGTGCAAGCGCCAGTGACGCGACGGGGCTTAATCTTGCCACGGTCGGTCATGTACTTACGGAGAAGCTGAGTGTCCTTATAGTCGATGAACTCAGTGTTCTCCTTGCAGAACTGGCAGTACTTACGACGCGGCTGACGTGCAGAAAAATCATTAGCCATGTCAAAATACCTTTCGTTTGGCAACTTCGGCGAACCGAAGCCGCCTCTCACTCAAAAATAGGTGAACAACCCTTAGAACGGGATGTCCTCATCGTAGACGTCGACCGCGGGCGGCGTAGCCACCGGTGCGGCAGGACGTGCTGCGGGCGCGGGAGCTGCGGGGGCGTAACCGCCCTGGTCGTAGCCACCCTGGCCACCACGGGAGCTCATAAACTCGATCTCATCGACGATGACCTCAAGCTTGCTCCGGCGCTGGCCGTCGCGCTCCCAAGAGCTGTAGCGCAGCTTGCCCTCGATCGCGACCTTGTTTCCCTTTGCCAGGAAACGGCTCACGGCCTCGGCGCGGGTGCCGAACATGGTGCAGTCGACAAAGTTGGGATAGTCCTCCCACTCGCCAGTCTGCGCGTTGCGGCGACGATCGTTCACGGCGACGCCAAAGGACAGAACCTGGGTTCCGCCGGCGGTGGCGCGCAGCTCGGGATCGCGGGTGAGGTTACCGGTGATGTTCACTCGATTGATGCTCATAACTCACTACTTCCTCTTGGGGCACAAGCCCAGTCCAAAACGACAGTCTTACTCCTGGTCGTCGCGACGGACGATCATGTGGCGGACCACAGCGTCGGTGATGCGCAGGACGCGATCAAGCTCGGCGATCTGGGTAGGATCTGCGTGGAAGTTGATGAGGGTGTAGTCACCATCGGTGAGGTCGTTGATCTCGTAGGCGAGCTTGCGCTTGCCCCACTCGTCAACGGAGTCGACCTTGCCAGCGCCCTCAGCGATCGTGGTATCGATACGCTTCATAACAGCGAGACGAGTCTCGGGGTCGAGCGACGGGTCAACAAAGAACAGCAGTTCATAAGCCTTCATATTGTCACCTCCTCTGGGCAAATGTGGCTTCAGGTCGTGAAGGTGCGCCTGAAGCAGGAAAAGACTTGGTAATAATATCTTTCAACCTCCTAGGCTGCAAGAATATGCAGCTACAACCTCATGACCTCCACATATGTCCATGCTCACACGGCACTTCATGCGCATTCCAACCAAATGCCGACCAAGAGCTTGACGGATCTGTGTTCAAGATACGGTGCCGTGGGGACAAGCTGAGCCAGGCCGCAGGTCAGCGGGCACAAGGCTGTGGTCGCAAAATGCATACCAGTGGCCCACAGCACCACCCAAAGATTTTTAAATTCATTGCCAAGTCGCTTATGAATACCCTTTTTTGAACAATTGAGTTGATCAACCACGCTGGTCGGAAGCCGTTTTTTGGGACCTCAAGCCCCACTGCAGCGCCAAGCACGGCCAAGCGTTTTAAAAAATGCCAACTTTTCTGTTTGCACTTTGCGATTCCTCGTGTATACTGACTTTCGCATTTAACGGAGAGTTGTCCGAGTGGCCGAAGGAGCACGATTGGAAATCGTGTAGGCGTCAAAAGCGTCTCCAGGGTTCAAATCCCTGACTCTCCGCCAGTTAATTCCAAAGCAGGCCTTCGAGCCTGCTTTGTTTTTACCCCACGCGGAGGGGTGGCAGAGTGGTTGAATGCGGCGGTCTCGAAAACCGTTTGGCCTGTATAAGGTCACGAGGGTTCGAATCCCTCCTCCTCCGCCATTTTGGTTGAGAAAGCTCCCGAAAACGGGGGCTTTTTTGTTTAGAGTCCCTTACAAGCAAATACGGCGGAGGAGGAGGGATTCGAACCAGCCAGGGCGCAAAGCGTAAAGAAAACGCGCCAGTGGCGCGTTTTTAGCGCAGCGCGGTCGGCGTAAGCCGACCGGATAAATTTTGAGCGCTGCTCAAAATTTGGACATCCCTCCTATTCAGCCACGCCCCCATCGCGTTCAGCATCGACCCAGATCCCCAAACATGGAACCTACGCCCCCACCCAGTCCCGACCGTTTACCGAGCAATAGAATCACCACGCCCGCCAACCATGTACTATGTACGGGCATTGTCTAAACCCGCAACCAAAAGGACCCCATCTTGCCCGTCGTCGCCGCTATGACCGTTACCTCACACGCCACAGATGCCATGGTCGCCATCCCGTTTTGGCTCGAAATGTTCGCCGTCGTCGCGGCTTCAATCTCGGGCGTGTTGGTCGCGCGCGAGCACAAGCTCGACCTGGTGGGCGCGGTCGCGCTCGCGGTGGTCTGCGGTCTGGGCGGCGGTCTTTTGCGCGATATGACGCTCCAGGTCGGCAACGTCTACATCCTCAACCAGCCCATGGCACTACCGCTCTCCATCGCCACAGCCGCCATCATCTATATCTTCCCGGCAATCGTCGATAAGCCCGAAAAACTCATTCCCCTGCTCGACATCATCTCGGTCGGCATCTATGCAGCAACCGGCGCGGACAAGGCGTTGGTGTACGGATTTGCGCCCGCCGTATGTATCATGATGGGCTTCTTTACCGCCGTGGGCGGCGGCATGCTGCGCGACGGCTTTATGGGCGTGGTCCCGGGCATTTTCCAACGCACCAACTTCTATGCCATCGCGGCCATCGCCGGCTCGGCAAGCTATGTAGCCCTCGTCATGAGCGGCCTCATGAGCAATGTTGCCGCGCTGGTCGTATGCGTTGCGGTAACCATGGGGCTGCGCTGGCTGTCGCTGCGTTTTGACATCAAAAGCCCCACCGAAGAGGACATCGCGCGCTTTTTGCACCACAAAAAGTAGATTGCGCGGGCTCATCCTTCGAAATGCAACCGAGAGGTTCTTTTAGAGCGCCCACGCGTTGGGTACCCTGTTAGGTGCATATCGAGCATCTGACGAAGGATTCACTATGCCCCACAATCAATTCCCGTCGACCCAACGCCGTAAAGCGTGGGGCCGCATCACCATCCTATTCGCGCTCATCGCTCTGGCGCTCACCGCACTTCCCGTTACGGCTCTTGCCGGCACGGACACCGCAGGCAACGTACTTGCGACCGACAATGACGCCACTCCGTCCGGCGTCGAAGGTGACCTGTACTGGGCAGGTCAGAGCCTCAACCTGGACGACACCTCCATCGACCGCGATATCATCGCTGCGGGCGATACCCTCTCGATCCGCGACTGCACGGTGGGCGGCGCCGTTCGTCTTGCGGCGCGCACCATCGACATTGCCAAGACTACGGTTGATGGCAGCGTCACGGTCGTCGGTCAGCATGTCGTACTCAATTCCGACAGCACCGCCAACTGCTTCTATGCGATAGGCGAGACGGTTGCCCTGCGCGGCTCTACCAAGTCGGCAGCGCTCGCGGGCGACACGGTGACCATCGATGGCACCGTCGAGGGCGATGTCGAGGTTTGGGCCGACAAGCTCATCCTGGGTAAAAACGCCCGCATCACCGGCACGGTGAACGCCCACGTCTCACAGGACCCCGAGCGGGCCGAGGGCGCCCAGGTCGGAGCTCTCAAGATCGACCGGACCGAGAACGAGAACACCTCTACGGCCAACGACATTATCGGCGGCATCGTTGCCGCGGCGCTTTCCACCTGCTTTGTCGCCATCCTGCTTGAGCTTGTCTTTCCACGCGCAACCGCCAGCGCTGCCGGCATGCTCCATCAGCGTCCCATGCCGCTGTGGGTAAGTGGTCTTCTGGGCACGGTCGCCGTCGCTCCCGCCGTGCTGCTGCTCATCATCTCGATTGCAGGCCTGTCGCTCGCCGCCGCCCTCATGTGCGGCGTCATCGGCATCGCTTTGGTCTCGGCGGCATTTACGGGCACCGCGGTCGCGCGCATGGTCGGACACAACCAAAACCGCTACGCCATGGCCGCCGTGGGCGGTATCGTCGCGGGCGCACTCACGGCACTTCCTCTTATGGGCAACTTTGTCAGCGGTGTAGCCTTCGTCTTCACGCTCGGCTACGCCATCCAGATCATCTGGCGCAACGCCCACCTCAAGCCGCAGCAGCCGGCTAACACGCCAGGACTCCCCACCGCCTAGCCGCCAACCACCACAAAAGGGCCAGGCACCTTTGTGGTGGCGCAAAGCAACCTGATCCCATTGCACCAAAAAGGGCGCCGACCATCGCGGTCGACGCCCTTTCTTGTTAGTCGCTATAAAGCCCAGCGCTTATTTGTTGACCTGACCAGCGCGGACAGCAGCCTTCTTGCGGTCGGTGGCGTTGAGCAGACGCTTGCGCAGGCGGATGTTCTTGGGAGTGATCTCCACCAGCTCGTCGTCGGCGATGTACTCCAGCGCCTCCTCCAGCGAGAAGGTGCGGGGCGGCACCAGCTGGACGGAGATATCGGAGGTCGAGGAACGCTGGTTGCCCAGGTTCTTGGTACGGGCGATGTTGACGACCATGTCGCCGGCCTTGCTGCGCTCGCCCACGATCATGCCCTCGTAGCACTCGGTACCCGGCTCAACAAACAGCTGGCCGCGCTCCTGCAGCGTACCCAGAGCGTAGGCAACGGCCTTCTCGGTGGTCATGGAGATCATAGCGCCGTTCTGACGGTTGCCGATCTCGCCGGCGTAGGGGCCATACTCCAAGAAGGTGTGGTAGAACACGCCCTCGCCGTGGGTGACGTTCATGATGCGGTTCTTAAGACCCATGATGCCGCGCGTCGGGATCTTGAACTCGAGGTGCGTCACGATGCCCGAGGTGTCCATGCTCGTCATGATGCCGCCGGAGGTACCGAAGACCTCAACGACCTTGCCCGAGTACTCATCCGGGCACTCGACGACGGCCTGCTCGACAGGCTCCATCTTGTTGCCGTTCTCGTCCTTCTTAAACAGAACGCGGGGACGGCCGACCTGGAACTCAAAGCCCTCGCGGCGCATGGACTCCATCAGAACGGACAGGTGCAGGATGCCGCGGCCCGAGACCTCGACGCCGCTCTTGTCCTCGAGCTCCTCGATCTTCATGGTCACGTTGTTCTCGGCCTCGTTGAACAGGCGCTCCTTGAGCTGACGGGCGCCCACGATGTCGCCGTCGCGACCGACGAGCGGGGAGGTCGAAGCCTCAAAGACGATGGACAGGGTCGGCGGGTCGATCTCGATGGGCTCGAGCTCGACAGGGTTCTCGGGGTCGGTGTAGACATCGCCGATATCGGTGCGGTCGATACCCACGACAGCGGCGATGTCGCCAGCGCCGACTTCCTGGCACTCGGTACGGCCCAAGTAGTCGAAGGTAAAGAGCTGCTTGACGGTGGCGGTAGCGCTGGAGCCGTCGTTCTTGACAACCAGGATCTGGTCGCCCTGGTGGATGGTACCGGAGTACACGCGGCCGATGCCGATACGGCCAACGAAGTTGGAGTGGTCGATGGTCACGCACTGCATGGCCAGCGGAGCGGTCTCGTCAACCTCGGGTGCGGGCATGTCGTCGATGATCATATCGAGCAGCGGGTACATGTCCATGTTGCCGTCGTTGGGGTCAAGGCGGGCAAAGCCGTTGACGCCGCTGGCGTAGATGACATGCTCCATGGCAAACTCGAGCTGGTCGTCGGTAGCGCCCAGGTCGGCCATAAGGTCGAGGCAGTCGTTGTAGGCCTTCTCGGGGTTGGCACCCGGACGATCGATCTTGTTGATGACGATCATGATCTTAAGGCCGGTGTCGATAGCGTGACGCAGCACGAAGCGGGTCTGGGGCATGGGACCCTCAAAGGCGTCGACCAGCAGCAGGGCGCCGTCGGCCATACGCAGTACGCGCTCGACCTCGCCGCCGAAGTCGGCGTGGCCCGGGGTGTCGATGACGTTGATCTTGACGTCCTTGTACTCGATAGAGATGTTCTTGGCGAGAATCGTAATGCCGCGCTCGCGCTCCTGGTCGTTAGAGTCCAGGACGCGGTCCTCGACCTGCTGGTTGGCACGGAAGGCATCCGTGGCACGCAGGAGCTTGTCGACCATCGTCGTCTTGCCGTGGTCGACGTGAGCGATGATGGCGATGTTCCTCAGATTGTCTACGCGCATGTAGTTCCCCTATCTTCTATCCATATACAAACGGCACGCGTATGCGGCCCGCCCAGCGATACAACGCTCAGCGGGAATATTGAGCCTTTTACCGAAAACTCGTTTATTTTAGCGATTTTAGATAAGAGGGGTTTCCTCACCTGCAGGTTCAGGGTCGCTCCACATAAAACCATCGCCGGCACCCATGCCCTCATACAGCACGTATGCCGAAAAACCACTCTCGAGCGTGGTTTCGAAGAAGCTCACGAGCAGAGCATCGTGATAGCCGCCGTCAATCTCGACGCAGCCGGTGTAGCCGATGGCATAGCGGGCGATACGGCCCAGGCCCTCGTCCTTAAGACCCATCTTGTGCTCGGAGATAAAGTTGGTGGCAGCCTCCAGGCATGCCTCCTCGCCATCTTCGTCGAGCGCGGCCAGATAGCGGTTGGAAGCGGCGTCCTCAATTGCCACAACCACGCCCGGGTTCTCGCCCGCAGCCAGGTCGTCCAAGAAGGCGCCAATCAGATCGCACACCATGGCGTCGAGCTCGGCGGAGACGTTACCGGCGTCCTGCATATCCTGTGCCATCTTTAGACCTTCCCATCGAGTCTGGCGTCGTTACAGTTCCTGTGCCTCGGCGGCGATCTTGGCGGCAGCGTCGCGGGCGCGCATCATATCCATCGCGCGCTTGTCGAGCACCTTGATCTGACTGGTCAGCATTACCGCGTCGACCACGCCCCAGATCACCAGACCCGTAGAGATCGAAAACCCAAGCGCACCAACTGTACCACGAAGGCGCGAGCAGATTGCCGCGACAAGGGCGGAGATGATAACCATCTTGATATAGGAGCCGCGGCGCTCGCGAAGCGTGCGGGCCTGCGTCACATAGGCGATGCGAGCCGCCTCGGATGCCTCCGAGCGCATCTGGGCTTCACACGCAATGGCGGCCGCTTCAGCCGATACGCGGGTGCCCATCAGCGACCTCTCCGCTCGCGTGCCAGACATTTAGAAATCATCGGGGGAGAGCGTATGGACGAACTCGTCGAACTTCTCGAACTCCTGCTCGTCGTCAACTTCCTCGGCATGGGCAGAAACGGTACCCAGGCGATTCATGATGTCGTCCTCCACAAACATGGGGGCATTGCTGCGCACGGCAAGGGCAATGGCGTCGCTGGGGCGGGCGTCAATCTTTCGTTCGTCACCATCGGCCAGCACGACAATCGTCGCATAGAACACCGGCGGCTCGGCACGAACGATCTCGATGCGTTCGAGCTTGGCGCCCAGGGCGTCAACGGTATCGAGCAGCAGGTCATGCGTTATCGGGCGCTCGGCGCGACCGCTATCGATGCCACGGCTAATGGCCGCGGCCTCAAACGAGCCGGTCTGAATGGAAAGCGAACGCAGCGGTGCCGTCGAATCCGACTTGCCGCAGCGCTCACGAAGCACGATAAGCGATGGCACGGGACCGGCGGCCATGACGATGGTCTCTATGTCGACACGAACCATGGAACACCTCCGGTACGTAGCGGTTAACACGCGGCAGCTCCACCGCATTGAATAGCTATACTACCCAATCTTTCGCACAGCACACAAAACCAAAATGAGATTTATCACAGACAAGAAAAAGCCCCGAGGCAACGCCCCAGGGCTCTTCACAGTTTTGATGGTGGACCTGACAAGATTCGAACTTGTGACCTCCCGGTTATCAGCCGGACGCTCTAACCAACTGAGCTACAGGTCCATCATGGTGGAGGTTAGGGGGATCGAACCCCTGACCTCAGGCTTGCAAAGCCCGCGCTCTCCCAGCTGAGCTAAACCCCCACGGAGACAGTAATAAACACCCCAGCGGCGACTCGGCTCTCGCTGGGGTGTTTATTGCGAAAGAAAGTGGTGGACCTGACAAGATTCGAACTTGTGACCTCCCGGTTATCAGCCGGACGCTC
>UREE01000030.1 GCA_900546825.1 uncultured Collinsella sp. | reverse complement strand
CTTAATTTCAAAGTCCAAGAAATGGGATGCAGTTCACGCCGCACCGGACCCCGTCCCAAACTCTTATAGAAAACGATCTGGAAGATTACTCCTCCGAGCCGTCCTCCCCAGAAGTCTTCTTCTGCTGATCAAGCTTATGCTTACCACTTACGATAGACGTGGCACCCAGCGTGGCCAAGCTTGCGCTGGCAAGGCTCGCCATCACGATCAAGTCGCCCGTCTTGGGCATATTGCCGCCAGATGACTTGGTCGTTGTAGTCGTCGTGGTCGTGGTGGTCACCGTTTTGGAGTCATTTTGCTCCTGGACCTGGTTGTCAGCACCGCCCTCGTCGTCTTTGGACTGTTTCTTTCCGTCCTTGTTCTCGTCCTTCTCCTCAGATTCAGACTTCTTGCCCTCGTCCTTCTCCTGAGCGGACTTGTCGCCCTTCTCATCAGAGCTAGAACCCTTATCGGATTCGGTCTTCTCGGAAGCCTTGTCCTTGGAGTCGCCCTTTGCGGCCTCGGACTTTTCCGTGGAAACCTGATCAGAGTTGTCCTTGTTCTGGGTCGAGCCATTATTGACGCCAGCCATCAGCGAAGAGCCCAGCGTAGAACCAAGCTGCACGGAGAAAGAAGGCTTCTTGTCCGGCGAAGCAACGGGGGCGTCCGGCGCCTTATTCGAGTCGTCCTTGGAAGCATCGGAATCAGGTGTTACATCAGAGCCAGAGCCGTTGTTAGAGCCGGTGTCAGCGGACGAATCGCTCGAGCCGGTGGATGAGTTAGAGGTGCCAGCACCGGTCGAACCAGAAGCGTCGCTGTCCGTATTGCCGGCAGAGCTTGAAGACGAATCGCCCGCAGCAGAGCCGTTCGAATCGGAGCCGTTCGAGGTAGAGCCGTCGTTGGTAGTACCACCAGCAGAGCCATCACCGTCAGCATCGGTCGAGGGCGCATCCATCCTGTCATCGTTGACATCGTCACTCGAGTCGTTATTCGAATCAGGTGTCGGCGAGGGCGCCGGCGTAAGCTCGGGCTGCACGGGCGTCGCAGCGGCAGCCTCGTCCTCAGCGATATAAACCAAGCAGTCCTTCAGCTCATTCTTATAACGATTCTTCCAGCCCTCATGATACTGGGACTGGCTCGAATACTTGGTGGCGACATTGTTGACCACGCTATTGGAAAGCGCCGTCACAAACTCGCGATCGGTCATACTGTTAGAAAGGTTTGCCCAGCGGAAGAAGTCCCTGCAGCCACCGGTGCCGCACATGTTGGTGATGCTCCACACCATGCCCTTGACGCAATCGGCGCGGCCCGAAATATCAATACCCAGGCCGCTCTTGAGCCACGCCTCGGTCACCGCATAGTACGAGTTGTACGCATAGGCATCTTGAAGTGCTGAGAACTCAACAGGGTCGGTGTTGTAAGCACCCTGGAAAGCCTCCTGCGCGATACGGCCCAGGTCGGTGAGCTGACCGTTCTCGGACATGGCATTGCTCGTGTTGGAAATCTCGCTGCCGCGATCAATCGCATCCTTGAGCATGCTGTATTTTTCGGGGTTGTAGTTGTAGGCCTGCTTCATAAACGGAATGAGCGACCATCGACGGTCGAACTGGTAATAGCCCAGCGCGTTATAGCCGTCGCCATACGAAAAGCCCTGGTTATAGTTGCCGTGGCTCTCGTACTTGGTAAAGTACTTCATCTCGGGGGTCACGTTAACAAACGAAACGCCCTGGACCGACCTCAGCACGCCCGAGAAGGACTGCTGGGTATAGAGACCCTTATCGATATCGGTGGCATCCGAGGCAACGCCCGGCGTGGGCTCCTCGGCGGCGGCGGGCGCGGGTGCGGTAACGGCGCCAAACGAAAGCGCCAGCGTCAGGCCCGCGACAACCGCGGAATGCTTGGGCTGCATAAGATCCTCCCTGCATTGGTGTAGTTAAAGTTCAGTTTGCAAAGATAAAAATAAGTATTGCAGCTCGCCCATTGTTGCACAACAACCCCTCGGTAAACGGCAACAACCCTCCGCGAAATCTTAAGGAATTGCGCTCAACCTACAGCTTAATGTCAAAGTTGATCTCGGGGACGGCGGCCAGGTCGGCCAACGTCACGCCGTCGACGTACTTTTCGATCACGTCGTCCAGACCGCGCCAGAACTTGACGGTCGAGCACAAATCGCTGCGGGTGCAGCTGTTGTCGATGCCGTCGCACGCCACGGGCGCCGTGCTGCCCTCGACAGCGCGCAGGATGTCGCCAGCACGCACCTCGGCGGGGTCCTTGGCCATCATGTAGCCACCGCCTTTGCCGCGCACGCTCTTAAGCAGGCCCGCCTTCATAAGCGGACGAACCAGCTGCTCCAGATACTTTTGCGAGATATGCTCGCGGTCGGCAACCTCGCGCAGGGCGATCTTGCCCTCGGCGTCGCCCAGCGCCGCGATATAGATCATTAACCGGAGGGCATAGCGGCCCTTGGAAGAAATGAGCATACCTACCCTCCCATCGCATCTGGGACAACATAACCAGGTTTGTTTGTCCCAAATCTTAAGTAAATGGGACAAACACAACAGGTTATTTTGTCCCAGAATTTGAAAAGTCGAGTGGATTAGTCGGGTTTTCCCTTGACTAACGCCGAACCCATAGTAACTTTATTCCGAGAAGATTCCTAGGGTTTAGTACACCTATGAGTACACCATATACAGAGAGGGACAGCATGAGCGCAAATCCGCTGCTTTCCATCGAAGGTCTGACCGCCTCCGTGGACGAGAAGACCATCCTCCACAATGTCAACCTCAACGTCGCCGCCGGCGAGACCCACGTGCTGATGGGCCCCAACGGCGCCGGCAAGTCCACCCTCGGCCACCTGGTCATGGGCGACCCCGTCTACACGGTCAACGACGGCCGTATCGTCTTTGACGGCCAGGACATCACCGAGCTCACCACCGACAAGCGCTCGCGCGCCGGCCTGTTCTTGAGCTTCCAGGCCCCGGTCGAGATCCCTGGCGTGCCGCTGTCGAGCTTCCTGCGCGCCAGCATCGCCGGCCGCCCCGGCCTGGAGATGAAGGGCAAGGAGTTCCGCCGCCGCGTGAAGGAGCTCGCGGCAGAACTCAACATGGATACCGCCTATCTCAACCGCGAGCTGGGCGTGGGCTTCTCGGGCGGCGAGAAGAAGAAGGTCGAGATGCTCCAGCTTTTGCTGTTGCAGCCCAAGCTCGCCATCTTGGACGAGACTGACTCAGGCCTAGACGTCGACGCCCTGTCCACCGTCAGCCACGGCATGGACGCCTACCGCAAGAGCTGCGACGGCTCCATGCTCATCATCACGCACAACACGCGCATCCTGGAGCACTTGGATGTCGACCGCGTCCACGTTATGGTGAAGGGCCACATCGTGCGCGAGGACGACGCCTCGCTCATCCCCTGGATCGACAAGAACGGCTTTGAGACCTTCGAGCGCGAGGCCGCCGAGCAGCGCGCCCAGGCCGAGTCCGCCGCTGCCGAGCAGCAGGCGTAAAGGGGCGACGCAATGACCAAGAACCGCACCGAGGTCGCGGACATCGACCGCAGCCTCTACGACTTCACCTATGGCGAGGAGGGATTCGAGCGCCTCGACGCCGGCATCACGCCCGACATCGTGCGCGAGATCAGCGCCAAGAAGGACGAGCCACAGTGGATGCTCGATCTGCGCTTAAAGTCCCTCGAGATCTTCAATCGTTTTCCCGACCCGACGTGGGGCCCCTCCATCGAGGGCTTGGACATGGACAACATCGTCACCTACGTCAAGCCCAACACCGACCAAAAGCACGACTGGGAGTCGGTGCCCGACGACATCAAGAACACCTTTGAGCGCCTGGGCATCCCCGAGGCCGAGCGCAGCTACCTGGCAGGCGTCGGCGCGCAGTACGACTCCGAGCTGGTCTACCACAACATGCAGGACACGGCGTCCAAGATGGGCATCGTGTACTCCGGCATCGAGGAGGCTCTGCACGACCCGCAGTGGGAGCCGCTCATCCACGAGAAGTTTATGACGCTCATCCCGCCCACCGACCACAAATTTGCGGCCCTGCACGGCGCCGTATGGTCGGGCGGCTCGTTTGTCT
This sequence comes from uncultured Collinsella sp., assembly GCA_900546825.1. Taxonomy (GTDB): domain Bacteria; phylum Actinomycetota; class Coriobacteriia; order Coriobacteriales; family Coriobacteriaceae; genus Collinsella. The sequence goes on along the minus strand of UREE01000030.1, from coordinate 18,051 downwards.
ACGTGCCCAAGGGCACCAAGCTCGATTTTCCGCTGCAGAGCTACTTCCGCCTCAATGCCAAGGGTGCCGGCCAGTTTGAGCACACGCTCATCATTGTCGAGGACGATGCCGACCTGCACTTTATCGAGGGCTGCTCCGCGCCCAAGTACAACGTGGCCAACCTCCACGCCGGCGCCGTCGAGCTCTTTGTGGGCAAGCGTGCGCACCTGCGCTACTCGACCATCGAGAACTGGTCCAAGAACATGTACAACCTCAACACCAAGCGTGCGCGCGTGGACGAGGATGGCGACATCGAGTGGATCAGCGGCTCCTTCGGCAGCCACGTGGGCTACCTCTACCCCATGAGCGTGCTCAACGGCCGCCGCGCCCGGTCGAGCTTTACCGGCATCACCTTTGCCGGCGCCGGTCAGAACCTCGATACCGGCTGCAAGGTCGTGCTCAACGCGCCCGAGACCTCGGCAACCGTCGAGACCAAGGGCATCTCCAAGAGCGGCGGCATTCAGACCTTCCGCAGCTCTATCGTTGCCACGCCCAAGGCCGAGGGCTCCAAGGCAACCGTGAGCTGCCAGTCGCTGATGCTCGACGACCAAAGCCGCTCCGACACTATTCCGGCCATGGACATCCGCGCCAAGAACGTCGACATCGGCCACGAGGCCACCATCGGCCGCATCGGCGACGATAAGGTGTTCTACCTGATGAGCCGCGGTATCTCGGAGGAAGAGGCCCGTACCATGATCGTCAACGGCTTTGCCAACCCGGTCTCCAAGGAGCTGCCGCTGGAGTACGCCGTCGAGATGAACAACCTGATCAAGCTCGAGATGGAAGGAGCGATCGGATAATGAAACAGGAAACCAACACCGCTGCCACCACACTCGAGCAGGTCAACGCGATGCCCGCAGCAACCTGGGGCTGGTTGAAAATGAACCAGACCAAGCTCGAGCTCTCTGACGAGCTTGCCGCCGCTCCCGCCGAGTCCATTGAGGTCGAGGGCTTGGATGAGCAGTTTACTGGCGTGACAGACGCGTTCGACGCCGCCATGGAAGCCATGGCCGAGCGTTTCCCCGAGCGCCGCGCCTCCGCCCCCGGCGACGCCGCCGACCGCGCCCGCATCACGCCCGAAACCGAGCTCGACGTGCCCGCCACCTCCGTCTACCAGGCCGGCGCCATCAAGCTGGAGGAGGAGCTCTCCCCCGCTGAGGCCTTCGAAACCGGCATGGGCGAGGCTGCCTACGCCTACTTGGCCGAGCACGCTACCAAGCGCATCGTCATCGATGCGCCCGCATACAAGCACGCGACGGTTACCGTGCGTGTGAGCGGTGTCGATGCCGCCGCGGCCATCGCCGCCGTCGACGTCGTCGCCCGTCCCCAGTCGACGCTCGACCTGCAGATCGCCCTGGACTCCCCCGTTGCCGGCGAGGGCGTCGTGGGTTCCGTGCTACGCGTGTGCGCCCACGAGTACGCCACCGTCAACGTGGCCTGCACGCAGACGCTCGACGATAGCTGGATCGCGCTCGACGACACCGGCCTGTTCCTGGACGAGGGCGCGCGCGTCAACGTGCAGCACACCGTCTTGGGTGCTGGCGCCAGCGCCACCGGCCTTGCCGGCGACCTGCTGGGCGATACCGCCAAGGCCACCATCGATACTGACTACCTGGGCGCCCGAGAGCAGGTGCGCGACTTTAACTACGAGCTGCGCCACCGCGGTCGCAAGACCGAGTGCGAAATCGACGCCAACGGCGTGCTGACCGGCGCGTCCAAGAAGGTCTACCGCGGCACCATCGACCTCGTGCACGGCTGTAAGGGTGCAACCGGCACCGAGCGCGAGACGGTGCTTTTGGCCAACAAGGGCGTCGACAACAAGACCGTTCCCGTCATCCTCTGCGACGAGGACGACGTCGCCGGCAACCACGGCGCCACCATCGGTCACGTCCGCGACGAGCAGCTGTTCTACCTCGCCTGCCGCGGCCTTGACCAAAACGCCGCCGAGGACCTGTTCATCCGCGCCAAGCTGGAGGACGCCGCGCTTTCCGCGACCGACGAGCGCACCCGCGCCGCCGTCGTCCGCTTGGGCAACAACCTGATCGACAACTTTGAGGAGGAGCTCGCATGATCGACACCGAGCACGTTAAATGCGACACCTGTACCGCACCGGAGCCTATGGAGCTCGACGCCAGCGACGAGGCCTCACGCGGCTGGCCTACTGTCGACATCGAGACCAATCCCTACAAGGCGCAGTTCCCGCTGTTCCAGCAGCACCCCGAGATCGCCTTCCTCGATAGCGCCGCCACCGCGCAGCGCCCCGCCTGCGTGCTCGACGCCGAGCGCGACTTCTACCAGCGCATGAACGCCAACCCCCTGCGCGGCCTGTACTCACTGTCCGTCGAGGCCACCGAGGCCATCGCCAAGGTCCGCCAGCAGATTGCCGACCTCATCGGCGCCGCCCAGGCCAACGAAGTCGTCTTCACCCGCAACACGAGCGAGTCGCTCAACCTGGTCGCCAAGAGCTTTGCGCCCACAGTCCTCGAGCCGGGCGACGAGGTCGTCATCACCATCATGGAGCACCACTCCAACCTAATTCCATGGCAGCAGGTCTGCCGCGAGACCGGCGCCAAGCTCGTCTACCTCTACCCCACCAAGACCGGCCAGCTCACGACCGAGGAGGTTCTGTCCAAGGTGGGCCCCAAGACCAAGATCTTGGCCGTGGGTCAGGTCTCTAACGTGCTGGGCGTCGAAAACCCGGTCAAGAACCTCGGCAAGCTCGTGCATAAGTACGGCGGCTATCTAGTCGTCGACGGCGCGCAATCGCTGCCGCACATGCCGGTCGATGTGGCCGATCTGGGTGCCGACTTCTTTGCCTTTAGCGCGCACAAGGCCATGGGCCCCATGGGCATCGGCGTGCTGTGGGGCAAAATGGACCTGCTCAACGCCATGCCTCCCATGCTCACAGGCGGCGAGATGATCGATTCGGTCACCGAGCAGGACGCCGTCTGGGCGCCCGTCCCCGAGAAGTTCGAGGCAGGTACGCAGGACGCCGCCGGCATCTTCGCCACGGGTGCGGCACTCGACTACCTAGTCAACACCGTGGGCTATGACAACATCCAGGCCCGTGAGCAGGCACTCGTCCACTATCTGATGGGCGAGCTCATGCAGCTCGACTTTGTCCAGATCATCGGCTCCATCTATTGGGACAACCACCACGGCGTCGTAAGCTTTAACGTCAAGGGCATCCATCCGCACGACGTCGCGAGCATCATGGACATGGACGGCGTCTGCATCCGCGCCGGCCACCACTGCGCGCAGCCGCTGCTCACTTGGCTGGGCGTCGAGAACCTTGCCTGCTGCCGCGCCAGCGTAGCCTTCTACAACGACAAGGCCGACATCGACAAGTTCATCGCCGGCCTGCATCACGTTTGGAGCACGTTCAATGGGTAATCTGTACACCTCCACCACATTAATGGAGCACAACTCGCACCCCGATTACAAGTACGAGATGGACGCCCCCACGCACGAGCACGACGGCATCAACCCCAGCTGCGGAGACGAGCTCACCTTGCAGCTACGCGTCGAGAACAACGTGATCGAGGAGGCCTCCTTTACCGGCCACGGTTGCGCCATCAGCCAGGCCAGTGCCGACATCATGGCCGACCTCATCACCGGCGAGACCGTCGAGGAAGCTCGCCGCCTGGCAGAGCTCTTCCTCGCCATGATCCGCGGCGAGCAGCTCTCCGAGGAGGACCTGGAAGACCTGGACGAAGCCGCCCAGCTCCAAGACATCTCGCACATGCCCGCCCGCGTCAAATGCGCCGAGCTCGCCTGGCGCACCCTCGACGGCATGCTCACGGGACAAAATAATCAGTAGTATTTGTCCCAAATCTTAAGAATTTTGTTGGCCGAATCGCTTGACAAGAGTGGTTCGGCCATTTTCTATTCCGAGCCCTCAGCCTGAGCATTCACCCGCGCATAAGCGCGCACGATACGAGAGACGGTACTCTTGCTGATTCCCGTATACCGTTCGATCTCGCGCACCGTGTAGCCGACATTGTGCAGGGCGAAAATGATTCCATCTCGCCGCGAGGGCGCTACGGTCTTGAGTTCGTTGAGCGGCACGCCCAGGCGCTTCGCCATCTTGTCGGCAAACGCACGCCGCTCCCACTCTGTCTCATCCATATCGTGAATCACCGGATCGGAACCATCGGGCATCGACAGAGAATAATCCAGAAACCCCTTGGCAGACTCAAAGAGCTCAAGCACACAAGAAGGGTCCGAAAATCCCCTCGTCGTATCGTTGTCATACGCTCTCAGATACTCGGCAAGGCTGCTCCAGGGATAACGCTCGATTAGGCTAACGCCCGCCTCCTGTGGATCGGCGTGTACGGAGCGAATAGCCTCCATCACCTGCCAGTCGGTATCGAGCGAGCGCCGGTCAAAACGGTTCTGGAACAGATGGCCTGTGCGCCCCGTGCGTTTATTGAACCGCCGCGCGTACGTCAAAAGCAGCCGGTGCATCGCCGCGCTCATCCTGTCCTCGTAATCTGCAAGCACCAAATGCACGTGATTACCCATAAGGCACCAGGCGATAACCGTCACGCCCGCCTCGCGGCAGCAGTCGCGCATCAGCTCCAAAAACTCCCACCGGTCTTCATCGCCCTCAAAGATGAGCTGCTTGTCCGTACCGCGGGCACAGACATAGTAAAAGCCAGTAACCGTTCTCCAAACGCGCTGCATGGCGCTCCCTTCGCCGGGATCTGCTTGCCATCCAATACAGCACGATTGAAGCGTGCCATCAAAACATTCACGCAAAACAATACACTCGCGCGGCCAAAGGCAGTAAACGGGCGGTGAACGGCACCGTTGCAACAGGTCAACCCATGCAACGCTTACAAGAGCTGACCAAAAGCTTGCCAAAGACGGACCCCCTCTACGGAAGTTCGCGACCACGGAACATAGAGTTAAACCGTTTCAATTAAAACTTCCGGACTTCTCGCTACGAAAACTGAGCCGTTCGCCGAATATTCCGTGCATTTCGCGGTATTATAGGGGCTGCATGTCATGTCCCTTTCGAAGGGTCGCCCGGCAATCGCCAGCCACGACCCCCAGACGGGACGCCAACACGATAGAGAGGAGAGGCATGCAGTACTCACAGGAAGTGGAGAACATGTGCCCCGTTGCCAAGGGTGCATACCACGGCCCCGCACCCATCCCCGAGGAGGGCAAGTGGGTCCAGGCTAAGGAGATTTCCGACATCTCCGGTCTTACGCACGGTGTGGGTTGGTGCGCACCTCAGCAGGGCGCCTGCAAGCTCACGCTGAACGTCAAGGACGGCATCATCGAGGAGGCCCTCGTTGAGACCATCGGCTGCTCGGGCATGACCCACTCTGCCGCCATGGCTTCCGAGATCCTTCCCGGTAAGACCATCCTCGAGGCCCTCAACACCGACCTCGTCTGCGACGCCATCAACGTTGCTATGCGCGAGATCTTCCTGCAGATCGTTTACGGCCGCAGCCAGACCGCGTTCTCCGAGGGCGGCCTGCCCGTGGGCGCCTCCCTCGACGACCTCGGCAAGGGCCTTCGCTCTCAGGTCGGCACCATGTTCGGCACCAAGGCCAAGGGCGCTCGTTACCTCGAGCTCGCTCAGGGCTACGTCACCCGCATGGCTCTCAACGACAAGAACGAGATCATCGCATTCGAGTTCCTGAACCTCGGCAAGTTCACCGACGCCGTCAAGGCCGGCAAGACCCCCGAGGAGGCCATCGCTGGCGCTATGGGCCACTATGGTCAGTGGGAGAACGCTGCCAAGTACATCGACCCGCGCACCGACGAGGAGACTCACTCCGTCGCCAGCGTGTTCCCGGTTCACGAGTAGAAAGGGAGGGAAATAACTATGACTGTTACGTTCGAAGGTTACGAGCGCCGCGCTGACAAGATCAACAAGTGCCTCGCCGACAACGGCATCGCCTCCCTCGAGGAAGCTCTGCAGATCTGCACCGACAAGGGCTTCAACCCGCGTGAGATCGTCAACAACACCCAGTCCATCGCCTTCCAGAACGCCGAGTGGGCCTACACCCTCGGTTGCGCTCTCGCTGTCAAGCGTGGCGCCAAGTCCGCTTCTGAGGCTGCTGCCATCATCGGCGAGGGCATCCAGGCCTTCACCGTTCCCGGCTCCGTCGCCGAGGACCGCAAGGTCGGTCTGGGCCACGGCAACCTGGGCGCTATGCTGCTCTCCGACGACACCGAGTGCTTTGCCTTCCTGGCCGGCCACGAATCCTTCGCTGCCGCCGAGGGCGCTATCGGCCTGGCTCTGAACGCCAACAAGGCTCGCAAGAAGCCGCTGCGCGTTATCCTCAACGGTCTGGGCAAGGACGCCGCCCAGATCATCGCCCGCATCAACGGCTTCACTTATGTAAAGACCCAGTTCGACTACTACACGGGCGAGCTCAAGGTCGTCGAGACCATCCCCTACTCCGATGGTCCCCGCGCTGCCGTTAACTGCTACGGCTCCGACGACGTCCGCGAGGGCGTTGCCATCATGTGGCACGAGAACGTCGACATCTCGATCACCGGTAACTCCACCAACCCCACGCGCTTCCAGCACCCCGTCGCTGGCACCTACAAGAAGGAGCGCCTCGAGGCTGGCAAGAAGTACTTCTCCGTCGCTTCTGGTGGCGGCACTGGCCGTACCCTGCACCCGGACAACATGGGCGCCGGCCCTGCCTCTTACGGCATGACCGACACCATGGGCCGCATGCACTCCGACGCCCAGTTCGCCGGTTCTTCCTCCGTGCCTGCGCATGTCGACATGATGGGTCTCATCGGCATGGGCAATAACCCCATGGTCGGTGCCACCGTCGCCTGCGCTGTCGCCGTCGAGGAGGCCCTCAAGGCCTAATCGCGCCCGCGCGATGCTCATATAGTTGAGCTTTAGAGCCGCTACCTTTTAAGGTGGCGGCTCTTTTTGTTTGCGCTGTCGCAGGGTAGCTAATGCCGATATATCAGTTGGGGCGAAATACGAGATGTGATGAGACGGAGCGCCAGAGCGTCCATGACGCCCCCCTGCCATATTTGCCCTTTACCGATTTGCCGAGTCTTTGCGGCCCCATTGCCGATCACCCGTGCGACAATGCGCCGGACGAGAAAGGAATCCGATGGAATCGACTGACGTACTGGTAATTGGATCTGGCATTGCGGGCCTTTGCGCCGCCATCGAAGCGGCACGCACGGGTGCAACCGTCACTGTGGCAAGCGCCGGAAAGACTATGAGTGGATCGAGCTTCTTCCCGGGCACCTGGGGCCTGGGGCTTATCGGACCCGTTAACGAAGACGACGAACAAGACCTCATCGACACCATCCAGACCGTTGGTGGCGGCGTCGCCGACCCCGAGCTTGTCCAGACGTTTGTCCGCGGCATTCCCCAGGCAATTACATGGCTCGAACGGGATCTGGGTGTTGAACTTCAACGCCCACAAAATGCCGAGAGCGCCCAGCAAAAGCAGTTTATCCCCTGCTTTGACCACAAGACGCGCATGTGGCGCGGCCTCACCCGCAAGCCCCTTGAGGACGCTCTGACGACCCGAATCGAGTCACTCGGCATTCGCCTGCTCCCCCGCTATGAGCTTATCGACCTTGTTGAGGACACGAACGGTAGAATAACCGGAACCGTGCTCTACGACCTCACCGAAAATCGAATCGTGCCCTTTGCTGCCAAGGCCACGATCATCGCAACCGGTGGCACAGGCGGCCTGTTCGAGCGCAGCCTTACGTCGGCTGATGTGCTCAGCTCCTCGCAGGCCATCGCGCTGGCGCACGGCGCAACACTTACTAATATAGAGTTCATGCAGATGATGCCCGGTTTCATCGAGCCCAAGCGCAACCTGGTCTTCAACGAGAAAACCTGGCGCTACGTACATGTAGACCAGCCGGTAGATATTGCCGACGACAAGCTGGACGACCTGCTTGAGCAACGCTCCGGATACGGTCCCTTCACTTCGCGCCTGGCTTCCAGCGCCATCGATCTCGTCATCGATCAGGCAGGTGTCGAAGGCCTGGCACTCCACTACGACTTTCCCCGCGAGGATGTCCCAGAGTTTGTGCAGACCTTTGCCACCTGGCTGCAAGACGAGCACGGCATCGCCCCGACTGACGAGATGCGCGTTGCGATGTATGCCCACGCCGCTAACGGCGGCATCAAGATCGATAAGACCGCGCAAACGGGCGTTGAGGGCCTCTACGCTTGCGGCGAGGCGACAGGCGGCATGCACGGCGCCGACCGCATTGGTGGCTTGTCAAGCGCCAACGGCATCGTGTTCGGGCGCATCGCAGGCGCATCGGCAGCCCAAGCAGCACAGAAAGAGCCCGAGACAGCCCTGAAGGCGGATATCGCCCTCCCCCAGTACGGCATAGCCGCAACAGATGCCGAACGCCTGACACACAGCCTAAGGCACACGATGAGCACCTATTGCATGATCAACAGGACCGAAACAGGCCTATCCGAGGCACTACACGAGCTTGAAAACATTCAAGATGATGCCACAGCTCTAAATAAGCCGCATGCCAACGACAGCGAAATCGCTGCGCTCGCCCGCATACAGTCGCAGATTCAACTAGCACAGGAAATGGTCAAAGCCATGCGCAACCGAACCGAAAGCCTGGGCTCGCACTATCGAGCGAATTAAACTGGACACCTATCTAAAGCAGAACACAACTAATCGATATCTATGGGCCCCGTGAGCTCGAAGTGGCACGGGGCCCATTCGTGTCCGCACGGCAGCGTATCCTTATTCCGAATACAGAGCGTGCAAAGCCTGCATAGACAATAGACCAGCGAGGAGGAGATATGGACAGTAGAGATATCGAGAAGTGGCGTGTCAAACTTGATAGCTACGCCAATGTGGAAGACGGCGTTGAGTATTGGCTCGCACGCGATTTAATGGAACCCATGGGATACACTCGATGGGAGAACTTCGCCGAAGTTGTTAAGAGGGCAAAAGTCTCGTGCGAAACAAATAAAACTCCAGTTGATTCCCATTTTCGTGACACCACGAAAATGGTAACTGCCGGTGTCGCCGCTCGTGCGGTTAAAGACTACAAGCTTACGCGTTATGCATGCTATTTAATCGCCCAGAACGGAGATTCAAACAAGCCAGAGATTGCACTCGCCCAAGCATACTTTGCCGTGCAGACGCGCCGCCAAGAGCTCATAGAGCAGCGCTTCGCAGAGATTCAGCGCTTACAGGCGCGCCACTCGCTATCCGATTCAGAGAAACAGCTCTCGGGTATTGCATTCAAACGCGGCGTGGACTCCAAAGGATTCGCGATCATCAAGTCGAAGGGCGATGAAGCGTTATTCGGCGGCAGAAGCACGGCGGAAATGAAGCAGCAGCTCGGCATACCCAAGAGCGCGGCATTGGCGGACAGGTTAGCCGATGTCCTCATCAAAGCAAAGGACCTTACGAACTCGATGACGGCCTTCAACGCCGAGGAACACGACCTGTACGGTCTGGACAAGATCAAGCAAGAGCACGTCGAGAACAACACAAGCGTGCGTGGCAGCCTCATCGACCGCGGAATTGTACCCGAGAACCTACCGCCTGCCGAAGATACAAAGAAGCTCGAACGTCGCGTGAAAGCAGACGAGAAAAAGCTCAAGGAGGGTACAGACGGATTCACCGACCCCCAGGGCAGGCTCGACTTGTAAAGCGTCTGTGCCCTTACGGGTTCAGCCTCATGCGAGGTTAATAAAAAAGACGGCCAACCGAAGTTGACCGTCTTAACAATCTTTGGTGGGCCGTCAGGGGGTCGAACCCTGGACCTTGGGATTAAGAGTCCCCTGCTCTACCAACTGAGCTAACGACCCGATATCAACACGAAGCAAGAACTGGGGTGGGTAAAGGGACTCGAACCCTCGACCTACGGGACCACAACCCGTCGCTCTAGCCAACTGAGCTACACCCACCGTGTCCTGTGCGCTTCGCGCTCGATTATTATTGCAAGGAACGCCACGCGATGCAAGCCCCAATTTTCAAGAATTTTGAAAAGAGTTTTTCGAGACCATTTCGAGCAATTCCCACCGGTTTCATAGGAGTAAACTTGCCCCACTGCAAATGCTCGAAAGGACAAGCATGAAAGAACTCTCCAACCGTACGGCAACGTTTACCGATTCGGTCATCCGCCGCATGACGCGCATCTCCAATAAGTATGGCGCCGTCAACCTGTCGCAGGGCTTCCCCGACTTCGATCCCCCGGCGCAGCTGCTCAACAGCCTGAGCGCCATCGCCAGCGACCCCAAGCCGCTCTATCACCAGTACTCCATCACCTGGGGCTCCCAGGCCATGCGTGAGGCGCTTGCCGCCAAGCAGGAGCACTTTATGGGCATGCCGATCAACCCCAACGAGAACATCGTGGTCACCTGCGGCTCCACCGAGGCCATGATGGCCGCCATGATGACGGTCACAAACCCCGGCGACAAGGTCGTCATCTTCTCGCCATTCTACGAGAACTACGGCGCCGACACGATCCTCTCGGGTGCCGAGCCCATCTACGTGCCGCTTAACCCACCTGCGTTCGACTTTGACCGCGAGACACTCGAGGCGGCCTTCCGCGACAACGATCCCAAGGCCATCGTCCTGTGCAACCCTTCCAACCCCTGCGGCAAGGTCTTTACGCGCGAGGAGCTCACCTTAATCGCCGACCTCTGCAAAAAGTACGACACCTACTGCATCACCGACGAGGTCTACGAGCACATCGTCTACGCGCCCCACGAGCACGTCTATATGGCCACGCTGCCCGGCATGTTTGAGCGCACCATCAGCTGCAGCTCGCTGTCCAAGACCTACTCCATCACCGGCTGGCGTCTGGGCTACACCATCGCCCCGGCCCAGATCACCGAGCGCATTAAAAAGGTCCACGACTTCCTCACCGTGGGTGCTGCCGCTCCCCTGCAGGAAGCTGTCGTCACCGCCCTCAAATTCGACGACAGCTATTACCAGGAGGTCCTCGACCTCTACACCGCCAAGCGCGACCTATTCTGTCAGGGGCTCGATAGCATCGGTCTTGAGCACAACGTGCCGCAGGGCGCCTACTATGTGATGATGGATATCTCGGAGTTTGGCTATGACAGCGACCTCGACTTCTGTGAGGATTTGGCCTCCAAGGTGGGCGTGGGCGCCGTTCCGGGCTCGAGCTTCTTCCGCGAGCCCGTCAACCATCTGATTCGTTTCCACTTTGCCAAGCGAGACGAGACGCTCAACGCTGCGCTTGAGAACCTCAAGTCGCTACGTGATAAAATCAACCCGCGCGGGTAAGGACGGTCAGTAACTAAAGGCACTAAAGAAACCTCGTGAACCCGTTGGGCCATGAGGTTTCTTTTTATAGCGACCTCATTCATTTTTTAGAGCGCTATACTTTAGTCACGGAGCAACTCGTCCAGAGAGGAATACTATGGCAGAGCAGCAGCTTATCGGAGCGCTCGAGGCCGGCGGCACCAAGATGGTCTGCGCCACGGGCTATGCAGACGGCACGGTCCTGGAACGCGAGCAGATTGCGACCACGACCCCGCAGGAGACCGTTGAGGCCGTCAACGCATGGTTTGCCGACAAGGACATCGCCGCGCTGGGCATCGGCGCCTTTGGCCCCACCGCAGTCAACCCTGCCTCGTCCCAATACGGCAAGATCCTGGAGACGCCCAAAACGGCATGGCGCTACTTTGACCTGCTGGGCACCATCCAAAACGAGCTCAATATTCCCTGCGGCTACGACACCGACGTCAACGTCGCCTGCCTGGGCGAGGTCACCTTTGGTTGCGCCCAGGGCCTCACTGACGTGGTGTATCTGACCATCGGTACCGGCGTGGGCGCCGGCGTGCTCTCGGGCGGTAAGCTCGTGCACGGCATGATGCATCCCGAGGCCGGTCACATCCTGGTCACGCGCGACCCGCGCGACACCATCGGCGAGCACAGCGGCTGCCCCTTCCACGACAACTGCCTCGAGGGCCTCATCGCCGGTCCCGGCGTCAAAAAGCGCTGGGGTGGCAAGAGCGCCGGAGAGATGGCCGATGACCCGGAGGCCATGGACCTGCTCGCCGGCTATCTGGCGCAGGCGCTCATGACCTACATCCTGTGCTACGCACCGCAAAAGATCGTCATCGGTGGCGGCGTGGCCGACCACACCCCCATCGTGCCGCTCGCGCGCAAGAAGTGCGCCGAGATGCTCAACGGCTACATCGTCACGCCCGAGATGGCCGACATCGATAACTACATCGTCAACAACAGCCTCGAGGGCAAACAGGGCATTATGGGCTGCTTGGCCCTGGGCGCTCAGGCGCTTCAGTAGCAGACGCACCCACAGGGCGTGGCGCGCCCGGCAAATCCGACCTACGGAACGACGCCACCACACCTCATATAAGCCCTCAAATAAAAAAGGCCGCCTAGGACCAAACAATACGTCCTAGGCGGCTTTTTTGGCGCGCATCAGCGGCCGTAAGAGATATCGGAGCACAACGCCCGTTGCCGCACCACAGCAGTCGATCATCACATCGGTGATCATGCCGGCGCGTCCCGGCACAAAGAGCTGAATCGTCTCGTCGATCGAAGGAATCAGCAGCAGGAACACCGCCGTGGGCAGCAGCACGTCAAAGGTGCGCCGGCCCTCAAAATCAAAGGCGTGCGTTGCCAAGATGCCGAGCACCATATACTCGGTAAAATGCGCGCATTTGCGAACAACAAAGTTGGTCACCCATTCATATGGAAGTCCCACGCCGCGCAGGAAATCGCGGATAGCTTCCATGACCGTTAGGCTCAGCGAGCCCGACCCCGAGCCGGGAACCAGCGAATTGCCCCAGATCAAGAGCGCCATCAGGCAGGTCACGACCGCCCATTTTCGATTGATCTTAACCATGCAGAAGTTATGCCTCCGCGCGGAGCGGCGCGAAGCTGGCGGTACCGCCCTCGATAACGCTCAGATAGGCACGGCCCGTACGCTTGGCGGTAGAGGACTGCAGGCGCTCGATCTCTTCCTCGAGGATCTGATTGACGCGCTCGTGACGACGATTTTCCATAATGCCGGCGGCAATAGCCTCGGCTCGCTCGATGCCCTCGCGCGAGATACGGGCGGTATCCTCGGGGAACACAGCGCTGTGACGGCCGACATAGGCGGGTGCAGCAGGCTGAGGGGCAGCGACGGGAGCGGGAGCTGCAACAGGAGCAGGCTCGTCGATCTCGTCCAGAATCGCGGTGGCAGCGGCCCACATGTCCTCGTGGCCCGAGTAATAGGCCATGGGGACATCAACCTCGAGCGAGGCATCCGGAAGGTCACCGGTGTCGATGCGATCTTGGGCATCAATCGATGCGGTGATGGCTGCAGGCTCATCGAGGTCATCGAGATCGATGTCCGCGGCACCGAAAATGATAGGCATGCTGGCGAGGTTTGCGTTGTACGGCGCAGCCTCAGCCGCCTGCTGCTGGGCAGGAGCGCCCCAAAGCGAGCTTTCGGCGGCACGGCGGGCGGCAACGGCCTCCTCGTCCGCGGTCATGGCTTCATCAACGTACGAATTATCGGCAGAAGCGTTCACGTCCGCCGAGGTGGCGCTGCAGGCGTTATTGGCTGCCGCGTTGGCAACGAATGCCACAAAAGCCGCCGTGCTGCCCGCAGGGGCGGCCTGGGAGCCAGACACGGCGCGTGCCGCGGCGGCGATGTCGTCGCGATTGAAGGAGCCGGTCTGCCCGCCGTTGGTGAGCTCGTCGATGGCGACTTGATAGACGTCGCGCGAGCGCGCAGGGTCGCAGCTCACCGGCGAATCGTCGTCGAGCATACTGTCGATCATGGACCAAGCCTCGGCCTCGTCCATGGCATCTGCGGCTCGAGCGATGGTAGGGACACCATCATCGGCATGACGGCGCTGGAACGCACCAGTCAGGCCGGAAAGGAATGCCGAGGTAGACTGCTCCGACTGAGCCTGAGAAGCAGAAGCGGCAGCATATGGAGTCGCATCCTGCTGCTGAGCTGGAATCGAGGCGGTCTTGAACTCGCTTTGATGCTGATTGAGATTGGCGGCACCGCCCATGGCATCGGGCTGGAACAGACGCTCTTCACGCTGCGCACGGTACTCGGAGATACCCAGCGAGGCGGCATAGATGCCCACGCCCGCCACCGCACCGACGGCAAAGGGAACAGCGCCCGCGACAACCGTCTCGTTGACCGACGAGAACGGCAGCGTCGCGGCATACATCACCACGGGGGCGGCAAGGCCGATCCCGCAGGAAAGTCCGGCAAGGACTGCTCGTTGTGTTGCATCAGAAGAAGCCATGAGCTCTCCCCATCTTCCAGCACCCAAATCGCATCATTCAGTTGGCTGCGCGAGAGAAGATGAAGCGGGGCTATGCCCCAAAGCAACGGTATATGGTTCGTTTCATCTGCGTTTTCCGTCGCGAAGCTTAAAAGCTATTATGCGAAACCGCCCTGCCGATTGCAAGCGACGATGTCGGATTGAAACGGGAAACCTGCTGCTCGTCGGTCTTACGGTCAAAAATAAGCGCGGAGCGGCGCAATGGAAAGGGGCCGAGGCTCAAAGCCCCGACCCTTTATCGCATTGATGACTATCGCAGCGCGTGGATGACAACCTAGAACGTCTGCTCGTAGTCGCTGTGTTTTTTGGCCGAACGCACCAGGAACTCCTGGTTGGTGTTGGTGCCCTTCAGACCCTTGATAAACGACGCCGCCGCACGCTCGGTATTGTTCATGCCGGCAAGAATGCGACGCAGACCAAAGACAAACGGACGCATCTGCTCGTCGACCAACAGGTCCTCGTTACGCGTACCGGAGGCAACGGGGTCGATAGCCGGGAAGATGCGGCGGTCGGCCAGGTCGCGGTCGAGCTTAAGCTCCATGTTGCCGGTGCCCTTGAACTCCTCGAAAATGACCTCGTCCATCTTGGAACCGGTGTCGATGAGGGCAGAGGCCAGGATGGTGAGCGAGCCGCCGTTCTCGATATTGCGGGCTGCACCCAGGAAGCGCTTGGGCGGATACAGTGCCGCCGAATCGACGCCGCCCGAAAGGATGCGGCCCGAGGCAGGCGCCGCCAAGTTGTAGGCGCGGGCGAGGCGCGTGATGGAGTCGAGCACCACCACGACGTCGCCACCCAGCTCTACGATGCGCTTGGCGCGCTCGATGACGAGCTCTGCCACGCGGGTGTGGTTGTCGGCAGGCATATCGAAGGTCGACGCCACAACCTCACCCTTGATGGAACGCTGCATATCGGTGACCTCTTCGGGGCGCTCGTCGACGAGCAGGCAGATGAGGTGCACCTCGGGGTTGTTAATCGAGATAGACTGGCAGATCTTCTTGAGGATCGTGGTCTTGCCGGCCTTGGGCGGGGACACGATCAGGCCGCGCTGGCCCTTGCCGATCGGTGACACGATGTCGATGGCGCGACCGGTAATAGAGTCCTTGCCGTGCTCCATGCGCAGCGGCTCGTTGGGATAGACCGGGGTGAGGTCGCCGAACTTGGGACGGTTGCGAATCTGCTCGGGGTCCAGACCGTTGACGGTCGTGATTTTGGCGAGGCCGGCACGCTTGTCGCCGCCGCGCGAAGGACGCAGCGAGCCCTCGATGACGTCGCCCGTGCGCAGGCGCGCGGAGCGGATGAGGTAGGCGGGCACGAAGGCGTCGTCGTTGGACTTCATGTAGCCATGGGCGTGGATGATGCCGGAGCTGTCCGGGCGAATCTGCAGAATGCCCTTGATGTCGCGGAAGCCCTCGGCCTTCGCAGCGGTGACGTAGATTTCCTCGACGAGCTCGGCCTTCTTCTTGCCGGTCGTCTCGATCTCGAACTCCTTGGCCTTCTCGCGAAGTTCGGCAACCTTCATGGCAGCGAGCTCCTCGCGCGAAAGCGTAGGCTCGGTGGGAGCGGCATTACGCTCCTTGTTGCGTTGCTTGCGATCGCGCTGGCGGTTGCGACGGTCGTTGTTGCGCTCGTCCTTGCGCTCGTTGCGCTCCTCGTTGCGCTTGTGCTGGCGACGGTTGGGGCGGGCGCCGTCTTCGCTCTCGGCGGGGGCGGCACCATCGGTTGCGGTGGTGTCAACATTGGCCGCAGCGGCGTCATTGGCCTCGGCGCCAGAATCAACCTGCGCTTCGACATCAGCATGCTGCTCGGCGGCCTTGGCCTTAACGGACTTCTTGCGACCGCGCTTGGGCTTCTCGGATGCAGGCTGTTCGACGTCCTGGGGCTCGGCGGCATCAGTCGATACATCGGCGGTCGTCTCGGTGGAATCCTCGGACGCGCCCTTCTTGGCAGCCTTAGCCTTGGACGTGCGCTTAGCAGCAGTGCGACGCCTGCGACCGGGACGGACGTCGGCGGGCTCGGCATCGGCAGAAACGGCCTCGGAAGTCGTAGCATCCTGGACGGGTTCATCGGCAGCAGTTGAGGACTTGGCGGTCGCCGCAGCATCCCGAGCGGCGGCGGCTGCGGCTGCGGCCTTCTCGGCCTCGACAAAGGCCTTAGGCTTGCGACCGCGACGGTGCGGGCGCAAAGCCGGATCGACAACGGGAACTTCGCTGGCCTCGACAGGCGCAGCGGGCTCAACAGACGATGCACCCTCCCCTGCCGCGGAACGGACCGAAGTCTCAGTGGGCTCGGGGACTACCTGTTCCGCAACCTGCTCGGCCTTAGCAGCCGTGCGACGGCGTGTGCGCGGTGCCAGCTTCTCGGTCGGCTGGTCGGCGGCAGGAACCTCGGTGGCGGCAGGGGTCTCGAGTACAGACGGAGCTGCAAGCTCGGTCAGAGCCGCGGCCTCGCGCTCGGCAGCACGACGGCGGGCGCGCACCACCTGAGCCTCGCTAATCTGCGCCAACGCACGTGCCTGCGCGACCTCATCGGAAATCGGCGCCGAGGAGTCAGCTGCAACGGTGAGCTTGGCGCGCGTCGTGCGCGTGGTACGGCGCTTTGGCTTGGTGACCTCCTCGCCGTCAGCGGCAGGCTTGGCCGTGCGGCGCGTGCGCTTGGGCTTTGCCGGAGCAGCCTCCTCACCAGTTGCAGGCACGGCCTTCTCAGCCGCTACAGGCATAGGCGTCGAAGCAGCCTTAGGCGTCTCAGGAGCCGAGGCTTGAGCGGGCGCCGCGACCTGGTCCGACGCAACCGGTGCAGCGGGAGCGGCCTGCGTCGTCGTTATTTCGTTTTCTTGCTGTTGATCAGACACAGTGTTTGCTCAACTTTCTTTTCAAGCCCTGTGATCACATGCTCCCTGCATAAACCTTCAGGGCGGCTAAACAGTCTAGTTCCGTTCAAAACGACGGACATCATTGATCTGTATCGAGATGATTGCGTCAACTACGCAGCGTTAGTGTAACACAACCGCCGCCACCTGCAACTTAGTCATTGGGGACGTTCTTAAACGACTAGTCAAAAGGGACACTCTTTGTTTGCCACCCACAAATCTGACTGCCTCCGCCAAAACTATGGCGGTTTACTACGATGAATCGCTCAACCGCGACCACTCCGAAACTTGTTGAACTAAAACCGCAGGTAGATGCCTTGCACTTTTTAGCAAAACGCCGGCGTGGTTAGAATTCCTCAATTCATCGTAGTAAACTGGCATAGTTTCGTATTTCCAGCAGTTCCAAATTCATCAATACGTCGGCGTTTGCGAAAAAAGCCCGACCTCCGTAGGAGATCGGGCTTATAGGGCTCAGTTAAACCAAACCTACACGGTCAAATGACCCGCAGATTACATCTGCTCGGGCGCGGAAACGCCAACGAGGGTAAGCACCAGGGCGAGCGTCACGCGGACAGCGTCGCAAGCTGCCAGACGGGCGCGCGAAAGCTCGGGGTCGACGGGACGGCCCTCGCTCGGCAGAACCTGGCAGGCAGCGTAGAAGCTGTGGAAGTCGCCGGCGAGCTCCTCGGCAAAGTGGGTCAGACGGAACGGAGCGCGATCGCGAGCACAGCTGGCGATCAGGTCGGTGAGCTCGTTGAGCTTGCGCGAAAGGGCGAGCTCGGTCGGGTCGGTCAGCAGCGAGTAATCGACGTTCTCACCGATGGCCTTGGCGGCAACGGCCTTCATGCCC